>JBKPAK010000044.1:0-11082 GCA_046726415.1 Candidatus Methylomirabilota bacterium
GTTGAGACCCCCCACGTCTATAATGTTGGGGGGCCTCTAACGGCCCCCCAAACCCCCCCGACGCTGGACGCGCCCCGGCGGAGCCGGGCCGCTCCTCGATTCCGCGGGAGGTTGGGGAGGCCTGACAACGGTCGCCGACGCTCCGTCACACCCCGGGGCAGCCGGGGCGCTCGTCGATTCCGCAGGAGGTTGGGGAGGCCTGACAACGGTCCCCGACGCCAGGTCATACCCGGGGGAATCCGGGGCGCTCCTCAATTCCGCGGGAGGTTGGGGAGGCCTGACAGGGGGGGCCGATTCGCCAATCATCAGCTCGACCAGGCCTGCCTCGTCCAGCTCCGCACGCTCCAAGGTCGCAACCCGCCCGCCACCGCGCATGACTGTCACCCGATCGCAATTCGCGAGGATCTCGCGGATCTTGTGGGTGATGAAGATGACCGTCAGACCCCGGCCGGTCATGGCCCGGACCGTGGCGAAGAGCGTGTCGACCTCCTGGGGAGTCAACATCGTGGTGGGCTCGTCGAGAATGAGGATGTCGACGCCGCGGTAGAGGGCCTTGAGGATCTCGACCTTCTGCTGAACGCCGGCGGCCAGCCGGCTGACCTCGACGTCCAGCTCAAGGGCCAGCCCGAAGCAGCGAGCCACGTCGTCTACAGCCGCACGCTGGCGATGGACCATGAGGCGCCAGCGGCTCCCCTCGCGCCCCAGAAGGATGTTCTCGAGAGCGGTGAAGTTCGGGATCAGCTCGACGTGCTGGTGAACCATGCCGATCCCGTGGCGGAGCGCGTCGACAGGCGAAGCGATGCTGACGTGGCGATCATCGAGAGCGATCTCGCCGCGGTCGGCGCGATATAGACCACTGAGGATGTTCATCAGCGTGGTCTTGCCGGCGCCGTTCTCACCGAGAAGACCATGGATCTCGCCGCGCCCCGCGGCGAAGTCGACGTCACGCAGGGCGACCGTTTCGCCGAAACGCTTGGCGATCCCGGACATTTGGAGTTTGGAGGGGGCGCGACGCCCCCTCCAAACCTCCCCGTGTACGCGAGGTGTCACGCCGCGCTCATCCAACGCTCTTGATCAGCTGGAAGGGGGCGCGACGCCCCCTCCAAACCTCCCCGTGTACGCGAGGTGTCACGCCGCGCTCATCCAACGTTGCCTCCTCCCCATCAAGGTGTCTTGTCGGCGATCTCGGGGATGGGCTTGCCGCCCGCGACTTCCTTGAAGATCCCTCGGACACGGGTGGCGACGTCGGGGGGGACGTTGCGGATCTCCGACAGCTCCATGCCGCTGCCCGGGCGCATCTCGTAGTAGCCGGTGCGCTCGCCCTTGAGGATTTTCCCGACGATCTCGGCGTACGGCTTGTTGAAGTCGAAGAGGAGGGAGACGGTCATGTGCTTGGGCGCCAGGTCCCACTTCTCGGTGTAGAACGTCGTGAGGAGAACGGGCCGCGGGGCGGCCTTCACCGCTTCCACCACCCCGGAAAGACCGAGGTTCACGAAGACCACGAGGAAGTCGGCGCCGGCAGCGATCTGCGCCTCCGCGGTCTGGCGCGCCTTCTCCGGGTCGTTGAAGTCCCCCACGACGTTGTACAGAAGCTGCGCCTGGGGGTTCAGGTCCTTGACGGCGAGGGCCACGGAGTTCACCGAGGTGATCACGTCGGGCAGGCGCACCCCCGCCACCATCCCGACCTTGTTGGTCTTGGTGGCCAGCGCGCCCAGGGCGCCCAGCACGTAGAAGCCCTGGTAGAACTTGCGGCCGATGTTCCAGGCGTTGCCGGGCAGGTTGGGCAGCCGTCCCGACGCTTCCTGGATGAAGGTCACCGGCGCGAACTGCGGCGCGAGCTTGTTCATGATGGGGATGAACTGACCACCGTGGTTGGCGATGATGTCGTACCCCGCCGCGATGTACTCTCGCGTGATGCGCTCGGCGTCGGCCACCACCACCGACTCGGAGTGTGAGACCTGAAGGTTATACGCCTTGGCGAGCTGCTGGAGGGCGAGATAACCCACGGCGTTGAAGTCGGCGTCCTGGATCGGGCCCGGCATGATCATCGCCATCTTGCGCCGCGCCTGGGCGGCGACGAGCTCGGGATGGAGCCCCATCGTGGCCGCGTTCGCGGTCGTCGCGGCGAGCGTCAGTTCGAGAAAGTGCCGTCTACGCATCGGGGATCCTCCTGATGAGCGTCATCCACGGGCCTCGCGATCGTAGGGCACGGCGAGCGCCCGCGGGGCGCTCGCCCCGCGATAGATCCGCACGAGCACTGCGAGGGCGAAGAGGTACGGGAGCATGAGCAGGAACTGGGGCGGGATCGCCTTGGTGCCCATCCCCACCTTGAACTGGAACGCTTCGACGTAGGCGAAGAGGAGCGCACCGGCCAGCGCGGTGAACGGCATCCACCGGCCGAAGATGACGAGCATAAGGGCCAGCCAGCCGCGCCCCGCGGTCATGTTATCGCTAAAGCTGCCGGTCAGTACAAGGGGAAGGTATGCGCCGCCGAGGCCGATGAGGAGGCCGCCCACCGCGGCGGCCCCATAGCGGAGAGCCGCCACGTCGATGCCGAGCGCGTCGACCGCCCGCGGATTCTCGCCCGTCGCGCGAAGCCGAAGGCCCCACGGCGTCTTGAACAGCGCCGCGTGCACCAGCGGCACCAGGCCGAGGGCGACGTAGGCGAGCACCGTATGCCGGAACAGGACGGGCCCGACCACGGGCAACTCGGCAAGCCCTGGCAGCGGCAGCAGAGGCAAGGTGGGGATCTGGGGCGGACTGGTGCGGACGCCGAACACGGTCCGGAAAAGGAGCGACGAGAGGCCGATGCCGAGCACATAGAGGCCGAGACCCACCGTGATCTGCGGGCCGCGCAGGGCAATTGCATAGCAGGCGAGCACGAGCGCCATGATGGCGGCCACGCTGGTGGCGGCGGCGATCCCCGCCGTCGCGCTGTGCGTCTGCCAGGTGACGATGAAGCAGACCACGGCCGCCACCAGCATCATGCCCTCGACGCCCACGTTGAGGATCCCGCTCCGCTCGATGATCAGCTCGCCGAGCGCGGCAATGATCAGGGGCGAGGCGTACACGAGCGTCTGCTGGAGCAGGTGAGGATCGAGGAGCAGAGCGGGGGTCATACTGGCGGCGTCATCACGGAATCCACTTCGGCGTGGTCGCGGCCGGCGAGCTGGCGATAGCCTGGTCCCCGGTCGAAGAAGGGCAGAGGCCCTCGCGCGGCGCGCATGCCAGCCCGGAGGGCCTCGGTCGCGGAGTGATCCAGGTCACATTCAGGCGGGTCCGCGCCGGGATGACTGACAAGCGCCACGCCGTAGTCCTCGCGGGCACTCCGCTCGCTGATCTTGCCCTCTAGGACGTCGAGCGCGACTAGCGCCGGTTCGCGGTCGAGGGGATCGCCCCAGCCGCCTCCACCGGTTGTCTCGACGCGCACGAGCGTACCGGCCGGGATGGGCTCGTCGTCCACGAGGCCGGGCAACACGCGTTCGCGGGGGCCGCCGGGGTCGACGGTCACCCGGAAAGGTGCGCCGGCCTTGCCCCCATTGAGTCCCCAGCACGAAAGAATGGCGCGGTCGGCGATGGAGAGGAACGCGCTGTCGCACAGGACGCGGAACTCCTTGAGGTAGCCGAGACCGCCCCGGCGCTTCCCCGCCCCTCCTGAGTCGGTGGCCAGGGCGAGCCGCTCTACCCGCAGGGGAAACCGCGTCTCCGTGAACTCGGCCGGGAGGTTCTTGCTGTCCGGCACCACGTGAATCGTGTCGGAGCCATCCGCATAGTGGCGCCCACCCGAGCCGCCGCCCAGCACCTCGCGCATGAGGTAGAACTGGCCGTCGGCGTCCCGACCGTGAAAGCCGGTGTAGCGGATCGTCTCCTGATCGGCGGGCATGCGACCGCCGACCGCCTTGGCGATGGCGCCGGCCAGGATCCCGAGCAGGCGCAGGATGACGAACGTCCGCGCATTGGTGGGCGCCGGGAAGACCGGGGTGAGGAGGGTGCCCGGTGGGGGAAAGCGCAGCTCGATGAGGGGCACCACGCCCTCGTTGACGTCCAGCTCGGCCATGCGCTCGGGCGTGTCCGCGAGATTGCGCAGGATGGGGGCCAGCCACTTCTTGAGAAAGACGCCGTCGGCGTAGTTGCCGGCGTGGTTGATGGGTCCCTTGGCCTGCGGGCTGGTCCCGGTGAAGTCGATGATGAGGCCGTCGTCCGACTTGGTCAGGGAAATGCGTTGCGCGTGTAGGCGCGGAGGATCGACGCCGTCGTGCTCGGCGTAGTCCTCCCACACATAGGTTCCATTCGGGATCTTGGCCAGCAGCTCGCGCTTGAAGACTTCCGTGGTCTTGTCGAGAATGGACTGGAAGCACGCTTCCACCTGGTGGCGGCCGTACCGCCGGAAGAGATCGGCCATGCGCGCGGCGCCCATCCGGCAGGCGGACACCTCGCTGTCGAGGTCGCCGCGCAGGCTGTCGGGGAGGCGGGAATTGCGCACGAGGATCTTGATGACGTCCTCGTTGGGCCGCCCCTCTACGGCGATGCGCACCGGCGGCACGATCAGCCCTTCCTGGTAGGCGCTGGTGGCGTGTGAGGGCATCGATCCTGGCACGGCGCCGCCGATGTCGTCGTGGTGGCCGAAGGCCTGCACGAACGCCACCACGTCGCCCTCGTGGAATACCGGCACCGTCACGCAGAGATCGGGCAGGTGGCCGATGCCGCCCTCGGAGCCGTACACGTCGTTGTGGAAGAACACGTCGCCCGGACACATGGCCGCCGGCGGGAAGTCGCGCACGACCGGCTGAACAAGGGCGGAGTAGGAGCGCCCCGTCAGCTTGCGGCAGTGGCGATCGTGAATACCGGCGCGGAAGTCGCGCGCTTCGCGGATCATGGGTGAGCGCGAGGTCCGCTCGATAGCCGCCTCGACTTCCGCTTCTACGGAGGCGAGCGCGCCCTCCACGACCTGGAGGACGATGGGATCGACGGGGACTCTGCTCCCGCCCTCGCCCCGGGCATCAGAGCTCATGTCGTCGCCCGCGAGAGGATCATGTTGGTGAAGCGGTCGACCTCGACGCGTTGACCGGGAAAGACGACCGTGGTGGCCCCGTATTCCTCGACGATGGCCGGGCCGGGCACGGCGTCACCGGGCTGGAGCCGTGCGCGCTCGTACACGGCACAGTCATGCGCGCGAGCGTCGAAGATCACGGGCCGGCGGCCGATGAGCGCCCGCTCGATGCGACCATCGGAGGGCGGGCGCTCCCGCAGCTTAGGGCGGTCGATGGGGCCAATCCCGGTGACCCGGAGATTGACCCACTCGATGGTCTGCCGGCCCGTCGGACCGCTGGCCCCGGTCTCGCGGTAGCTGTAACCGTAGCGCTTCTCGTGCGCCGCGTGGAAGCGCTCGGCCGCCACCGCCGCCGAGCGCGCATCGAGCGGGCCGGCCGGCAGCTCCACCGCCACCTCCCACGCCTGACCGAAGTACCGCATGTCGGCCGAACGCATGAAGCGCATCTGCTCCTGGTGGAACCCTTCGCGCTGGAGCGCCTCGCCCGCCTGGTTCTCCAGGCGCCCGAGATGGGCGTTGATGGTGGCGCAGTCGAGCCGATCCTGGCGCTGCACGAAGGTCTGCACGTAGTCGTTGCGCAGGTCGACGACGAGGAGGCCGAGCGCGGACACGTTGCCCGGGCTGGGCGGGATCAGCGCCGCGCGCAGGTGCAAGAGGTCGAGGAGACGTCCGGCCAGGAGCGGGCCCGAGCCTCCGAAGGCGACCAGGGTGTAATCGCGTGGATCGAGCCCGCGCCGCACGGAGACGTGCTGGATGGCGTTGGCCTGATTCCAGGCCGCGATCTCGAGAATGCCCTCGGCGAGCCGCGCGGCGTCGAGACCGAGGCGCGCCCCGAGCTCGGTCAGTCCCCGTTCAGCCACCTCGCGCGTGAGCGGAATCTCTCCGGCCAGGAGGTGCGCCGGGATGCGGCCGAGCACGAGGTGCGCGTCGGTGACCGTCGGTTCGGTGCCGCCGCACCCGTAGCAGAGCGGACCGGGGTCGGCGCCCGCGCTGCGCGGCCCTACCTTGAGGCCGCCGTCGGCCGCGAGCCAGGCTACGCTTCCGCCCCCGCTGCCGACGGTCACGATGTCGATCATGGGGACTTTGACGGGGAAGCGTCCCACGGCGCCGTCCGTGGTCAGCCCCGGCGTGCCGTGCTCCACCAGGCAGACATCGGTGCTGGTCCCGCCCGCGTCGGCGGTGAGGATGTGATCGAATCCGGCGGCCTGGGCGAGGAGGCTCGCCCCCAGCGCGCCGGCCGCGGGGCCGCTCAGGATCGTAGTGATCGGCTGGCGCGTCACCTCTCGAGCGGAGATGATCCCCCCGTTGGACTTCATCACGTAGAAGGGAAGGCTCGCGCCCAGCGTGGCATCGAGACGCGCCTGGATTGCTCCGACATAGTCGGCCACGCGCGACTTCACGAACGCGTCGACCAGCGTGGTCACCGTGCGCTCGTACTCGCGATACTCCGGGAGCACCTCCGACGACATGGAGACGTGCGCCGCCGGATGCTCGCGGGCGAGCACCGCGCCCATGCGGCGCTCGTGGTCGGGATTCGCGTAGGCATGGATGAAGCTCACCCCGATCGAGGTGACGCCCTTCCGTTTGAACCAGCGCGCCACCTCGATGGCCGCCGCCTCGTCGAGCCGGCGCAGGACCTCGCCCCGGACGCTCATGCGCTCCGGCACCTCCCGCACGAGGTGGAGCGGCACGATGCGCTCGGGCTTCACCCAGAAGTACGAGTTGCCGTAGCCGCGGGGGACGGCCTGTCGCGCGATTTCGAGGACGTGGCGGAAGCCGTCAGTGGTGACGAGTCCGAGGCCTGAAAAGTTCTCCTGGAGGAGGGCGTTGGTGGCCACGGTCGTGCCGTGCGAGACCGCGAGAACTCGCCCGCCACCGACGACGGCCAGGATCTTGCGGATTCCGTCCAGCACGGCGACCGACGGATCGTGGGGAGTCGACGGGGTCTTGGTGGTGAAGATCTCGCCTGTGGCCTCGTCGACGGCCACCACATCGGTGAAGGTTCCGCCCGTGTCGATGCCGATGCGAAAGCAGCGCTCAGGCACGCGTGGCGTTCTCACTGGAGGAATCGAGGCGCCCCTCGCATCCTCCTCCGTCCGCGCGCGGCGTGACCATGGGGTCATGCCCTCCGTTCAACAAGGGCGGCCAGCGCCTGTTCGAAGCAGGCGCGCGGCGGCTTCACGAGGCCGGCGCCGATCTGGCCGACGCCGGCCTCGCGGTGGGCGATCCCCGTGTTGATCTGGGGCAGGATGCCGGTCTGCATCACGAGCCGGACGTCGATGCCGGTCGGCGTCCCGCGGAAGTCCAGCGCCGGAATCCGGTAGGTGTCGCTCTCCCCGAGGGTGATCTCATACATGAGGGCGGTCGCCCGCAGCGCATCGGCGGGCGTGCCCCCGACGAACTGCACGATGGCCGGCGCCGCGGCCATGGCGAAGCCGCCGATGCCGGCCGTCTCCGTGATGGCGCTGTCGCCGATATCGGGATTGGCGTCGGCGGCGCCGAAACCCGGGAAGTAGAGGCCGACGGGAGTGTCGGCGGGGGCCGTGAACCAGCGATCGCCCAATCCACTCACCCGGATGCCGAAGTCCGTCCCGTTGCGGGCCATCGTGGTCACGAGCGTGGCGTGTGGCACGTCGTGGGCGGCGTCGGCGCCCGCCTTGCACGCCGCCATGCTCACGTTCAGGAAGAAGTGCTCATTGCCCGCGGCGAAGGCGAGGAGCCGAGCCCGCTCGGAGGCCGGAAGATCGAGGGCCGCCAGATGCGGGGCGAGCGTCTTGATGAGCAGCGCCGAGGCGGCCCGGTTGCGGTTGTGGCATTCGTCGCCCATCTGGAGGGCCTGCGCGATGAGCGCGCGTACGTCGACGCCACCCGCCGCGCGAACGGCGGTCCTCAGCGACGGGCCCAGCACGTCGCGGAACCAGCGCAGCCGGTCCAGCACCTCGGGCGCGAAGGCCCCGTAGCGGAGGACCTTGCCGAGCCCCTCGTTCAGATTCGAGTAGGCGCGATTGCCGCGAGCTCGGTTCTCGACGACGAACACCGGCATGGACGCCGTGGTCACTCCGGCCATGGGCCCAACCGCCCCGTGGTGATGGCACGGAGCAAAACGCACATCACCGTGCTCCGCCAGGCGCTCGGCATCGTCGAGCGTCTTGGCGAGCCCCTCGTACACGAGCGCCCCCAGCACCGCGCCACGGAGCGGACCGCGCATCCGCTCCCACGGGATGGGAGGGCCCGCATGCAGCAGGGTGTCGCGCGTCATGTTGGGGATCACCTCGCTGGCGGGCTGCACGTCGACGAGCACAGGGTGGGCCTGCTGCAACTGCTCGAGGGCCATTCGATTGGCGACGTCCACCTCGTCGCGCCAGAGAGCAGCAAGGGCGCCGGGGGCGGTGGACGGTTGCCACTCGACGCGCGCGACCTCGACGCCCTGGCCCGCCAACGCGTCGGCGAAGAGCTCGGCGCCCACCGCGATGGCCCCGGGGATTGGCGCGATCGACCGACGGTCAGCCATGATGCCCTCGCGCGAGGGCGTGCGCGGCGAGCGCGGCGGCGCGGTTGCTCGGGCACACGACGGCGCCGAGGGCCCGCAGCGTCTTCTCCTGCGCGATGAGCCCTTGGGGGTCCTCGTCGGTTCCCACCACGTGGACGACCACGTCGAGCCGCCGCCCGGCCCGCTCGGCCCGCGCCCGCGCGTCGCGGATCGCCGCGGCCGCGGCGCCGGCGGGGTCGGGATGCGCGCATTCGCCGAGGACTACGTCGAGCAGCACGACCCCGACCCGTGGATCATCGCCGGCCGTGGCGATGGCCGCGGTCCGCAGGGTTGGGTCGATCATGGGGTGAGGCCGCCCGCGCGTATAGACGTCAGCGCCAAAGTCGGTGAAGCCGACGGCGGCCTCGCCGACGATGGCGCGCGCCTCCTCGCACAGCGTGCCCCCCGTATAGAGGCCGAGGACTCCGCTCGCCGGCGCGCGCGGCCGGTCCGGCAAGCTTGGCAGCGGGAGCGCTCGGGGCGGGAGCCCGAGGACATCCAGGGACGCCATGGCCGCGTCTTCCAAGGTCTCGACCGAGCGCACCGTTGCCGGAGCCCCGCCGCGCCAGCCAGGCAGACACGCGATCACCGGCTTCGCCACGGCGGCGGCGGCGAAAAGAACACGGTCGGCAACGTCCGGGGCGGCGGGCTTGGACACGAGGACGATGGCCCGCGTTTCGTCATCGTCGGCGAGCAATTCGAGGGCGTGGAGCGTCGTCAGTCCTCCGACCTCGGCCTGAAAGTCCCGTCCGCCTGTCCCGATGGCGTGCGAGAGCCCGCCGCCGAGCGTGTGGACGAGGCTGCTGATCTCTTGAAGTCCCGTACCCGATGCGCCCACCAGGCCGATGGGGCCCCGGCGCACGCGATTCGCGAAGCCGAGGCCGATGCCGCCGATGATGCTCGTCCCGCACTCGGGCCCCATCACCAGCAAGTCCCGCGCACGCCCCCGCTGCTTGAGCGCGACTTCGTCGGCGATCGGCATGTCGTCGCTGAAGATGAAGACGTGGAGACCGGCCGACAGCGCCTGGTGGGCCTCGGCGGCGGCGTGGGGCCCGGGCACCGAGATCACCGCGAGATTGGCCCGGGCCGCGCGTCGGGCCGCGCTGGTGAGCGAGCGCGCATCGGTAGTGGCCGGCCCCTCTCGGGTGCGCCGTCGCGCACTCAGCAGGGTCTCCATCCGCGCCAGGGCTGCGTGGGCGGCGTCGGCGCTCTCGGCTCGCACGGCCATCACGAGATCGTCTGGGCGGCAGCTCTCGGCCTCGCGCGACCACAGGCCCGCGTCGACCAGCGAAGCCCGGTTGGGCTCTGTTCCCATCAGGAGCGCCGCCGCGGAAACACCGGGGAGCGCGCGCGCCTCCTCGGCGATGCGCATCAGCGCGACCGAGTCAGCATAGGTGCCGCGCCGGATTCTCACCGCAACATGCACGGGCCCGATAGTACCCCGTCACCGCGGTGCCTGGCATGCCGAACGCGCGCGGGGTCAGGTCGCGCGCGTCAACCGGGGTGCTCGCCCGTTTCGCGACGTGGACGGGATGGGTCACGGCCCCTTCGCGCGGAGCGCCCTCCTGGTGCTCGCTCGGCGACGAGGCTGCTTCAGCCGGCGAGCCCGGCCCTCAGCGCCTGAGGATCCGCACGTCGCGACCTCCGGGGCGGCCCGCCATGACAGCGTCGCGGTCCGCCGCTAGAATGGCACAGCCGACGACCGGGCGGCGTCCCCGCCTGCGCGTCGCGCGCGTCGAGTCGACAACGACAGGAGCCAGCCACCATGAAGAAGCGGATCAACAGCCCACACGTGCCGGAGCCTCCGCCGCAGACCTGGTCCAACTGCCTCGTGGTGGGCAACCAGGTCTTCATCGCAGGGATGACAGCGCGGTCGGGAACGACGGTCGAGGGCGGCGACAGCATGTACGGCCAGGCGGTCGCGGTCTTCACCAAGATCAAGCACCTCATCGAAGCCGCCGGCGGCACCATGAACGACGTCGTCAAGGTGCTCATCTTCGTGACCGACATCAAGCGGCGCGAGGACGTGTGGAAGGCCCGACGCGAGTTCTTCACGGGCGACTTCCCGGCCTCTACCTTAGTCGAAGCCCGCGCGCTGGCCGCGCCGGAGTTGCTCGTCGAGGTCGAGGCCACCGCCATCCTCGGCGCCGGAAAAGCCTAGAAGCACAACGAAGGGTCCCCCGCCGCATCGGCCGCCGAGCGCAGGGCGGTTGGGGGCTCTTCGGGGCCCCCATCCTTACGGGCGTCGCGCGGAGCGCCGCGTCGGTCAGTCCGGGGCAGGCGCCGTCCTTCTCCACTGCACAAGGGTGTACGGTGGGGTGGCCTCGTCGTGCGGCTCGAACACCGCTTCCACGGGCGTCCCGATCTCCACGACCTGCGTCGGATCGCCGAGAAGGTTGCCGACCATCCGCACGCCGCCCGCGTCCGGGAGCTCGACCAGCACCACGACGTAGGGCCCGTGGCCCTTCAGTGCGGGATGCACCGGATGCCACGCGCGCTCCCA
>JBKPAK010000045.1:0-7561 GCA_046726415.1 Candidatus Methylomirabilota bacterium
GCGCGCAAGACGCGGCAGAGATGGGCGCCGTTCAAAATGATGACGTGATCGAGGCACTCGCGCCGGATGGAGCCGATCACCCGTTCCGCGAAAGGGTTCTGCTAGGGCGCTCTGGGGGCCGTGCGCACCTGGCGGATCCCCATGTGGGCGACGCGTCGCGTGAAGGCCTCGCCGTAACGGGACAGGTCCAAAGCTCTGTCACAACCTCCACGATCCGCACTGGGCCGGTCCAGACCTGCTCTTGGCCCTCGTCGTAGCGTCGGCCGGGGTGCCCGGGGCCGTTTCGGCCACCGTCACCTCGTTCCGGGTCACTCCTCTGACAGCCAGACGTCCTGGAGCTTCTGGTTGGCGAACTGGCTCGGCGGCGCCACGTAGTTCTTCACCTTGGCCCAGTGCACCACGTTGCGCATCCACCAGAGGCCGGGCATGTAGTACGCGTTCTCGAGCACGATCTTCTGGAGCTCGATGACCAGCTTCCTGCGCTCGGCCGGGTCAAGGGTCCGGGCCTGCCGCGAGAACAGGTCGTCGAGCGCGGGATTGGAGAAGCGGCCCCAGTTCTGGGGGGATCCCGTGACGTAGGGATTGAGCAACTGATCGGGATCGTCGATGAAGGCGCCGGCCGGCTGGACGATCAGCTCGAAGTTCCCCTGGTCCCGCCCGTCCGCGAACCAGGTCGCGGTCTCGAGGGGCCGGTTCTCGGCCTCGATCCCGATCTTCTTCCACTCCTGGATCGCGTACACCGCCCAGTCCTGGTAGGGGAGCTTGACGTTGCGGTTCTTCAGGACCACCTTGAAGCCGTTGGGATACCCCGCCTCGGCGAGGAGGCGCCGGGCCTCGGCCCGGCTCTTCTCGGCGTCCCGCCAGAAGCCCGGGAACTTCTCGAGTTCGGCCGTAGACATCGCCCACTCCGTTCCCGGACGCGCCATGGCCCCGACGTCCCGGAGGCCCGTGATCCCGTACAGCACCTTGCCCGCCGTGTAGCGATCGAGCCCCAGGGTGAGGGCCTTGCGGACGCGCACGTCGTGGAACGGCTTCACGGTGTTGTTCAAGGCGATGCCGAACTGGATGATGTTGGGGGCCTGCTGGACGACGACCTTGTCGCCCAGATGTTTCTTGATGGCCTCCACCTCGGTGTTGGGCGTGTCGCGGAACTCGATGTAGGCGCGGCCGGACCGGATGGCCGCGGCGCGCACGGACGTGTCCGTGCTGATGTAAAACTTGTACCCGCTGAGGTACGGCCGGTCCTTGACGAAGTAGTCGGGGTTTCGCTCCCCCTCGAAGGTGGACCCGCGGGTGTAGCTCTTGAACTTGAAGGGGCCGGTGCCCATGACGTTGTTCTTGAAGTAATTCGCATCCTGGTCCAGGTACTTCTTCGGATAGATGACGTTCCACGGCGAGGCGAGGTTCGCGAGCAGGGAGGCCGACGGGAACTTGAGCTTGAACACCGCGGTGCCGGCATCCGTCGCCTCGATGCTCGCCACCGACGTGTAGTGGATCTTCCGCGGGCTGCGCACCCCTTCCGGCGGGAAGATGATCTTATCGTAGGTGGCCTTCACGTCGGATGCCGTCATCGTCGAGCCGTCGTGGAAGCGGATGCCGGGGCGAATCTTGAACGTATAGGTCATCCCGTCCGGCGAGATCTTCCACTCGCTGGCCACGTCGCCAATGACGTTCGGGTAATTGTAGGGGTCGATCTGCAAGAGCGTGCTGTAGAACGGGGCGACCGGGTGGAGGGTGGCGAAGGTGCTCTCCTGATGCGCGTCGAGACTCGGCGCGTCGGCCCCGATGACGGCCAGCAGGATGCCGCCCCGGCGCGGCGTCTCCTGCGCCTCGGCCGCGGCGGGGATCACCGCGAGCATGGTTCCGATCAGGACACCGAGCACGACGACGGTGAACACGGTCCGCGGAGGTCGGATTTCTGCCCTCATCTGACACCTCCCGTGGTGACGTGGGACGCTGGACGATGAGAGAAGGCGACCGTTGCCGCGGACGCTAGCAAGCAGGGGTGACCTTGTCAAGAAGCGCTTCCTGTCAACCCGGGTGTATCGAGGGGCCCTGTGATTGACGACTCCCCTCACTCGGTCTAACCTCGCCTCCGACGCTGACCTCTTACCCCGCGCCGGAGGCTCGGCATGGAATAGCCCCGCCGTCGGGAGGGAACCCCCGCCTCCTGCACCAGGAGCGGAGGCGGTGCGCGCGGAGGCACACCCCGAGCCGCGTGAGTAACGAGTTGGGCTGAACGCCGGTCAGGGCGCGGTCCCTCTCGGAGGGCGACGATGCTGCATCTCGTCGACCGAAAACTCCTCGACATCGCCGAGGAGCTCCTCGCGGAGCTCCACCGGCCGCCACGAGGTGAGCGGGCCACCCTCGACGCCTCCCTCGACCGCGATCTGGGCCTCGGCAGCCTGGAGCGCGTCGAGCTCCTGCTCCGCCTCGAGCAGGCGTTTGGCCTGCTCCTGCCTGACGCTGTCATGGAGCGGGCGGATACCCTCCGAGATCTCGCGACGGCGCTCCGAGCGGCGGGGGAGCCGATTCCGGAGGCTGTCGTCGCGAAGCCGGCCCTGCCACCACCGCACGCCGGGGTGCCCCCATCCGCGCGGACTCTCGCGGACGTGCTCGTCTGGCACGCCGATCTCCACCCTACCCGCGTCCACATCATCCTCTGGCGGGACGACGGGCGCGAACGCCCGATCACCTACGGCGAGCTGAGTGACCGTGGGCACGCGGTCGCCGCCGGGCTGCAGGCGCGCGGTCTGCGGCGAGGGGATCCGGTGGCCATCATGCTCCGGACAGAGGAAGATTTCTTCGCTGCGTTCTTCGGGATTCTCTTCGCCGGCGGCGTGCCCGTGCCCGTCTACCCACCCTTTCGCCTGGACCGGATCGACGAGTATGCCGTACGCCAGGTGGCAATCCTGAACAATGCCGCGGTGCGATTCCTCGTCACCTTTCCTGGCGCCGAACCCGTCGGGGCGCTACTCGCCCCGCGCGTGCCCTCGCTGGAGGCGACCACCACGGTGCCTCGCCTGACCTCGACCACGGCCGCACCCACGCCGATCCACCTGTCCCCCGACGGCCCCGCGTTGATCCAGTACACCTCGGGAAGCACCGCAGACCCGAAGGGAGTCCTTCTGTCCCACACCAACGTGCTGGCCAACATCCGGGCGATCGCCGAGTGCATCGCGCTCCGTCCCGACGACGTCGCCGTCAGCTGGCTCCCGCTCTATCACGACATGGGATTGATCGGCTCGTGGCTGGCGGCCCTCCACTTCGGCATCCCCATCGTCATTCTCTCTCCCCTGGCGTTCCTTCACCGTCCCGCCCGTTGGCTCCGAGCGATCCACGCCCACCGAGGCACGCTGTCGGCGGCGCCGAACTTCGCTTTCGAGCTGTGTGCCCGGAAGGTCACCGACGAGGAGATCCGTGGCCTCGACCTCAGCTCCTGGCGCGCCGCCTTCAATGGGTCCGAGCCGGTCAGCGTCGAGACGATCGAGCGCTTCACGCGCCGGTTCGCTTTCTTCGGGTTCCGGCCCGAAGCCCTGTGCCCGGTCTACGGCCTCGCCGAGGTCTCGGCGGCCCTGACCGTGCCGCCCTTGACCCGGGGCCCGCGGGTCGACCTCGTCGACCGGCCGACGTTCGAGCGGTCCCGGGAAGCGCGGCCGGCAGGCCCGGCGGAGCCGAGGCCACTGGGCTTCGTGTCGTGCGGCCGCCCCCTTCCCGAGCACGAGGTGCGGATCGTCGATGCCCATGGCCTGCCGGTGCGAGAACGCGTCGAGGGACGCATCCAGTTCCGCGGACCATCGGTCACCGTCGGGTACGTCCGAAATCCCCGAGCGACCACGGACGCCTTCTGCGAGGGCTGGATGGACTCCGGCGACCTCGGCTATTGCAGCGACGGTGAGCTCTTCATCACCGGGCGGCGGAAAGACCTGATCATCAAGGGCGGACGCAACATCTACCCCCAGGAGATCGAGGAAGTCGTCGGGGACACCCCTGGTATCCGCAAGGGGTGCGTGGCGGCGTTCGGCGTCGCCGATCCGGCGACCGGGACGGAGCGCCTGGTCGTGGTCGCCGAGAGCCGGGAGGGGCAGCCTCAGGAACGCGCTCGGCTCCAGGCCGCCGCCGTCGAGCGCGTGCTCGCGGCGGTGGGAATCCCGCCTGACGTCGTCGTCATTGCCAAGCCCAGCGCCGTCCTGAAGACTCCGAGCGGCAAGGTGCGCCGGAGCGCGACGCGCGAGGCGTACCTGCGCGGCCAACTCGGGCGCCGGCGACCCGTCGCGACGCAGTGGGCTTGGCTCGTGGCGACGGCCGCGGGGCTCCGCATGGCCCGAATGGCACTCTCCCTCGCCTTCACGGGATACATCGGGCTGGTGCTGCTCCTGACCCTGCCCCCGCTGTGGGCTCGTGTGCTGCTCCTGCCGCCGGGCGCCCCGGTCAATCGGCTCGTCCGGCGCTGGTGCAGGATGGTTCTGAGCCTGGCTGGCTGCCCGGTCCGCGTGGAAGGTCTCGAGAACCTGCGCGGCGCGCGGCCGGCGGTCCTCGCCACCAACCACGCCAGCTACCTGGACGCGGTGGTGCTCTCGGCCGCCCTCCCCATCGAGTTCCGCATCGTCGTCAAGCGAGAACTGGCCACGGTCCCGCTCATCGGGACGGTGATCCGGAAGGCTGGTCACCTCACCGTGGAGCGCGTCAACCCGTCCCGAAGTGCGGCCGACGCCGAGCGCGTTGCCGCCGCGCTGGGTGCCGACACGTCGCTCCTCTTCTTCCCCGAAGGCACCTTTCAGCGGCCACCGGGGCTCCTCCCGTTCAAGCTGGGCGCCTTCAAGTCGGCCGTGCAGGCCCGGTGTCCGGTGATCCCCATCGCGCTCCGCGGCACTCGCGACATGCTCCCGGCCCACGCCCGCTGCCTCCGCCCGGCGAGACTCACTGTGGCCATCGGCCCCCCCATTCGTCCGGCGGGCGAAGGGTGGCGGGAGATGGTGCGGCTGCGCGACGCCGCGCGCGACGACATCGCTCGGCGCCTCGGCGAACGACCAACCCCAGCCTGACGCGTCGAAAGGAGGAACCGCCGATGCCCATCGTCACCAAGCTCCGGGAGTTCCTAGAAGCGCACAGCGTTCCGTACTCGGTCCACTCGCATCCCACCGCGTACACGGCTCAGGAGATCGCGGCGCTTCAGCACGTCAAGGGACGACAACTTGCGAAGGTGGTGATCGTGAAGGCGGGGACCGCCTTCGCCATGCTGGTGCGAGCGGTTCGCCACCCATCTGCTCGACGCAGTCGTCCAGGGCGCGCTCAAGCCCGTGCTGGATCGGACCTTACCGTTCGAGCGCCTTCACGATGCCCACACGTACATGCTGAGCGATGCGCAGACCGGCAAGATCGTGCTGGCGGTCGCAGACGGCCGGTGATGAGCGCCCCGCACGTCTGTCCCGAGATGAGCCGCTCCCACGCACGCGAAGGTCTTGATCGCTCCGCGCGCTAGGAGCGTGCCGGAGAATCGAGGAGCGCGCTTCGATCGGCTCGCTGCGTCGACCCTGAGCTTTCCGGGAGGCGACTGCGCGGTTGCCGTGACGGTCCTGACCCCGCGGATCGTGCGGGTCGAGCTCACGCAGACCGGTCAAGAGGCGGGGCCATCGTATGTCGCCGATCGCGAGTGGCCGCCCACGCCGTTCGACGTCGTGGACGGGGAGCCGCTGCGCCTGGTGACGACGGCTCTCCGGGTCGAGGTCGCGACCACGCCGCTGCGCATTGCCTTCCTCGATCCGCATGATGACTGGTTGGTCCGAGAGCCCGCCGACGCGGGCATGTTCGCCGACCCGGTGGGCGACGGGTCCTCGCGTCTTCGCCTTCGCGCGAGTCTCGCCTTCTCGGGCGAGCAGCATTTCTATGGCCTCGGCCAAGGGGGCGGAGCCTTCGACCGGCTCGGCGTCACCCGCCAGCTCTGGAACACGCACATCGGCCATGGCCCGGGTTCGGACATGGGTCTGCCGCTCCTCGTGTCGAGCCGAGGCTACGCGCTCTTCTTCGACAATCCCGGCGACGCCAGCATCGCGGTCGGGCGGTCGGATGGTGGGGTCCGCATCGTCTACACCGCGGAGGCGGGAAAGCTCGCCTGGTACTTCCTGCTGGGGGGCGACGTGCGCGGCGTGATGCGCGAGGTGACCGAGCTGCTCGGGCGCCCCCCGCTGCCGCCTCGCTGGGCGCTCGGCTTTCTGCAGTCGACCCGACACTTTCACGACACGGGGGAGCTCCGACAGTTGCCTCGCACCCTTCGCGAGAAGCGGATCCCCTGCGACGGGATGATCTACCTCTCGAGCTACGGCGAGGCCCTCGGCTGGAACCGGGGGGTGGGGCATCTCGAGTTTCAGCCCCGGCTGTGGTCGGATCCGGCGGCGCTCCTCGAGGAGGTGCGCTCGCAGCACTTCGAGGTCATCACCCACGAGTACCCCGTGCTCCACGAGGCATCGCCGCTCTTCGCCGAGGCGGAGTCCCGTGGCTATCTCCTGGCCGAGGGCTACGAGCGCGCGAGCGCGACGGGGGCCAACTATCGCCAGGGGCAGCGCTATGTCGACTTCTCCAACCCGGCCGCCCGCGCGTGGTGGTGGTCGGCTCATCGCGAGCTCGTCCAGCTCGGAGTGGCGGGGTGGTGGCTCGATGGCGGTGAGGGGCCGCCGGCTGAGGCCACCCTGCACGGTGGCAGCGGGAGACTCCTGCACAACATCTACGATCGGTTCCGTCACGAGGCCTTCGCCGAGGGGGAGGCGGCCGATCGGCCCGATCAGCGTGTCTTCCTGCTCTGCCGGTCGGGGGCCGCGGGCATGCAGCGGTTCGGCGCGACGTGCTGGTCGGGCGATATCAACAACGACTTCGCGACGTTGGAGGCGCAGATTCCGCTCGGGTTGAACACCGGATTGTCGGGGGTCCCGTACTGGGGCACGGACGTGGGCGGCTTCTTCCATCCGATCCCGGAGAGCGGGGAGCTCTACGCGCGCTGGTTCCAGCTCGGCGCCTTCAGCCCCATCTTCCGGTCACATGGGTGGGTCTGGCGCGAGCACGTTCCCTGGGCGCACGGGAGCGAGGTCGAGGCGATCTGCCGCCAGTACGCGGAACTGCGCTATCGGCTGCTTCCATACACGTACACCTTGGCTTGGCAGGCCCACGTGCTGGGGCTCCCGCTGATGCGACCACTGGTCATGAACTACCCGGACGATCCGCGCATGTGGGGACTCGGCCACCAGTTCCTGTGGGGCGACGACTTGCTCGTGGCGCTGGTGACGCGCGAGGGAGTCACCGCGTGGCCAGTCTATGTGCCGGCGGGCGCCTGGTACGACTTCTGGACGGGCGTCCGCCACGAAGGCCCGCGCGGCATCACGGTCGAGGCGCCGCTGGACAAACTGCCGCTCTTCGTCCGGGCCGGCGCCATCGTGCCAACGGGCCCGGTCGTCCAGCACACGGCGGAGCGGCCGCTCGACGACGTCACCTTGCTGATCCATCCCGATCGCGCCTCGCGTTTCGAACTCTACGAGGACGACGGGCGCACCAACGCCTACCGCCGCGGGCA
>JBKPAK010000046.1:0-25106 GCA_046726415.1 Candidatus Methylomirabilota bacterium
GTGGTCGCCGAGATGAACCGTCACGGCGTCGGGTTCACACCGAGTCCGAAGCACCTCGATCCCATCGCGAAGCTGCTCCCGCGCTGAGGGCGTGGCGGCGCGGCGCAACGACTTCGGCTTCACGGCGCGGGAGCTGCGCACTCTCCGATCGTTTCGGAAGCCGCGCGGCGTTCAGCGGGCGCTCGACCGCATGCCCTATCACGTGGCCCACAGCGCGTGGCCGCCGCGCCGCGTGCTCCATGAGTGGACGGCGCACTGCCTGGAGGGCGCCGTCTTCGCTGCGGTGGCCCTACGCGTGCTCGGCTTCCCGCCCCTGCTCCTCGATCTGGAAGCCGTGCAGGACACTGACCACGTCATCGCCGTCTTCAAGGAGCGCGGGCACTGGGGCGCCATCGCCAAGTCGAACTTCTCGGGATTGCGGTATCGCGAGCCCGTGCACCGCACCTTGCGTGAGCTGGTGATGAGCTACTTTGAAGGCTATGTGAACCTGCGCGGCGACCGCACACTGCGGGCCTACTCGCGCCCGATCTCGCTGGCGCGCTTCGACCGCCGGCGCCCGGGCTGGATGACATCGGACAGCGATGTGTGGTGGGTGGCCCAGCACCTGGTCCACGTCCCGCACATTCCGCTCGTCACGCCTCTCATGATTCGGCGTCTCACACGCGTGGATCAGCGCTCGCTGGAAGCTGCCCGTCACGGTTACCAGAGTTCGTGACAGGAAGAGCGACCAGGAGTCACGACAGGATCTCTCCGAGCCGGGCGCCGGCAGCGACGACTGGAGGTCGCGAGCAAGAAGGCGCAGAGAAACGCACGTCTACGCCTCCTTGCCCCCGCGAAAAAGCGCTGCCCGGTCGGTCCTCCTCGCCGCTAGTCTCCTTCCACCCTGATGGCCGCACGCATCCACGGGTGGAGGCAGCACTGGAAGCGGTGAAGGCCGGCGCTGAGTCCTTTCAGCTCCAGGTGAGCACCTGGCGCCAGCGCCGTGGGGTCTGGAAGAACGAGGCATTCTGGAGCAGGGGTTAGTCCCATGGTGAGCGGAGGAACGCGTCCGCCGCCGAAGGCAGCCACCTCGGTGAAGGTATGAGCTCTGCCACCCTCGTTCGTCACGCGTACGCCCTTGCCGGATCTCACCGTGAGATACGAAGGCTCGTTCCGCCATGACGGATGGCCGACGACGGTGAACGGGGAAAGGGAGGAAGACAGCAGGGCATTAAATTCCGCCAGCGTGACGTCTCCTTCCTTGAGCGCACAGCCCCCGGTGGGAGCCCACGTCGCGTCATCAGGATCGCAGTTATCCAATACTGCGATCTTCCTCTGCCCGTCTGCGCCGGCCACGCTGACGGTCAACATTACGGCCAATCCTCCGACGAGCCACTTCGCGGTGCGCATATCACCCCTCCTGCTGAACGGTCGCAGCCCAACTCGTCCATCCTCCGCCGGGCCACTGCGGCCAGGCGGTGTTCCTTCCCATGACGGACATCACCTCCTTCTGGACACTGCCGGGTGGGAGCCCTGCCTTCCCGGGTGAGGCCGCCATCCGACGGCGGACGATGAGGTAGATCCGTTCGCGGACCTCGAAACTCCTGAGCCCCGGCGGCCCGGGTAGCCGGGATCCCCGCCGTCATCACCGCCACCCCTCGCTCTCCCGTTGCTGAGCTGCTCAACAACTGAGTTGCCCTGGGTCGGGATCCCACGAACACATGATCTGACAGGAGATCAGCGGGTACACATCGGCACCGTCGGCGTCTACCACTTCAAGAGCGACGACGGCCCCTCTGGAAGCTTCAACGGCACGGCTTCAGCACCCATGGCACGTCCCTCCCCGTGTGCGCGACGCGGTGACGGGCCACCCTCGACGTTTAGTGAAAACGTTCCTCGGTGCCGAAACCTTCCAGGCGAGAAAGTCGCACCACGGGCCCCGCGCTGCGGCCTTGTGGGGGCGTGGGAGTGCTCGCGATGAAGCACTGACGTGTCACCGACCTCCTGGTCACGACGGTCGGGGTCCAGGCCAGCGAGGGCCGGGCGCGGTGCCGTGGACGTTAGCGGCACGGGAGGCTGCGCGCCTTTGTGGTCAGGGCTCCGCCGTATAGACTCTTGACGTTGACGGTTGGGATGCTGCCGGCTACCTTTCAGAGTGTGATGGTGGCTTCCAGGCGCCCGTTCCGGCGAAGCCGATGAGCGCCGAGCACGCCTTGCTGGCCTTTGTCGTGCTCCAAGTCTCCTTTGTCGGCTACCTGGCATACCGGGCTCACCGGACGTGCCAGCGAATCGAAGGCATCACGGCGGCGACCGTCCTGGAAGCCCGCCGGGTGCTCACTCAATCGCGCTCGTAGCAAGGTCGGAGTGAGCAGCGAGCTGCCATCACCGCCGCGGGGAAAGACCTTGTCCGGCGTCCCGGGTGGGCAACCTATCATGAGCACTCCACTCTTGCGACCGAGGGGACATCATGTCCTGGACCCGCCGTGACGTGCTCGCTCTCGGGCGCTTGGCCCTCGCCGGCGCCATTCTGACGCCCGCCCGCGCTGTCGCGCAGACCGCGAAACGCGGCGGCACTCTCACCATCCGCGGGTGGGATCCGCCGCTCTTCGACCCGATGCTCACGACCGCCTACCGCGTGCAGATCCCGCTCAGCTTCACGCACGGCCGCCTCGTGAAGCACAAGGCGGGGCCGTCCGTCGCGCCGGGGACGTTCCCCATCGAGGGCGACCTCGCGGAGTCGTGGACGCAGCCGAACGAGACGACGTACGTCTTTAAGCTGCGCCGGGGCGTGCGCTGGCACCCGAAGCCGCCCGTGAACGGGCGCGAGCTGACGTCGGCCGACGTGAAGTACACGCTCGAGCGCTTCCTCACCGTGAAGGGCAACCCCAGCGCGTACATGTTGCGGGCCATCGATCGCGTGGAGACGCCGGACACCTACACAGTGCGCATCGCGCTGAAGGAGGTGAATGCCTGGTTCCTGGAGATGCTCGCCAACCCCATGACGGTGGCCATCGTAGCTCGCGAGGCGGTCGAGAAGTTCGGCGACCTCAAGAGGGCCGAGTCCGTTATTGGCACCGGGCCGTGGATGCTGGAGAGCCACCGCCCGAACGCTGGCCTCACCCTGGTGCGACACCCCCAGTACTTCCAGGCCGGACTGCCGTACATCGACCGCGTCGAGATGGTCGTCGACGAGGACAACGCCTCTCGCATGTCCGCGTTCCTGGCCGGCAAGTACGATCTCGGGTGGGACCTTCCGGGCGCCATCGGCCGCACCGACTGGGTGCAGATCAAGGACACGCTGAAGCAGCGGCGACCTGGCTTGCGCTCGGCGGAGTTCGTGTCGAACGTGGAGACGCACATCTCGATGCGCACCGACCAGAAGCCCTTCAGCGACGCCCGCGTTCGCCAGGCCATCTCCATGGCCATCGACCGCCGGGGCATCCTCGACGCGACGGCCGAGGGCGTCGGCATCCTCAATCCCGCCATTCCCGCCGCTTTCAAGGACTGGTCGCTGCCCATCGACCAGCTCGGCGAAGGCGCCCGCAACTTCAAGCACGATCCCGCCGAGGCCCGGCGCCTCCTCGCCGCCGCCGGCTATCCGAACGGCTTTCCGGCGAGCCTGTGCTTTACCAGCTACGGCTCCACCGTGTTCGTCGATACCGCTCAGCTCATCCTGAAGTACCTCAAGGACGTCGGCATCGAGACGAAGCTCGATCAGAAGGAGTACGGCGCCTTCATCGCCACCTGCTATTTTGGCAAATTCGACTCGATGACCTACGGTCCCCAGACGCCTTTCGTCGATCCCGAGAACTACATCTACGGGATGCACTACCCGGACGAGCTGAAGAATCAGAGCCACGTGAACGACGCCGTGGTGACCGACCTGCTCGTGCGCCAGCGCCGCACCGCCGATCCGGCCCGCCGACGCGACGTCCTCGCCGAGCTGCAGCGGCACCTCGCCCGCCAGCAGTATTACGTGCAGCTCGCCTCGCCCGTGACCATCGCGGTATGGGACGGCGCGGTCAAGAACTACGGGCCGAATCTCGGCTACGACTATGGCGGGCGGCTCGTCGCGGCGTGGCTCGATCGGTAGGATGCGCCGCGGGGGCGAGCGCCGTTCGCTCGCGGGGCTGGCGCGCTATGCCTCTCTGGCCGGTCAGTGGGCGCGCGGAGGAGGCGGCTGGCGTCGCGGGCGGCGGCGGCTCGGCTCTCGTGTGGCGGGTCGACCAGCGGCGGCCCGCACCCTTCACCTACACGGTGCGCGTCACTCGGTGGCCGCGGGCTCAACAATGCTGCCGTAGCGGTGAAGTACCCGCGAGACCGTCTGCTCGCGGAGATACCAGCGAAGCTCCAGACGCCCGTTGGCGAGGACGGGCGCGTCGATGACGGTGAGGCCCACACCATTGGCCGCGGCGCGGGCCGCCGTCGAGATCGGCGCCCAAACGCGCACGCGCTCCGCGTCCCCTGGATGCGCCAGGCGGTCCACGAACCCTGCCTCCGCCTCCACCGCGAGGTCTATCACCCCGCCATACTCTGCGAGCCACGGCCAAGGCCGGGATTCGGGCGACAGACTCACGGTGAGTGGCACGCCTACCGCACAGGCCGCCAGTATCACCTGGGACAAAGCGACCGCGGCAACGGTTCCCCGCACGATCACGCGGCGGCACGGCCGGTAGCGGAATGCGTTCCGCTCTCCGAGAATCGCCGTGGGATCGTGCTCGCCGCCGAAGTGGCGACGCCACATGCGCGCGTAACTCGCCGCGCTCGCCCGCACGACGGCGCGCCCGTCGCCGTCCGATACCTCGGCCAGACATCGCTCGAGCAGCGCGGCCATCGGTTCGGGGAGCGGTTCGGCGTCGGCGGGCGGCATCACCTGGCTCCAGCGCGCGAGCTGCAGCACGTAGTTGGGGCCGCCCGCCTTGGCGCCTAGCCCGACCGAGGAGGCCTTCCAGCCGCCGAAGGGCTGGCGGCCAACGATCGCCCCGGTGATGGGACGATTGACGTAGAGGTTGCCCGCCTCGATCCGGTCGACCCAGCGCGCGATCTCGCGATCGTCGAGCGTATGGATCCCGCTGGTGAGCCCGAACGGCGTGGCGTTGGCGAGCTCGATCGCGTGGTCGAGATCTTCTGCGCGCATCAGCCCCAGCACGGGACCGAAGCACTCCGTGCGGTGAAAGAACGATCCGGGACGCACCCCAAGCTTGATGCCGGGCGACCAGAGCTGCGGGTTGTCGCGCGTCAGGCCCGGCTCGAGCAGCCACTCCTCGCCCTCGTCGAGAACGGTGAGCGCACGCCGGAGCGCGGCCCCGGGTTGTTGGGTCAGCGGGGTGATGCGGCTGGTCAGGTCCCACGCGCAGCCCACAGGGAGGCTCGCTGCGGCGTCGCGCAGCTGGCGCCGGAAGTCCGGGTCGTCGTACACCTCGGCCTCGCAGATGGCGAGACTCGCCGCCGAGCACTTCTGGCCGTTGTGGCCGAAGGCTGAGCGGACGAGATCGCGGATGGCCTGGTCCCGATCGGCGAGCGAGGTGATGATGATGGCGTTCTTCCCGCTCGTCTCGGCGAAGAGCGGGAGATCGGGCCGCCAGCCCAAGAACAGGCGGGCCGTCTCCACAGATCCAGTGAGGATGACGGCGCCCACGCGTGGGTCCGTCACGAGCCTTCGGCCCACCTCGTCGTCGGGGCATGGCAGAAACTGGAGGATGTCGCGCGGGACGCCCGCATCCCACAGACAGTTGGCCAGCCACCAACCGACCAGCACCGCCTCGGGCGCCGGCTTGAGGATGACGGCATTTCCCGCCGCGAGCGCCGACAGTGTGCCACCCGCAGGGATGGAGAGCGGGAAATTCCAGGGCGGGGTCACCACGACCACGCCGAGCGGCTCCATGCGGCAGTCGCTCAGTTCACTGGCGGTCTGGCGCAAGGTCCGGGCGTAGTAGCGCGCGAAGTCAACCGCCTCGGAGACCTCGGCGTCGGCTTCCGTCACCGCCTTGGCGCCGTCGACGATCATCGCGCCGATCAGGTCGCCGCGCCGCCGGCCGAGTTCCGCCGCGCACGCTTCGAGCCTGGCCTCACGCTCGATGGCCGAGCGCGCAGCCCATGCCGGCTGCGCCGCCCGGGCAATACTCAGCGCGCGATCGACGTCCGCATGGCCCGCCAACGCGTAGCGGTAAGCGAGCCGACCGGGGCGCGAGGGATCGCGTCCCTCCTCTTCTCGCGACCCGAGCCCGATGGCTCCACCAACCTGAAGTGGGATCGCCTCCGGCGCGCGCTCGCGCCAGCGACGGTCGACATCTTCGATCCACGCGCGGTTGGCCTCGACAGTCCAGTCGGTGTCGGGATCGTTCTGGAACACCGCCTCGAGAGGCCGCCGGGCTGGCGTGGCGCACGCTTCGGCCCGCCGATCCTGCGTGCGGCGAGGTGCGTCGGAGAGCGCGGCCTTGATGCCGAACGCGGCCAGGAAGCGATGGCGCTCCGCCGCCCACTCCGGCGAGCCCGGCTCGAGGTCGAACACGTGGCGCAGGAAGTTCTCGGGCGCGGTGTTCTCATCGAGTCGGCGCACTAGATAGGCGATGGCGCTGTGAAAATCCTCGGCCCTCACCACGGGCGCGTAGAGCAAGAGACCTCCGGCGCGCGCCTGCACCGCCCGCGCCTGGTGATTGGCCATGCCTTCGAGCATCTCGAACTCGACCCACGGCTCGACGTGGTGGGCTTCGCGCAAGACGAGGCCATAGGCGATATCGAAAATGTTGTGGCTGGCGATCCCCAGATGCACGGCCTCCGCGTGCTCGGGCCGGCAGCCGTACTCGACCATGCGCTTGTAGTTCGCGTCCACCTCGGCCTTGGCCTCGTACGGGGCCTGGGCCCAGCCATGCACAGCGGCCTCGATGCGCTCCATGGCCAGATTGGCGCCCTTGACGATACGCACCTTGATCGGCGCGCCGCCACGGTCCCGGCGGGCGATCGCCCACGCGGTGAGCGCTCGCTGCACGCGGTGCGACTCGGGCACGTAGGCCTGGAGTACGACACCCGCGCTCAAGGGCAAGAACTCCGGCTCATCCAGCACTTCGCGGAACGCCGTCACGGTGAGGTCGAGGTCGCGATACTCCTCCATGTCGAGGTTGATGAACTTCGACGCGGTCCGCCCGTCCGAGTAGTGGTACTGATGGCCGGCGGCGGCGCGATAGAGCGTGCGGAGCCGCTCGGCCACGCCCGCCACCGTCGCCCGAAAGGCGACCAGGTCGATCTGACTGAAGACCGACGAGATCTTCACCGAGATGTACTCGACGTCGTCGCGCTCCAGCAGCGCGAGATACGCCTCCAGCCGGCGCGCCGCTTCCGCCTCTCCAAGGATCGCCTCCCCGAGCTGGTTGAGATTGAGCCGGATGCCCGCGCGGCGCCGCTCCTCGAGGTAACGGCGGAGATCTTCGTCCTCGCCAGGCAGGATGACGTTCTGCGTCTCGTGGCGCAGCCGGTTCACGATGGGGGGCACCACCAGGCTCGGGAGATAGTGAGCCATGGCCCCGCCTAGGACGAGCGCGACGCGCTCCCACCAGTCCATGTACCGAGGCACGCCGTACCGCTCGAGAAGGTAGGCGAGCTGGTCGGCGATGCGCTCGGGGCGGCGGCTTCGGAAGGCCTGATCGGCGAGGGCGATGGTGAGTTCCTTGCCGTGCGGATCGGCCATCATGCGGGCGAGCTTGCGCGCCTGGGCGCGCTCGTCCGCCGTCTCTCGCGCGCGCGCCTCGCGCAGGAGTTCTTCAGCCAGCTCGACCGCGCGGTGGGCGAGACGTTCTCCGATCGCGATGCCATGCGTCGCGCGCATTCCGTCGCCTCGCTCTCAGTGTACGCGCGCTTTAGAAGAGCTGGTTCGCTCGGAGGTCGCTCGTCAGCCTGGTGGGATTGCCCCAGTACGTCGACCGCGTGCTGCGCCTCGCGAATCTTCGCTACATGAGAGTGCTTCCTCGGCCTGCCGAAGTAACGCGGCGCTGATCACCGTCGCGCTCGTAGATCTGTTCGAGCGCGCGGCTGTCGAACCTCGCCGTGGGCGCGTCCTCGACGAGAACGCCGTCGCGCAGGACGATGATGCGGTCGGCGTACCCCTTGGCCAGGTGCACCTGATGCAGACTGGCAATGACCGCCACCCCGGCCGCCGCGGCGGCGCGCAGCGATTCGAGGACCGTGGCCGACGACTCGGGATCGAGGCTGGCCACGGGCTCGTCGGCCAGGATCACCCTGGCGTTCTGGGCGAGCGCCCGCGCGATGGCCACGCGCTGCTGCTGACCTCCGGAGAGCTGATCGGCCCGGGCGGTTGCCTTGTCGAGCAGGCCCACCGTATCGAGGTAGCCCAGGGCGAGTTGCCGGTCAGCGTGCCCGAACTGCCGCAACAGGACTCGCCAGGTCGGCACGACCGGCAGGCGCCCAGCGAGAACGTTCTGCAACGCGGTGAGGCGCCGGATGAACGAGATCGTATTCGCGATTGAGCTTCTCGGCGAGGTACTTGAAGAACGGATCGTAAGCCTTCTTGGTCTCGCCAGGAGTCGGCTGAAGCGGCCCGACCCCGAAGCGAATCTTGCCCGACTTCTCCTGCGCCGGAATCGAGGCGACAAGTCCCAGCATGACCGCCAAACATCCCAGCGACAGCGCTCTCGCAATCGATCGCAGAAGTCTTGAGAAATCTCCTTGCTGTGGTGGTGTCCTATGATGCTCACCGCAGCGCTGAACAAACACAAATCGGTACTGCCGATGCACGGACATCGCCCGTATGCTCACGAACGATATGTCGCCCGGCCCTTCCAGCGATGAGATTCAGAGCGGAAGTCGAGGGGTTCGCGAAGCGGAAGTGCCGGCTAGGAGCGTGTCGCGATATCGAGGGGCGGCCACTCGCGTCACCCGCCCACCGGCCGCACGCTACCGAGAGGCGCCCGCGGTTGTGTCGGCGTCCCGAGCGCGGGGGCTTCGAGGACCGCTTCGCAGCGTCGACCCGCCCACCTACTGCGCGCTACCGCGGGCCGCCGCGGTTGTGTCGGCGTCCCGAGCGCGGGGGCTTCGAGGACCGCCGCGTCCCGGCGGCCGGTCCACCTGTCGCGCGCTCTCGAGGGGCGCCACGGCTGCGCCGGGGAGCCCCGAGCGTTGGGGGGCTTGGGGCCCTTTCGAGGCCCCCCATCTCAATGGCGCACCACGGCTCCGTCGTCCCGATCCGGGGGCTTTCGAGGACCGCCTCGTCCCGTCGGCCCCCGCAACCGCCGCGCGCTCTCGAGGGGCGCCACGGCTGCGCCGGGGAGCCCCGAGCGTTGGGGGGCTTGGGGGGCCCTTTCGAGGCCCCCCATTTCAAACGGACGCGCGCTGCGAGTGAGGGAATCGGCGGCGACCACCGCGGTGTGGCCGATACCGGGGAGGCGGCGCCGGCGCCTCTGCCGAGGGAGCGACGTTGCCGATGGCGTCGCCTGGTTCCTCGTCGATGTCCGATGCGCCGTCAGGCGCCGCGGTTGGAGCAACCACACCGTCGGTCACAGCCGGCGGCGTTTCGAGGGGAGGCACCGCTTCAGGCTCCATCACCGGCCCCGCCGGGGCAACGAGCGTGATCATCCCCGATCGGCTCACCGTGATCTCTTTGATGCGCCGCAGACGCGTTATGAGCCGCGGGGAGCCGGGCGGCCGACTGAAGCCGCGCGACTTCAGGGCGTTGGCCAAGGTGTCGATGGTGACCCCACGGTTGGGCGACCGATGGATCAGCTCGCGGACGACCGCGATGATCTCATCGTGGGGAGCAGTGTGCGGCTCAGCCGACAACGGTTCGGCGCCGTTGCTGCCCACCTCCGTGCGCGGCAACTCCGCAATCACGGGTGAGGCAGGATGGACCGGCGCACTGACCTCTCGTGGCGGAGGCGGGGACGCCGCGACGGCCGCGCCACTCTCACGCCAGCTGTACCGGCGCCCACGGCGGCGACGCCGGCCGCGTGAGTCGGTGCCGGATTCCCGCACCGGCTCTTCGCTCGGGGCAGGCACCGACGCGCCGACCAGGCCCTGGTACGAGAGCCGGCGGAACGCGATCCCGAGGCTCGCCGCCACGTCCCCGACCGCATCGAAGGCGCGGTCGTTGGTGATGATCTCCATCACGTCGCCCGGGCGCGCACCGGCCAGCCACGCCCCGGCGGCGACGGCGATGCGGAGATCACTCCAGTCGCGGACGCCCACCGAGGGGGCGCTGTGGACGAGCTGGGCGCCGTGGCGCGCCAGGAGGCGAGCGGTATCGTGCCCGATCACCTTCCAGTTGCCGACGGCAATGAAGTCGGTCCGCCGACCCATTCGATCGAGGGCGAGATGGTCGATGACTCGGGCGATGTGCTCGGACCGACTCGTGTTTTCGACGTCGAAGAAGATCGCGCGGCGGGCGACGGGCAAGGGCCGCTCCAGCTCGGGCTGGATCGCGCGGGTGGCAAAATCGCGCTCCGGCTCCGCCGCGATGATCTCCGGCATCGACGCCCCTTCCTCGACGGGCAGGCTGGGCTCGGGAACTGGCTCGATCGGCTCGACCATGATCTCGGGCGGCCGCAACGCGGGACGGGACGATTTGGCGCGCTTGACGGGACCGCGGGAACGGCTACGGCTCATCGAGCGCTGGGTGGATTTCTTGGTTCGTGTCTTCTTCACAGGTTTTCTCCGGTTATCTCAATCAGCGCGCGGGCACATCGACAGCCTCATTGGGGTCGGGGATAGCACGAGCAGTAGAGAAGTACTGGCCAGGGCCTGCAACTGATTGGTGATTCGATGACTACACGTGTGGGCGTACGCCTAGGATACCACGCCGCGCGATGAGCCCTGGCGAAAACAGTGGGGCGGCCGCGGGCTCGCCGGCGGCCTTAGTCGTCCTTGCGATGGTATCGATAGTACTGGCGATAGTGTCCGGGCGGCATGCGCTTGTGGAAATATTTCCTGGCGTAGTAGGTCGGAGCAGGTCCCGGTGCATAGACAACGGCTGGAGGCAGAGCGTAGTAGACGACCGGCGGGGGTGGCGGCGCGTATACTAGGGGGGGCGCCGGTGCGTACACCACCGGGGGTGGGGCAACGACCGCCGGCTGCTGAATCACTACGGGTGCCGGCCGGAACCCGTGGAAGATCGTCTCGCCACGGACGAACTGGTTGAACACGGCGAACGCGCCGAGCCCCAACGCCGCATCGGTCGCGCCGCCCGCCTGGGCGACCTGGACGCCTGCCAGGACCGTCGTTCCCGAAATGAGAACCGCACCGAGAAGCTTCTTCACGTCGATCCCTCCCCTTCTTTTTTGATCCCGGCCCTGTCGACTTCTTCGCTGGTGCTGCGTTCATTGACGGTCGCTCGCCCTCGGGTCTTTACACGCATCGGTGACGGGTAAGCCGAGTGCCAGCCGCGCAGGGCTACCGGGGCGCGCTGCGAACCTGTATGCTGTCGGCCGATGAGCTGGGAACGCGAGCTGGAAGAGCTGCGACGGCGGGAAGCATTTGCCGAGGAGCTCGGTGGCGCCAAGCGCGTGCAGCGACAACACGACGGTGGTCGCTACACCATTCGCGAGCGCATCGGCAAGCTGGCCGATCCGGGCACGTTCCACGAGGTCGGCAAGATCGCGGGCCAGGCGCGCTACGACGCCGCCAACGACCTCTTGAGTTTCGTGCCCAGTAACTTCGTCTTTGGACGCGCCCGGGTGGACGGGCGCCCGGTGGTGATCGGCGGCGACGATTTTACGGTACGGGGCGGTTCGGCGGACGCGACGATCAAGGAGAAGCACAACCAGTGTGAGGAGATGGCGTACGCGCTGCGCCTGCCGCTCATCCGCCTGATCGAGGGCTCCGGCGGCGGAGGTTCCGTGAAGACGATCGAGACGACTGGCCGCGCCAACGTCCCCGGCCTGTCGGGTTGGGAGCAGGTGGTCGCCAACATGGGCGCGATCCCGCGCGTGGCCCTCGGCCTCGGCTCGGTCGCTGGGCTCGGTGCCGCCCACCTCGCGGCCGCCCACTATTCGTTGATGGTGAAGGACCTCTCGGCTCTCTTCGTGGCCGGCCCGCCCGTCGTCGAGCGCCTCGGCCAGAAGCTCTCGAAAAACGAGCTCGGTGGCTGGCAGATCCAGCTCAAGGCGGGCGCCGTCGATCAGGCCGTCGACAGCGAGGAGGAGGCCTTCGCTTACGCGCGCCGCTTCCTCTCGTACATGCCGTCGTCGATCTGGGATCTGCCACCGCGTGGGCCGCAGATCGACGATCCGGAGCGGCGAGAGTCGTGGCTTGGCGACGTCGTGCCGCGCGACCCGCGCAAGGTGTACAAGATGCGCGCGATCGTCGAAGCGGTCGTCGACGCCGGCTCGTTCTTCGAGATCGCACCGCTGTACGGCCGCTCGGTCATCACGGGCCTCGCCCGCCTCGACGGCTGGCCGGTGGCGCTGATGGCCAGCGATCCGTTCTTCTACGGCGGCACGTGGACAGCCGACACCTGCCAAAAGGTGGAGCGTTTCGTCGACACCGCACAGACCTTCCACCTCCCCGTCGTCTACCTCGTCGACTGCCCGGGCTTCCGCATCGGGCTCGAGGCCGAGCAGACGGGCACGATCAAGCAGGGCGTGCGCGCCATGTCGGCCATCTGGCAGACGACCATCCCGTGGTGTGCGGTCATCATCCGCAACGTGTTCGGGGTGGCCGGAGCGGCGCATCAGAATGGAGGGCGCTACTGCACGCGCTACGCGTGGCCTTCGGGTCGGTGGGGGTCGTTGCCGCTCGAAGGCGGCATCGAGGCCGCGTACCGCGCCGAGATCGACGCGGCTCCCGAACCGAAGGCGAAGCTGCGCGAGATCGAGGAGCGCCTGGAAAAACTGCGCTCGCCCTTCCGCTCCGCGGAGACGTTCTGGATCGAGGAAATCATCGACCCCCGCGACACCCGGCCGCTCCTGTGCGACTTCGCCAACCTGGCGGCGCCGCTCCGCACGCCGGGGCCGTTTGCACATGCCATGCGGCCCTGAGCCCGGCCGTCCTCCTTGCCCCATACGATCAGCGTGGGGGCTCGGATGTCCCTCAGCATCGTTCGATGCGGTCTGGGGAGGTGACCGCGTGCGCATCGTGCGCGAGCTCGCACTCCGGACGCACTGGCCGAGGTCCCGCAACGCTGGCTTCCCGCGGGTGGCTCGCCGGGGAGGCGGCCGATGAGTATCGAGCAAAGCCTCAACGAAACGCTCACGCGGGCCATGAAGGACCGGGACGCGCGAACGGCCAACGTGGTTCGCATGATCAAGACCAAGCTGACCGAGCGCATCACGGCCAAAGGCTTCTCCGGAACCGTGAACGACGCGCTGCTCCTCGACGTCATCGGCGCCTATCGCAAGCAGATGCAGAAGGCCCTCGGCGAGTTCGAGGGGGTTGGTGAGCGCGGCGCGGAGCAGGTCGCCCAGCTCCGGTTCGAGATCGAGTTCTGTGAGCGCTACCTGCCGCGGGCGATGGACGAGGGCGCCCTACGCGCCCTCGTCCAGGAGCGCGCGGCCGGTCTCGGCATCACCGGCGCCAAGCAGGTGGGCCGCCTCGTGGGCGATGTCATGAAGACGCACAAGGGCCAGGTCGACGCCGCCGACGTCAAACGCATCGCGGAGGAAGTGCTGAAGGGGTGAACGTCGGCCGCGCTCGTGCGTGGACCACGCGGTCGTCCTCGTACACGACGGCCCCATCCCGCCCCAAGACGTGGTCACCGCCCGAAGAGCCGACCGCGTAGCCCGCCGCGTTCGCTGCCGGTGCCCAGTCGAGGAGGAGTTGCCGGGGCACCCTCCTCCACGCGATCGAAGCGCAGCAGGAGGAGATCCCTCGTGACCGCCGCCCGGTCGGAGCGCGCGTGCGCGGTGACGAGGGCCACGGTAACTACCTGGGCATCGCGGGCCACGCCCTCGAGGAGCTGTCGCCACGCCGCACGCGCGGCATGGATTGCGCCTGACGGCGGATGCCTGCCGCCCGTCACGCTACCGAAGCCGCGCGAACAGTCAACGACCGCGCGCAGTATGGTACGTTGACCGGCAATGAGCGAGGGCACCGGTGGCTGAGACCGCCGACGTGGTCATTGTGGGCGGAGGCGTCATGGGCGCCAGCACCGCCTACCACCTGGCCCGGCGCCGCTTCGGCAAGGTCGTGGTCCTCGAGCGCGACACGATCTGCTCGGGCTCCTCAGCCCTGGCCAGCGGGGGCATCCGCCATCAGTACGCGAATCCGATCGGGATCGAGCTGACCACGCGGAGCATCGTGACCTACGAACACTTCGCCGAAGAGTTCAACGTCGATCCCCAGTTCCGCCAGCACGGCTATCTGATTCTCGTCACCACCGAGGAAGAGATGGCCCTCTCCGAGCGCAGCGTGGCCCTTCAGCGTAGCCTTGGTGTGGAGGTTCATCGCCTCACCCCCGAGGAGATCAACCGGCGCTTCCCCTATCTGCAGACGCGCGATCTGCGGGCCGCCACCTTCTCACCGCGCGACGGTTACGCCGATCCCTACCTGTGCACCACGGCCATCGCGGCGCGGGCCCGCGAGCTGGGGGCCATCATCCGGCAGCACCATGAGGTGATCAGCTTCACACGGATCGGGTCGCGGGTGACGGGAGTGGCCACGGCGAACGGTGCGATCGAGGCGCCGGTGGTCGTCATCGCGGCCGGCTGCTGGTCGGGCGTGGTGGGGCACCTCGCCGGAGTCGACATCCCCGTTTCTCCGCGGCGGCGGCACAAGTTCGTGACCACCCCTTTCCCCACGGACCGGATCCCGGCCGCGACGCCGTTCATCATCGATCCGCATGGCGGGATCTCCCTGCGGCGGGAGGGAGAAGGAATTCTGCTGGGCATCGGCCAGCCCGGCGAAGCGAGCGCGTTCAGCATGGAGGTCGACTGGAGCCTGACATTACCGCTGGTGGAGCGCGCCGTCCATCGCGCGCCCGCTCTGGCGGAAGCCCAGCTCATGCGGGGCTGGGCCGGGCTCTACGAAATGACGCCTGATCAGACGGGCATCGTGAGCCCGGTCTCCGGAGTCGACGGCCTCTTCGTGATCGCCGGCTTCAGCGGCCACGGCTTCATGCATGGCCCCATTGCCGGCCAGCTCATGGCCGAGCTGATCGCCGACGGCTGCGCGAGCACCCTCGATGCCTCGCCGCTGAGCCTCGAGCGCTTCGCGCGCGGGGAGACCGCCGTCGAGCCGTTGACATTCGTCTGACGGGAGCCGGAGCGGCTCAAGCCCGGGGACCCCCGCGACTGCGGCGGGTGATGACCTTGCATCGCTGCCGGCCCTCCGATAGACATACAGGCGTGGGGCGCACGCACGCGCTGAGCTTCGATCGCGGCTCGCTGCGGCTGGACGCTCCGGCGACGGCTCGCGTGCCGCCCTACTTCGTCTGGGACGTGCGCGTGGGAGCCTGGCGGACGGCAGCCATGAATCACTTCCGCGTGCAAGAGGACGCGGCGGTGTACCAGCTGCAGCTCGCCGACCGCGCCGAAGGGTTCTTCGCGCCGCCGGCGCTCCGCCCGGCGTTGCCCCCGCTCCGGGCGGATCAAGAGGCGGCCATCGATGCGTGGGAGCGCGCCGGCGGCCGGGGCATCGTCGTCAAGCCCACCGGCACCGGGAAAACCGAGATCGCGCTGGACATCATCGCCCGACACCAGGTGCCAACGCTCATCGTCGCACCGCTGCGCGATCTGATGTACCAGTGGCAGCGCCGCATTCAGAAGGGCCTGGGCTTCGCCGCCGGCGTACTGGGCGACGGCCGGCAGGAAGTCTGGCCCATCACCGTCACCACGTACGACAGCGCCTGGATCCACATGAAGGAGATCGGCAACCGCTATCGGCTGATCGTCTACGACGAAGCCCATCACCTGCCGGGGCCCGTTCAGCACGAGAGCGCCCTCGACTGCCTCGCCTCCTTGCGGCTGGGGCTGAGCGCCACGCCCTGGCGGGCCGACGGCCGCGACGCCATGCTCGCCGAGCTGATCGGGCCCGTGGTGTACGAGCAGGATCTGGCCCAGGCTCGTGGGCGGACGGTGGCGGATTACGCGATCGTGAGGGTGCCGATCTATCTCACTGAGGACGAGCAGGCCGAATTCGGAGAGCTGTCGCGCAGCATCCGCCACTACGTGGCGACGCGCCGGCGCGAGGAAGGCGCCTTCGACTGGGCGGAGATGGCGCGCCGCTCGCGCACCGATCCCGAGGCGCGCGAGATCCTCCGGCGCTGGCGGCGGAAGCTGGCCATCGTGAATCGCTCGGCCGAGAAGCTCCGGGTGCTCGAAGACGTCTTCCGCCTGCACCCCGACGAGCCCTGCGTGGTCTTCACCGCCTCGAACCGGATGGCGCTTGACGTGTCGGCGCGGTTCCTGATTCCCGCGCTGACCGCCCATTCCGACAAGCACGAACGCAACCGCGTCCTGGACGCGTTCGGTGCGGGACGGCTGCGGGCGCTGGCCGCCTGCGAGGTCCTCAACGAGGGCTGGGACGCGCCGGCCGTGAAGGTCGGCGTCGTCCTGGGAGGCGAGAAGGGGGTCCGCGAAGCGGTGCAGCGCCTGGGCCGGCTCCTCCGAAGGTCTGGAGACCGCACGGCGCGACTCTACGAGGTCATCCTGCAAGAAACTCCCGACGTGGCCCGGGCACGCCGCCGGGGAAAGACCGATGCTTACCGCCGCGCTCCGCGTCTATCACTGGGACAGGCGAACCAGCTCGATCTCTTCTGACCGGCTGGAGGAGGAGGCACTGCCGCTCCTCGAGCCGGCCCTCGCCGTTTATCCCGCGCGCATCGGCCGCACGCGCGGCGAGGTCCGGAACGCCGCACGCATGGCCCTCGAGGGGCTGCGGCCGGACCGGGTCGAGCCCGTCGTGAAACTCCTCGACGACGTCGCAACCTATGAGTGGCCGCCCACCGCCCGCTGCGCCGGACGACGCGTCGACGTCTTCGAGGCGGCGGCCGCTCGCCACCCGCTGCTCGAGGCCGAGGTGGCGCGCCGCTTCCTCGCCGCCGCCTTCACGCCGCCGCCCGCCGATCATGCCGACGCGGTCGCCGGCTTATATGCGGACTATCCGGAGTTCCACCGCCTGGTGGCCTTCCCGGGCGACTACACGGCGGCGGCCCTGCGCGCCGACTATGACCTCGCCCAGGCTCAGGCTCTGCTGTACTCGTCCACGCGGGTCACTGTCGAGGCCGGGCGGGACTTCAAGCACATCCTGCGCTACGCGCGCCTGGCCCGCCTGCTCTGTCGTGTGGAACGGATGCGCGTGAAGCCGGCCTCTGCGCGACGCCGACCCACCCTGGCTCCTCCAACGAGTCACCACCGCGACCGCTTCGGGCCAGCTTCGCGCCAGGGCGGCGACGGCTATCGCTTCGTGCTGGACGGACCAAGCTCCGTCCTGCGACGGACACGCGCCTACGGCGTCGACTTCGCGCGGTTCCTCGCCGCTCTCGTACGCCTGGGCGATTGGCGACTCCACGCCGAGATCGAGCTGCGCAGGGGCTGGCATCCCCTGCTCTTCACGCTCACCTCAGCGGATGGGCTGGGCACGGGCCGGGAAACCCCACCGGAATTCGATTCAGGCCTGGAGGCGGCGATCGCGCGCAAGTTCGGGCAGGAGCGCGCGGGCTGGCGGCTCTCGCGGGAAGGCGCGGTGCTCGACGCCAGCGGCAGCCTCATGGTCCCCGACTTCGTCTTCTGCCACCGGGATGGCACCGAGGTTGCGCTAGAGATCGTTGGCTACTGGACGCCGGAGTACCTGGCCGACAAGCTCCGCAAGCTCTCCGCCGTGCGCAATGCGAACCTCGTGGTGGCCGTCCCTCGCCATCTTGCCGTCCGCGCGGGCTCGTTGCCCGCGACCGTCCTGCCGTTCAAGCGCCGCCTTCTGCTCCGCGACCTCCTCCCGCGCCTCGAGGCATTTCGGCCCCGGACACCTTGACCACTCGTCCTTGAATGTCCCCTTCGACGGTTGTTCGTCTGCACAAGGGGAGGACGCTCTACGCGGGTTGCTCAGCCCAGGGGTCGTAGGTGCCGAAGTTCCAGAGATGACCTTCGGGATCGAGGCACGAACGCGCTCGCCCATGATCTGCCGGCGCCGGCTTGACACCCGGCCCATGGCGCTCCTAAGCTCGGCCAACCTCCGATCCTGACCAGGAGAGCCATGAAGCCAGCGCGCTTCGAGTACTTCGCTCCGCGATCCGAGGACGAGGCACTCGGCCTGCTCGGCGAGTACGGGGAGCGGGCCAAGGTCCTGGCGGGTGGGCAGAGTCTCATCCCGTTGATGAACTTTCGCCTCGCCCAGCCAGAGGTCGTGATCGACATCAACCGCATCGCGACCCTCGCGTACGTCCGCGCGCACGACGGCGGCGTCGCCCTCGGCGCGCTCACCCGGCAGCACGCCCTCGAGCGCGATGCCCGAGTACGGACGCGCCTACCGGTCCTCGCCGAGGCGTGCCACCTGATCGGCCACCTGCCCATTCGCCACCGCGGCACCATCGGCGGCAACCTCGCCCATGCCGATCCTGCCTCCGAGTTACCGGCCGTGATGGTCGCTCTCGATGCCGAGATGGTGGTGGCGAGCCAGCGGGAACGGCGGAGCATTCCCGCCGTGACATTTTTCACCGGGGCCCTCACCACTGCGCTGGCGCCTGACGAATTGCTCACCGAGATTCGCGTCCCGGGCGTGCCGCCCCACACGGGCGGCGCCTTCGTGGAGATCTCTCGCCGCGCCGGCGACTATGCTCTCGTCGGCGCCGTCGCCCTCGTCACGCTCCGGGCAGATGGTCGATGCGAGGCCGCGCGCCTCGCGCTGTGCGGGGCCGGGGCGACCCCCGTTCGCGTGGCAGCCGCCGAGCGGGTTCTCGCCGGGGAGCCCCTGGCGGGGAGCGCGCTGGACGAGGCGATACGCCTCGCCGCCGACCTTACCAGCCCTCCCTCCGACATCCACGCCTCGGCCGACTTCCGGCGCAGGCTCGCTCGTCACGTCACCCGGGGAGCACTCGAAACGGCAGCTCGCCGCGCGGGAGGCGCCTGACCATGGCACGGACCGTCCCCATCACCCTCATGGTCAACGGCATCGCGCATGAGGTCGCCGTCGAGCCGCGCTGGCTCCTCGCCGACGTCCTGCGCGACACGCTCGGGCTCACGGGCACACACATCGGCTGCGAGCACGGCGTATGCGGCACCTGCACGGTCATGATGAACGGCGAGACGGTCCGCTCGTGCTTGATGCTCGCCGTGGGCGCTGACGGGGCGGAGGTCATGACGGTCGAGGGCCTGAGTCGGGCCGACGGCCTGCACCCGCTGCAGGAGGCCTTCCGCGAGGCCCAGGGGCTCCAGTGCGGTTTCTGCACGCCCGGCATGCTCATGATCGCCTACGAATTGCTCCGCCAGAATTCGGCGCCGAGCGAAACGGAGATTCGCGAGGCCATCTCGGCCAACCTGTGCCGCTGCACCGGGTACCAGGGTATCGTCGATGCCGTCGCCCTCGCCGCCGCCCACGGCGCCGTGGCGGCCGCTCGCTGAGGCCCCCATGGCCACCACGCCGCGTGCCTGGATTGGCAAGGACGTCCTGCGGCTCGAGGATCCCAAGCTCCTCGCCGGTCGCGCCACCTACACCGACGATGTGAAGCTCCCGGGCATGCTCCACACCGCCGTGCTCCGCAGTCCGCACGCCCACGCGCGCATCGTCCGAATCGACACGAGCCGGGCGGGCGCGTTGCCCGGCGTTTTCGCGGTGATCACCGGCGATGACGCGAAGGCGCTGACCAATCCCCTGCCCGCCTTCTGCGCCGAACCGGTGGTCCAGTACGCCCTCGCCGTCGAGAAAGTGCGCTTCGCGGGTGAAGCGGTGGCGGCGGTCGCGGCGGTCGACCGCTACACGGCCGAGGATGCGGCCGCCCTGGTCGACGTGGAGTACGAGCCCCTCCCCACCGTCGCCGACCCGTTCGAGGCCATGAAGCCCGAAGCCCCGAAGATCCATGACACGCTGTCGAACAACGTGGTCTTCGAGAAGACGCTGTCGTTCGGCGATGTCGAAGGGCGGTTCGCGGCCGCGCATCGCGTCATCCGCCGCCGGCTGCGCTGGCATCGCGCGAGCGCCCAGCCGCTGGAGACGGCCGGGGCCGTGTGCCGGTACGACCCGGTCAGCCAGAAAATGGATGTGTGGTCGAACACCAACATGATCAACTTCGTCGGCTGGCTGGTGGCAAACACGCTGAAGGTTCCCGCCAGCAAGCTGAATCTCGTGCCGATGTATGTGGGCGGCAGCTTCGGCTCCAAGCATGTGCTGGGCAAGATCATCGCCATCGCGGGGATGCTGGCCAAGCGCTCGGGACGCCCGGTGAAGTTCATGGAGGACCGCGTCGACAATCTGGTGGCCTCGGAAAACCTCGCCTGCGATCGCTTCTACGACGCCGAGCTGGCCGTGGGAGCCGACGGTGTCTTCACCGCGCTTCGCGTGCGCGTGGTCGACGACTACGGCGCCTACTTCCAGTTCGGCCACGGAACGCACGGCAACGCCCTCGCCCAGGTCACCGGCCCCTATCGCCTCGACAGCGTGTCGTACACCGTGCGGTGCGTGCTGACCAACAAGTGCCAACAAGGCGTCTTCCGGGGCGCCGGCTCCGACGCCGGAAACTTCTGTCTGGAGCGCCTGGTGGACGCCGCCGCGCAGGAGTTGGCCATCGATCGCGTGGACATTCGGCGGCGCAACTACATCCAGCCCGATCGTTTCCCCTTCAAGACGCCGGTGGGCAACGTGTACGACAGCGGCGACTACGGGGCCGTGCTGGACCGCGCGCTGGAGATGGCCGACCTGAAGGATCTGCGGCGAATGCAGCAGGAAGCCCGCGCCCAAGGGCGCTACATCGGCATCGGTCTCGCTACCGCCCACCAGCGCAGCGTCTACGGGCCGACCGAGTTCTGGTTCTGGTACGACGCGCCCGGTCTCACCAGCGTGCCCGAGAGCGTGGGGCTGAGCCTCGGGCCCACGGGTGAGTTCGTGGCCACGATGTTCTCGCCCTTCTGGGGCAACAGCCCCGAGACGGTGGTGGCCCAGACACTGGCAGAGGAATTCGGCATCGATCCCTCGCAGGTGACCGTGACCTACGAGGACTCGCAGCACGGGCTGCCCGGCGCGGGGCCGGGCGGCAGCCGCATGGCCGTCATGCTCACGGGCGCCACCGCGGGCGCCTCCCGCAAGCTGAAAGACAAGCTCGCGCGCATCGCCGCCCACCAGTTCGAGGCGGCACCCGAGGACATCGTTTTCGCGGACGGCAAGGCGATGGTGCGCGGCATGCCGGAGCGGGCGATGACCTACGCCGACCTTGGTCTCAAGGCGTACTGGTTCAAGCTCGATCTGCCGCCCGGGATGGAGTCGGGTCTGGAAGCGCGCCACACCTACGATCATCCGTACCTCACGATGCCCTCGGCCGATCGCAAGGACCTCGGCGCCTTCTATCCGATCATGGCCCACGGCGCCCACATTCCCGTGGTGGAGGTCAACCCCGAGACAGGCCAGGTGCGTATCCTGCGCTACGTGGCCGTGCATGACGTGGGAACGATCATCAATCCGAAGAGCCTCCGCGGGCAGATCACAGGCGGCATCGCGCAAGGCATCGGCATGGCGCTCTACGAACAGTCGGTCTATGACAGCGAAGGCCAGCCGCTGGCCGGCACATTCATGGACTACCTCCTGCCGACGGCGATGGAAGTGCCGCGCTTCGAGGTTGGCCACGTCGAGACGCCGTCACCGTTCACGGAGTACGGCGTGAAGGGTGGCGGGGAGGGCGGCCGAATGATCGCTCCCGCCGCCCTGGCGAGCGCCGTGGAAGACGCGCTGGCGCCACTGGGCGTCCGCATCGACGAGCTGCCGATGACACCCGAGCGCCTCTCGAACCTCGTCGAGGCAGCCCGCTCGCGCTGACCGGCAGCGCAAAACTGCCTCCGCGCAAGATTCCCACCCCGGGCGATCTGCCCGCGGGCCGGCGCGCGGGCGATTTAATACCCTGAATTCATTGCGAACCTCTCTGGCACGGTCGATGCCCGGGGATCTGGGCCGGGAGGACGACCAATATCTGGACGCGCTTGTGGGTTACGTCTTCGCCCTGGGCATGCCGGTCTGGCTCATGGTCGAACAACTCGTTCATGCGTTCAAGGTCCCGTCGAACGTGCCCGGCTCCCTACCGTCGCGAGGAGCCGAAAAGCCTCTACGCCAAGTCGCCTGAGAGCGGTCTCCGCCGACCTCACCGCTTCTCGTGCCCGGCGGGGGGCAGGGCCACGGGCGCCCGCGCGAGGAAGGTCACGCGCGAGCGTCCGCCGCGATGCCCTTGGGACCACAGGTGTTCCAGGCCCCACAGCTCCACCCGGTAGGCGACCCGAAACAGCTCGAATCCCGATCGCTCGATGGCTCGCCTCGACGCCCGGTTGCTCGCGCGGGCAAAAATCAGCGCCCGACGCCAGTCCCTCGCCTGGGCGAAGGCGAGAAGGCGCAGCAACATCGCCCAGAACAGTCCACGGCCCCGCCAGGCCGGGATCGTGAAGGCGTCGTAGAGATAGACTTCGTCGCTTCCTGGGGCCACGAGCCGGTCGATCTCTGCCACCAACACCGGGCCCCTCGACAGCCAGCAGTACGCGATAACGTCGCGTCCGTGAAGGGCGACCACGCACACTTGACCGTCACCCAGACGCTGAAAGGCGTCCGGCTGCCAGGGGCCTCCGGCCTCACGCGCCTCCGCGGGAGTTTGCACGACGACCAGCTCCACGGGCGGGGGCAAGGTGCCCGGCGGTACCGGGGCTTCGAGCCAACGCTCGTACAGGCACAACTTGGCGAAGCGGATCATGTCCTCGGGTCGATGCCCTGACTACCTGGAAAGGAGCGAGCAACTGCGGCGATTCTCACTCAATGAAGCGGCGCTCCCGCAGCAGCTCGAGGAGGCGGTTCACGCTCTCCTCCACAGAGATCCGGTGCGTCGGGAGCTCCAGATCCACATGGCTGGGCTCCTCGAACACCACGCTGACGCCGGGGAACTGCCCGAGCGCGCCCTGGTCCGCCATTCGGTACGCTCCGGTCCAGTCGCGCTGCCGACAGACCTGGACCGGGGCCGAAAGATACACCGACAGAAAGCGGTGTGTCCCGACCACCTGGCGAGCCTTCTCGCGCACGGCGTCGTACGGCGCCACGAACGCGCAGATGCAGATCAAGCCGCTGTCGTTGAGGATCCGGGCCACCTCGACCGAACGGCGCAGGTTTTCCGAGCGGTCATCGGCGGTGAACCCCAGGTCGCGCGTCAAGCCTTGCCGCATGTCGGGGCCCTTGAGCACAGTCGCCGCGTGGCCGGCGTCGAAGAGCCGGCGCTCCAACGCGTACGCGATGGTCGCCTTCCCGGCGCCGGTCAGACCGAAGAGCAAGACGGTGGCGCCCCGCTGCCCGAGGCGTTGCTCCCGCTCGGCCACGCTCACCAGGCTCCGCTGGAGCGGCAGGGGCGCAGCGATCGGCTCCCGCGCCCACAGGTCGCCGCGGCCCCGGTGCTCACTGAGCTCGAGGATCATTCCGGCTCCGACGGTGTTGTTGGTGTTCCGGTCGATGATGATGAAGGACCCGGTGGCGGGGTTGATCTTGTAGGGGTCATAGGCGATGGGCTGGTTCAACTCCAGCACCGCGTGCCCTACCTCGTTCATCAGCAACTGCTTGACCGGACGTTTCTCCAGGGTATTGACGTCCACACCGTATCGCAGCTCGGCGATCTGGCCGATCACCGCCCGTGTCGTCTGCTTGATCCAGTAGGTCCTCCCCGAGGCGAACGGCCTCTCCCCGATCCACACCACCATCGCCTCGATCTGGGCGGAGAGGTGGGGGGCATTATCGGAGTGCACGAGCATGTCACCGCGAGAGATGTCGATCTCGTCGGCCAGGGTGACGGTGGCGGCCATCGGTGCGAAGGCCTCCTCCAGTTGCCCGTCGTAGGTGACGATTGAGCTGATCCGGCTCTGGCGACCGGACGGGAGCACCATGACGTCGTCTCCCTGGCGGAGGATACCCGAGGCGATCGTCCCCGCGAAGCCGCGAACGTCGCCGCTCGGCCGGACGACGTACTGCACGGGAAAGCGCAGGTCGGCCAGGTTGCCATCGGAGGCGATGTGCACGGTCTCCAGGTAGCTCAACAGCGGCGGCCCCAGGTACCAGGGCATGGCCGCGCTCTTGTCCACCACGTTGTCGCCCCGGAGGGCCGAGATGGGAATGAACTGGACGTCGGGAATGGCCAGCTTGGCCACGAAGCCGGTGTAGTCGGCCTTGGTCCGTTCGAAGACTTCCCGTGAGTACTCCACCAGATCCATCTTGTTGATGGCCACCATCACGTGCTTGATCCCGAGGAGCGACACGATGAAAGAGTGCCGGCGGGTCTGGGTCATCACGCCGTGACGAGCGTCGATGAGGATGATGGCCGCGTGGCATTTGCTGGCTCCGGTGGCCAGGTTCCGGGTGTACTGCTCGTGCCCGGGCGTGTCGGCGATGATGAACGTGCGCTTCTCGGTCGCGAAGTAGCGATAGGCGACGTCGATGGTGATGCCTTGCTCGCGCTCGGCCTTGAGCCCGTCGGTGAGCAGGGCCAGATCGACGTCCCGCTCGCCGGTGGTGCCGAACTTCGCCGAATCGCGCTTCACGGCGGCCAGCTGATCTTCGTAGATCATCTTGGTGTCGTGGAGCAGGCGGCCGATGAGCGTACTCTTGCCGCCGTCCACGCTCCCGCACGTGAGAAAGCGCAGCAGTTCCTTGGTCAGAAGTATCCTTCCCGCTTCTTCTGTTCCATCGACGCCGCCTCATCGTCGTCGATCATCCGCCCTTGGCGCTCGCGGTGGGTGGCCAGGCGCATTTCCTCGATGATCTCGGGCAGGGTGGTGGCCGTGCTTTCGATGGCGCCGGTAAGAGGGTAGCAGCCGAGCGTGCGGAAGCGGACGACCTTCACTTGGGGCGTCTCGCCGGGGTCCAGACGCATCCGCTGGTCATCGACCATGATAAGGTGGCCCTCCCGCATCACCACCGGCCGCGGGGCCGCGAAGTAGAGAGGGACGATGGGTATCTGTTCCTGGTGGATGTACTGCCAGACGTCGATCTCCGTCCAGTTCGACAGCGGGAAGACTCGGATCGACTCTCCCTTG
>JBKPAK010000047.1:0-13852 GCA_046726415.1 Candidatus Methylomirabilota bacterium
ACCCGGCAGGACAAGACCTCGGACTACGTGGGGCGCGTGGTGGCCGTCTCCGGCCTGTCCTTGCCCGACTTCTGGCTGGGCACCCTGGTCATCACCTTTGCCGCCATCTGGTTCCACTGGATTCCTCCGCTGGGCTACGCCAGCCTCTGGGATTCGCCGCTGAAGAACCTCCAGCAGTTCCTGCTGCCGGCGGCGGTGCTCGGCTTTCGCCTCTCCGCGGCCACCATGCGGATGACCCGCTCCACCGTGCTCGAGGTGCTGCGCGAGGACTACGTGCGCACGGCCTGGGCCAAGGGGCTGGCCGGGCGGATCGTCGTGTACAAGCACGCACTCAAGAACGCGCTCATCCCCGTCGTCACCATCGTCGGCGGTCAGCTGGGGACCTTGCTGGCTGGTACCGTGATCGTGGAGACGATCTTCGCCCTGCCCGGCATGGGCCGATTGACCGTCGAGGCCATCCTGTTCCGCGACTACCCTGTCGTCCAGACGAACGTCATGCTGGTGGCGGCAGTGCTGGTCACCCTCAATCTCATCGTGGACCTCACGTACGCGTGGCTCGACCCGCGGATTCGCTATCAGTGAGGGGCGGGCGGCCATGTCCACGGTGACGGCCCCCGTTCTGGCGCTGGAGGAGCGACCGGCGGATACCCTCAGCCGAGGCCGCGCCCTGTGGATCACCATCAAACGCAAGCCGCTAGGCGCCGCCTCCGCTTCCGTCATCGCATTGCTCGTGCTCACGGCGATCTTCGCCGATGTCCTCGCTCCCTACGATCCGCTCGCCGCTCAGCCGGAAGTGCGACTGGCGTCGCCCAGCCGGGCGCATCCTTTCGGCACCGACGACATCGGACGCGACGTCCTCAGTCGCGTCATCTACGGCGCCCGGATCTCGCTGTGGGTGGGCCTGCTGGCGGTGGGGATCGGGACGGTGGCCGGCATGATCATCGGCCTCGCCTGTGGCTACTGGGAGGGGCGCCTCGACCTCGTGCTCCAGCGCCTCATGGACGCGGTTCAGGCCATCCCCGGGCTCGTGCTCGCGCTGGCCATCGTGTCGGTGCTGCGCCCGAATACGACCAACGCGATGCTGGCCATCGCGATGGTGATCATCCCGGGCAACTCGCGCATCGTGCGCGGGGCGGTGTTGTCGGCCAAGCAGAACCGGTATGTCGAAGCGGCCCAGGCTCTCGGCTGCCAGCAGCCGCGGATCGTGGCCAGCCACATCCTGCCCAACGTGACCGCGCCGATCCTGATCATCGCGTCGATCTGGCTGGGCAATGCCATCCTCATCGAAGCGTCGTTGAGCTTCCTGGGCCTGGGTACCCAGCCGCCTACGCCGTCCTGGGGCCTGATGCTCAGCAGCACTGGACGCGCCTACATGGAGCAGGCCCCCTGGCTCGCGATCTTCCCGGGGCTGGCCATCAGCCTAGCCGTGCTGGGGTTCAACCTCTTCGGCGACACCCTCCGAGACGCCTGGGACCCCAAGCTCCGCCGTCAGGGCTAGCTCGCGGCCATCCATCGCATTCGCTTCAGTCATTCACATCGGGGCCGCGCGCCCGTTCGCCCAGGCGAATGGCGCATCCGCGGCCACGTCGTAGGCGACGGCAACCGAGTCGGTGGCGCGCGATCCGAGGTGCGCCGGTCGCGAGCGTGGTGATGGCGGCCGGGCTCATGATAGGGGCGGCGCGCGCGGTCACAAGGATCGGCCCTCGGGATCGATCGCGCTCGCCTTCGCTTGGCGTCAGCGGAGGCGGAGGAGGCGGCGCGCGTTGCCCTCGTAGATCGCCGCCTTCTCCGCGTCGCTGGCGCGCATGCGGTCCATGGCGGCGATGGTGTCGCGGATGAAGCCGGGGCCGTGCTCGGGATCGAATGGCATGTCGGTGCCGAACAGGATGTGGTCGGCGCCGAAGAAGGCCAGGCCGCTCTCCATGGCGTGCCAGGCGCCGAAGAGCGCGGTGTCGCCGTAGAACATCTTGAAGTAGTCGATGGGACGCCGGCGCAGCCGGCCGAGCGCGGCGGCGTCCTCTGCGTCATCAGACCGCATGCCCAGCTGATCCAGACCGCCGCCGACACGGCCGGCGCAGAACGGGACCATGGCCCCCATGTGGTGGGTGATCACCACGAGGGCGGGGTAGCGGTCGAAGAGACCCGAGAAGACGAGGCGGCCCATGGCCAGCGTCGTGTCATACGGCCAGCCGAACGCCCACCATAGGTCGTACTTCGACCGCGGCTCGCCGGCATAGTCGGCCAGGGCGGGCCGCGCGGGATGCAGCCAGAGCGGCAGCCGGCGCTCGGCCAGCCGCGCGAAGAGCGGCTGGAACTCCGGCGCGTCGAGGGGCCGCCCCGCCACGTTGCTGAACATCTGCACCCCGGTGGCGCCCAGGGCGTCGAGCGCTCGATCGATCTCGCCGAGAGCGGCCTCGGGATTGTTCATGGGCAGCGAGGCGACGAAGGCCGGAAAGCGGTCGGGGTGTCGCTCCACGATCTCGGCCATGCAGTCGTTGGCCAGGCGCGCGAGATCAGGGCTGGCGTCGGGTCCGCCCACCACCTCGATCGGCGGGTTGGCCAAGGTGAGGACCTGGCGATAGTCCTCGTAGCGATCCATGATCCGGAACCGCTCCTCGAGATCCACCAGCACCGGAATGCCCGACATTCGCTTCTGCAGGGCCATGCCTCGGGGCGCCACGTCGAGCATGCGCTCGAAGTAGCGGCGCGGCAGGATGTGCGGAAAGACGTCGATCTTCACGGGCGCGCCCTTCTGGGCCGTCTCGTCGGCCCGCTACCGGCCGCCGGTGACCGGCAGCGTGACGCCGGTAATGTAGCTGGCCTCGGCCGACGCCAGGAACAGCACGGCGTCGGCGATCTCGTTCGGCTGGCCCAGGCGGCGCAGCGGCGTCATGTGGTTCGGGCTATATTCCACCGTCTCGTTCAGGGTGCGGAGCATGGCCCCCGCCCGTTCGGTGTCGATGGGGCCGGGCGCCACCGCATTGACGTTGATGCCGTACTCGGCGAGCTCCAGGGCCACGTCGCGGATGAACCCGTGAATGCCGGCTTTGGCCGCCGAGTAGGCGGAACCACCCTGGTAATAGGCGGTCCACGGTGTGCCTTCGCGCGCGCCGGAGGAGAGGCAGATGATGCGGCCGGAGCGCTGTCGGACCATGTGAGGCACGGCTGCCCGCGTACAGAGGAAAGCAGACCGCAGATTCAAGCGCAGCACGAAATCCCAGTCCTCGACCTTCATGTCCCAGATCCGCCGGTCACCACGGCCACCTGATCCTGTACGCGGCCCATCAGCCCTCCTCGACCGACTGGCTTTGCCGACCGGCATCATAGCAAGGGGGGCCCGCCGCGGCCGCGCGCGCGATGCCGACCGCGGCCAGGCCGCCCTCCAGCTCCACGGTATGAACGACAATGCCGCTCGGCGGCGGACCAATGGCCAGCTCGACCGCCAGCGTCTCCGCGCAGAGGTACTCGGAGTGCTCTTCGATCGCTGATTGCCGCTCGGGGTCCGACGAGACATACACCCGGATGCGATCGTCCACGTTGAGCCCTGTGCCCTTCCGAAGGCGTTGGATCTGGTGGGCGAGCTGTCTCGACAGTCCCTTGCGCCTCAGGGCGGGCGTGAGGTGCGTATCGACGGCGACGATGAGATCGCCCTCGAGGACCGCCCTGAACGGCCCCGCATCGACCGCCAGCGCGATCGAGGTCCTCCCCGGTGGCGTCCAGAGCGCGCGTCCGTCGGCCCGGAGCGCATCGGCGACGGCGCGCTCGATCGGCTCGACGTCGACCGCCTCGGCGTTCAGCTCCTCGCGAAGATCGGCCTCGAACTCGCGCAGCCAGAACACCTGACCAGGTGGCCCGAGGACGAGAACCCTGGCCACTGGCTGGCGCACCCTCAAGCCCGCCGCGTTCCGCACTGCCAGCCCCACGGTGAGCGCCCGCCGCACGAAGGCCACGCCGGCCTCGAGCTCCTGAGGCGTGTAAGAGGGCGACGTCGGAGCCATCCAGGCTACCCGCGCCGCCGACTCCGCCTCCGACCCGGGGAAGTCGGTCAAATGCACGCTGCGGGCCGCCCCGGCACTGCGCTCCCCGAGCAGCCCCTGATAGATGTGCTCGGCCACGAACGGGGTGACCGGGGCCAGGAGTTGACAGATCCGCACCAGAACGTGGAAGAGCGTCTGGTAGGCCACCGTCTTGTGCTCGGTCATTTCGCCCTTCCAGAACAGGCGGCGCCGGCGACGGACATACCAGTTCGAGACGTCATCCTGGATGAAATCCTCGAGGGCGCGCACCGCCCGGCGAAGCTGATAGCCGTCGAGCGCGGCGCGAACCTCGCGGATCGTCGACTCGAGGCGGGCGAGAATCCAGGCTTCCAGCCCGAGCGGTACTTCGGGCGCCGCCGCATCCGACGGCAACGCCGGCTGGTCCATGTTGGCATACGTGACGAACAGCGTGTAGATGTTCCACAGGGTGAGGAACCGGCGCGTGACGTCCCGCGCCGCCGCAGAGCCGAACGCGATCGGCTCGGCGACCGCGTGTGATGCGAAAAGGTAGCGGACCACATCGGGTCCCACGCGATCGAGGGCCTCGTCGAGCCAGACCGCGTTGCCCCAGCTCTTGTGCATCTCGCGGCCGTCCTCTCCCAGCACGCGATCGTGGGCCATGACCGTGCGATAGGGCGCGCGGCCTTCCAGGGTTACCGCCATGAAGAGCAACGCGTAGAACCACCCGCGGACCTGCGCCGCCATCTCCACCACGAAGTCGGCCGGAAACCACTGGGCCCAGCGCGACCGGTCGTCGAGATAGCCCAGGGTCGAGAAGGGGACGATACCCGCGTCGAGCCAACAGTCACCGACCTCGGGCACGCGGGGCACCTCCGAGCCGCACCCCGGGCACTTCAACGTCACCTCGTCGATCCAGGGGCGATGCAGCTCGGGGAGAGCCGTGGCGACCGCGGGGTCGATGGCGAGTCGCCGCAATTCGTCGGGCGAACCCACCACCGTGAGTCGGCCGCACGTCGTGCATGGGTAGAAGGGCAGGGGGAGTCCCCACACGCGCTTGCGCGAGATGCACCAGTCGCCCATGTTGGTGAGCCAGTCCTTCATGCGCAGGCCCATGTGCTCGGGGTGCCAGCTCACCCCGGCGTTGGCGCGGAGCGCGCGCGGCCGAAGCTCGTCGGCCCGGATGAACCACTCGTCGACTAGACGGAAGATCAGCTGGTGACCACAGCGCCAGCATGACGGGTAGCGGTGGCGGTGCGTCGCCTCGTGGTACAGTCGGCCCTCGGTGCGCAGCCTCCTCACCACGTCGGCCGTCGCCTCGAACACGCTGCGATGTTCCATCTCGCCAAACCCCGGCCCATAACGACCTTCCTCGTCGATGGCCGCCACGATGGGCAGCCCGTATCGCTGTCCCAGCTCGAAGTCGTTCTGACCGCAGCCGGGCGCGATGTGGACGATGCCGGTCCCTTCGCGGGCCGCCACGTCGTCCCATCCGACCACGCGATGCTCGATGGACCGCTGCACCGGGAGATCGCTGAAGGGCGCCACGTAGTGAAGCCCCACGAGGTCCGTTCCCTTCACGCGCTGCTGAACGTCGCCGAGGCCGGGAAGACTGGGACGGGCCGCCGCCGCCACCCAGTAGCGCCAGTCCCCGCCGGCGACGCTCTCATATGCCGCGTCGGGATGGACGGCCACGGCCACGTTGGCGGGAAGCGTCCAGGGAGTGGTCGTCCACGCCAGGAGGGCCGTGCGTTCCTGGCCGAGGATCGGGAACGCGACCACCACCGACTGGTGGGTGACGTCGGCGTAGGACTCCAGCATCTCGTGCTGGGAGATCGAGGTGCCACAGCGGACGCACCACGGCATGACCCGGTGACCGGAGTAGATCCAGCTTCGCCGGTGGCACTCCTGGAGGAAGTGCCAGATGTACCCGATGTTGGCATCCGACATGGTGTAGTAGGAGTGGGGCCAGTCCATCCACTGCCCCAGCCGCTTCGACTGCTCGGTCTGCAGCGCGGCGAAACACAGGACGCGCTCGCGGCAGGCCCGCGCGAACGCCGCGTGCCCCATCGCCTCGATGTCGCGCTTGGAATTGAGCCCGAGCGCCTTCTCGACCTCGACTTCCACCCACAAGCCCTGGCAGTCGAAGCCGTTCTGGAAGCGCTGCTCGAAGCCGCCCATGGCCTTGTAGCGCTGGACGATGTCTTTATAGGTTCGTCCGCGGGCGTGGTGGACTCCCATGGGGTTGTTGGCGGTGATCGGGCCGTCCAGGAAGGAGAAGCGTGGCCCGCCGCGATTCTTGGCCACGAGCTGCGCGAAGACGTGTTCGCGCTCCCAGAAGGCTCGCGTTTTGCCGGCCATGGCCACGAAGTCGAGCGGTCCCGGCGTGCTGAACATTGGTCTGTCCCCCGTGTCTGATCTCGTCGAACCCGGGTTCTGGCGCCGGTGACCACGCCCGACCTCACACGAGGTTGGAAACTCAACGGCCGCCAGGAACCCTGACGGCCGTGTGAAATCGATTGAGTCGATCCGGAACCGTCAGTTCACGGCGTCTCCCGGCCTATGACTGACGGTCTAATTCGACTCATGGCGCGATAGTAGCGCACGCCGCCCCTCGGCACAAGCAACACCTCGCTCGGCCATCGCGGCCGCCCGTCGCGGAGCGGCTTGACGAAGACCGCCCTGGCGATGCCCTCGACGGGCCCAGGTCTTTAGCGGCACTCTAGACGAGCGCAACGCGCGCGATGAGGTGAGGGCAGAATCCGAGGGGTGTTCATGACCGTGATCCTGCTGCTCTACGCGGCGACCTTGTTCGTGGGGGCCACCTTGCTGTTCGCGGTTCAGCCAATGGTCGGCAAGATGATCCTGCCCCTCCTCGGCGGCACCCCGGCCGTGTGGAGCACCTGCATGGTGTTCTTCCAGGCCGCGCTGCTGGGCGGCTACGCCTACGCCCATGCCACCACGGCCTGGCTGGGCGCCTCCCGGCAGGCGATCCTGCACCTCGCGATGCTGGCGGTGCCGCTGGGCGTATTGCCGCTCGTCGTGAACCCCGCCCTTCTGCGCGGCGGGGAGTCCAACCCGGTCCTGGATGTGCTCATCGTCCTCTCGGTGTCGGTGGGCCTGCCCTTCCTCGTGGTCAGCGCCACCAACCCGATGCTCCAGAGGTGGTTCACCCATACCGGCCACCCGGCCGCACGCGACCCCTACTTCCTCTACGCGGCGAGCAACCTCGGGAGCATGCTGGCTCTACTCGGCTATCCCACCCTCATCGAGCCGCGACTGCACGTCAGGAGCTATGGCTGGTTGTCGCAGGCGCAGCTCTGGAGCCTGGGCTATATCGTGTTGGCCGTCCTGATCGTGCTGTGCGCGCTGATCCTCTGGCGCAGCCCTCCGGCGGCCGGCGCGGCGGTCCTCGAGGTGACGGCCTTGCCCTCGTCGCCCGGCGGAGGGCCGGTCAGCGCGGACGGTTCGAGCGCGTGGCCGCGGCGGGATGGCGCGCGCAGCGATGCCCTCTCGGTGGGCCGCCGTCTGCGCTGGGTGGTCCTGGCCTTCGTGCCGTCGAGCCTCCTCCTCGGCGCGACGACATTCATCACGACCGACATCGCCGCCGTCCCTCTGCTATGGGTGCTCCCGCTCGCCATCTATCTCCTGAGCTTCATTGTCGCCTTCGGCCACTGGCCGGCCCGCTTCCATCGGATGGTGGTGGCGGTCATGCGGCCCCTGGTCCTCGTGGTGATCTTCCTCATGGTCTCTGGCTTCCGCCAGCGCATGTGGGTGACCGTGCTGTGGCACTTCTTGGCCCTTCTGGTGGTCGCGCTCGCCTGCCACGGAGAGCTGGCCCTCGATCGCCCGTCGCCCCGTCGCCTCACCGAGTTCTATCTGCTGATTTCGGTGGGGGGGGTGCTGGGCGGGTTCTTTAACGCCCTCGTGGCCCCGGCCATCTTCAGCGCACTCGTGGAGTACCCGCTAGCCATGGCGGCCGCGTGCGTCCTATCGAGCCGTCGCCGTCTGGCCCGCGACACGACGGGCCGCGCCCTGCTCCTGGACGTGGCGCTCCCCTTCGGGGTGATCGCGCTGGCGCTCGTCCTCTACTCCAAGTCCATCGCCGTTCGCGTCGACTTGGCCTCTCTCACCCGCGTGCTCGGCATCCCATCCGAGTGGGCCACGAAATGGCTGACGCCGGTCGAGGGGCCGCTGAGCGCGATCCTCGTGTTCGGTCCGCCGCTGGTGGCCGCGTTCTTCCTGAGGCACCGGCCGGCCGCGCTGGCCCTCGCCCTGGTGGGCGTGCTGGTGGTGGCCGAGTTCGTCAATGCCCGGAACGGCGACCGAATCCATCAGGCGCGGAGCTTCTTCGGCGTCCTGGAAGTCACCCGCGACCGCGATAAGGAGGGCTATACCGAGTTGCGCCACGGCACGACCCTGCACGGCCGTCAGAGTCGCGATCCCAAGCGCCAGGGCGAGCCGCTCTCCTACTACCACCGTGCGGGGCCCGTCGGACAGATCTTCGCCGAGCTGGATCGACGGGACGGCGCCCGCCGCGTGGCGGTGATCGGGCTCGGCACCGGAACCCTGGCCGCCTACGCGCGGCTCGGTGACGCCATGACCTTCTATGAGATCGACCGACTCGTTCGGGACATTGCCTCCGACCGCACGTACTTCACGTACTTCGCCGACGCGCGCGATCGAGGGGCGACCTTGCGGGTGGAGCTGGGGGATGCCCGCGTCCGCCTGGAGGCCGTGAAACGAGACCGGCCGGGAGAGCGGTATGACGTGATCGTCGTCGATGCGTTCACTTCGGACGCTATCCCCGTGCATCTGCTCACGCGGGAAGCCCTGCGACTCTATCTCGAGATGCTGGCGCCGGACGGGCTGCTCGCGCTCCACCTCTCCAACCGCTACCTCGATCTCGAGCCGGTGGTGGCGAACCTCGCCGAGGACGCCGGCCTCCGTGGGCGGCTGCTCCAGCACGACGAGTCCGCGGAAACAGAGGGCGCCTCCGCATCGACGTGGGCCGTGCTGGCCAGGACGCCCCAGGCGTTGGGAAACCTCGCCCGCGACCACCGCTGGACCACCGCGAAGCTCGAGAGCAACCCCCGGGTAAGCGCGTGGACTGACGACTTTCACAACCTGCTGTCCGTCTTCAAATGGTGACCACCGATGTTCAGCGTTGGAGCACCCGCAACCGCGGGTCGAGCGCGTCGCGGAGGCCATCGCCGAGAAGGTTCAGACTCAGGCTGGCCACGGTGAGGGCGAGACCCGGAAAGAGACACACCCAGAAAGCCTCGCGGATGACGTTCTTGCCACTGGCGATGACGTTCCCCCATGACGGCACGTACGGGGGAACGCCCACCCCGAGGAAGCCCAGGATCGCCTCGGCCAGCACGGCGTACGCGAAGATGAACGTCCCCTGGACCAGCAGGGGCGCCATGCAGTTCGGCAGAATGTGGCGGACGGCAATGCCGAGGTCGGGTCGGCCTAGGGCCCGGGCCGCCTGCACATAGTCGAGCTCCCGCACGCTCAGGACGGTGCTCCGGATCAGCAACGCCGTCCGCGGGGTGTAGACGATGGACAGGGCGAAGATCACGTTCCAGACGCCGGGACCGCGCGCCGCCATGAACGCGATGGCGAGGATGATCGCCGGAAAGGCCATGAGGCCATCGGTGACGCGCATGACGAGGAGGTCGAGCCGCCGGTAGTATCCGGCCACGAGACCGATCACCACGCCGCCGAAGGACGTGAGCACCATGGTGATGCCACCAACCAGCAGCGACACCCGGCTGCCGAAGAGAACCAAGCTGTAGACATCGCGGCCAAACTCGTCGGTGCCGAAGTAGTTCGCGGCGCTTGGCGGCTTGAGGCGGCTGGCCGGATTGAGTCGCGTCGGGCTGTGAGTCGCGGCCACCGGTGCGAGGATGGCGGCGAGCAGGAAGAGCACGAAGATCGCGCCACCTCCGAGGACGTTTCGATTCCTGAGCAGGCGGCCGAGCCACCGCGTCCGGACCTGCTCCGGCGCCCCCACCCCGAGCGCGGTCGCGACGGCCGCGGCCGACCGGGTCGATGCCGCCTCAGTCATAGCGGATCCTCGGATCGATGAGGACGTAGACCATGTCCACGGCGAGGTTGATGAGCACGTAAGCCGCGGCGGTCACCAGGACCACGCCCTGGACCACAGGGTAGTCGCGCCGCAGGATCGCCGAGATGACGAGTCGCCCGAGCCCCGGAATGTTGAACACGATTTCGGTCACCACCGCGCCGCCGATGAGGATCGCCATCGTGATGCCGATCACCGTGACCACCGGCACCAGCGCGTTCCGGAACGCGTGGCCGTACACGACGGCGCGCTCGCGCAGCCCCTTGGCGCGGGCCGTCCGGATGTAGTCCTGCTGGAGGACTTCCAGCATGCACGAGCGCGCGATCCGCGCGATGAGGGCCGACTGGTTGAAGCCGAGAGAGAGCGCCGGCAGCACCATGAAGCGGAGGGCCGCGGCGGGATCGACGAACACCGACGCGTAGCCCGCCGCCGGCAGCCAGCCCAGGCGCACCGCGAAGAGGTAGATGAAGTTGAGGCTCAGCCAGAAGCCGGGGATGCACACGCCGAGCAGCGCTCCCATCATGAGCGTTCGGTCCCACAGGGAGCCGGGCTTGGCGCCGGCCACGATTCCGGATGGCACCCCGATGGCGACGGCGACCAGGAGGGCCGACAGGGTCAAGAGCAACGTCGGCTCGGCACGGTCCCGGAGCACTTGAGTGACGGGACGGTCGAGAAAGTAGGAGCGCCCGAGGTCACCCTGGAGCACGCGTCCGTAGAACCTCAGGAGCTGCTCGTGGAGCGGTCTATCGAGCCCAAGCTGTCGCCGGGTCGCCTCGATCTGGGCCGTGGTGGCGTCCGGGCCGAGCATGGCGCTCGCGGGGTCGCCCGGGATGAGATGGATCAGGAAGAACACGACGGTGACGACCACCGCCATCACTGGGAGCACGGCGAGGATCCGACGGACGAAATAGGTCGTCATGTGAGATGGAGGCCCCGATCAGGCCCTCCGAGTTCCGCGGCGCTCGTCAGCCCGGCCACGCCGGAGCACTCCTGGATTCCCAGGCCTCGTGCCTTCCTCGAGAAGGTCGCCGTGAGGCCCGGGCGGGCAACCGTGGCGGCTACTTCTCGAGCCAGACGCCCCAGAAGCGGGGGCGCTCCACCTTGTCGTTGAACCCCTTGACGTGCTTGCGCGCGGCCCTGAGCCCAAAGAGGTCGCCGTAGCGCGCCACCGGGACTTTCTCGTAGAAGAGCTTGGTCTGCTGCTCCCACAGCGCGTAGCGCTTCTTGGGGTCGGTCTCCCGCGCGAGCTGGGCGCCGATGGTCAAGATGTCCTCGTCGGAGGTCCAACCCGGCCAGTTCGGCGTGAGGTAGATGTGGTGGGTTGGGTCGAAGAAGTTCCCCATCCCGGTGGTGAAGACATCGTATTCCTTGGGCTGAACCCGGCGCTGGCCGAGCGTCGACCAGTCCATCACCTGAAGATCGATGGTGAAGCCGACGTCCTCGAGCTGTTGCTTGGTGACCAGCGCGAAGTCGTACATCCACTTGTACTCCTGCGTGGTCATGAACCGGATGGGCTGGCCAGTGTAGCCGGCCTCCTTGAGCAGGCGCTTGGCCTTGTCCTTGTTCCGCTCGTTCCAGGGCAGACCGGCGATCTTGGTGTGCCAGGTGGGCAGTTCCTGGAAGGCCAGGCTCGAGTCCATGCGGTAGAACTCGGATTTGCCGCCGGCCACGGTCTTCATGATCGGCTCGATGTCGAGCGCCGCCTGCCACGCCTGGCGGAGCTTCTGGTTCGTCATCAGGCCTTCCTTCTTGTTGAAGACCGCCACGAGCCAATAGTACGGCCTCACGATGATGGGCTGTACGTTGGCGTTGGCCTTGAGCCGGTCGTAGGCATCGGCCACCAGGTCGTCGGCGAAATCGAGATCGCCCGACTCCACCTGCGCCGCCCGGCTTGCCGCGTCCGGCACCGGGATCCAGCGGAGCTCGTCCACATAGGCTATCTTGGCGCCGCCGTAGCCACTGCGCGGCTCACTTAGGGGCTTGTAGTCGTCGTAGCGAGCCATGCGGATGTACTGGTCGGGCTTCCACTCGGTGAGCTTGAACGGTCCCGTCCCGATGAACTCGCTGACGCGCTGGTCGGGCGGAAACTTCTCGGCGACCTCCTTCGGGTAGATGGCGCCGAAGTTGTTGGGGACGGCCAGCGAGATCACGACGATGGCCGACTTCTCTTTGAGCTTGAACTGGACGGTGTGCTTGTCGGTCGCCTTGAAGTCGGCGACCTGCGCAAAGAGCGCCTTGCCGTACACCGAGCGCTGGCTCCAGCGCTTGATCGAGGCGACGACATCGTCCGAGGTCATCTCCTTGCCGTTGTGGAACTTGACGCCTTGGCGGAGCTTGATGGTATAGGTGAGGCCATCTGGGCTCACCTGCGGCAAACTCTCGGCCAGCATTGGGGTGGGCCGGTAGCTGGCGTCGAGGCTGTAGAGGCCTTCGTAGATGTGATTCGTCAGGACCTCGGTGATGGTCTGGGTCCCCCAATGAGGGTCGAGGGAGGGCGGCTCGCCGAGGTTGCCGATCTTGAGCACGCCGCCCTTCTTCTGCGCGTAGACGTCGCTCGCCGCGCCGGCCACCGCCAGGGCCACCGCGACCACTCCCGCCACGATTACATACCGGCCACGCTTGCCGTCCATGGTGATCCTCCGTCGCTCACGTCATCGAGAGAAGCGCTCGGCGTCTGGTCGGCCTCGATGCCGCGGCGCGCGGGCGCGGGCCCCCATGGTCAGGCAGCGCTCCACGACCGTCAAGCGGATTCACGCGGCGCGAACCCCCCGGGGTGGGCCGGCGGGCGCGGTCTCTAGGGAGGCGGCGGGATTCGGCCTACCACGTGACTGCCGGACACGCTGCCCGGCATCGGTTTCAGCACCACGATTTCAGACTGGCTTGGCACGAACCCGGTCAAGGACCGAACCGTCAAACCGTGAGTCACGAGCACAAGCGTGCCCGGCCCCCGCCAATTGGCAACCATCTCCTTCAGTGCCCGAAGCGCGGCGGGGGCATTTGGGTTTCTGTCGGTCGCCGGAACGAGAGCCTCCGAACTCTCCACCTCGCCGGCGGCCATCAGGCGGGCCGTGTCCAGGCAGCGGCACCAGGGGGAGGACCGGATGCGATCCACGCGCACCCCGCGGGAGCGCAAAGCCTCGCCGAGCGCCTTGGCCTGTGCGCGTCCCAGCTCATCCAGGTTCCGCTGCGTCGTGCAGTCGTCGACCTTGAAGCCGGGCGGGTCGCCGCCCTGGCCGGGTGACGTGCCCGGTGCGTTGCCATGGCGAATCAGGGCCACATGGCCACCCGCGACGAGCGCGCCCCAGGCTTCCGTGGCATCCTGGGCGGCGCCAGCCGGCGTGATGGTCAACGACACGGCGAGAGCGGCGAGGGCGAGCCGAGCGCGTCGGCGGGCAATGCCGAGATCAATCATGACGCGCCCTGGGGCAATGCCGAGATCGATCATGACGCCCTCGCGTCCGCGGCTATTCATCCGCGTTACCACCATCGATTTGCTGGCTGTTTCAACCAATACCGGAGGCCACGTCCGGCATAGGGTTCCTGCCGAAACCGGGGCCGGACGTGCATATGAGCGTGCATCGCCATCTGTCCGCCCACCACCCCGCAATTCCACCCACATTGTACCCATCGGGATGATGGTGCTCATCCATCCACGCTTTCACGTGTCCGAGGAGGGCAGTGGGTTGTCGCCGGGGGGTTGACCGACCGCCGGGTTCTCGTCTAACGTCGAGCCGTCATGACTACGCGGCGGTCCGCGTCGCTCACG
>JBKPAK010000048.1:0-20390 GCA_046726415.1 Candidatus Methylomirabilota bacterium
GGGCTCTCGACGGCCGAGACGGCGGCGGTGGTCGCCATGGTCGAGCGCTTCCCGCGTGCCGTCACCGTGCTGCTGATCGAGCACGACATGGACGTCGCGCTCGCGCTGGCCGAGCGGATCACGGTCCTCCACCAGGGGCGCGTGCTGTCCGAGGGAACGCAGAAGGAGATCCGCGCGGATCCGCGGGTGAAGGAAATCTATCTGGGCGCCGACGATGCTTGAGGTGCGCGAGCTCGCGGTCGCGTACGGCGACTCGCTGATCGTCCAAGGCGCCTCCCTGCGCGTCGGCGACCGGCAGATCGTCGCGGTGCTCGGCCGCAACGGCGTCGGCAAGACGACCTTGCTCCGCGGCATCACCGGGCTCACGCGGGCCTGCGCTGGGCAGGTGACCCTGAACGGCGAGGACATCACGCGACTGTCGCCTCACGCGATCGCCCGGCGGGGCGTGCGCCTCGTCCCCCAGGGCCGGCGCCTCTTCCCATCGCTCGACGTGCGCGAGCACCTGGTGGTAGGCGCCCGTCCGCGCCCGGGCGCCGGCTGGGACATGACGCGCGTGCTGGCGCTCTTCCCGAGCCTCCGCGAGCGCCTCCACCACCGCGGGACCAAGCTCTCCGGCGGGGAGCAAGGCATGCTGGCCTGCGGGCGGGCGCTCGTCGGCAACCCCGACGTCCTGCTCATGGACGAGCCCTCTGAAGGCCTAGCGCCGCTGCTGATCCGCGAGCTAGGCCGGGTGCTCGCCGATCTCAAGCGGGCGGGCGCGTCCATCCTGCTCGTCGAGCAGAACCTGGCGTTTGCCCTACGCGTGGCCGACTACGTGTATCTCCTGAGCAAGGGCCGCATCGTCCACGGGTGCGCGCCGGACGCCCTGAGGACGGACGACGCCGTCAAGGCCCGCTATCTCGGCGTGTGAATGAAAGAGATCGGGGGGAGCGAGCGCCGCTCCCCCCGATACCCCCCACCGCTATTTTGGCGACGGAGGGGGAGCGTTCACTCCTGCCCCGCCTCGTCGACTGCTTCTTGCGACTTCAGGCCGGATCACTTTCTCTTCAGCCGGACCTCTTCCAGTGGAGCCGACCAAGGATAGGGATTGATCAGCATCAGAGCGGGCTCCTCGACCCGTGGCCCGATCCCGCTCGGCCAGAGGAATTCGAAGATGGGCCCGAATCGCACGCGTTCGTGGAGGATCTGCTGGATCTGGTGCAGCATGGCCTCGCGCTTCTTGCGGTCGGTCTCCAGAGCCTGCTGCTTATAGAGCGCGTCGATATCGGGATAGCCGCCGTACGCATAGGCGCCGTCGCTCGGCACGATCTCCGACATCCGCGTGGCGGCGTTGCCGTAGAGCCCGCTACCGCAGACGCACACGCCCTTCAGCTTCTTCGTCCCCCATGCCGCAAAGAAGGCGGCGCGCTCCATCGGCCGCATCCGGAGCTTGATCCCCAGGGCCCCGAGATAGTTCATGACCGCTTCGCCGCGCGCAAAGAACGGAGGGGCGGCATGCAGCTCGCCGGCATCGAACCCGTTGGGGTAGCCAGCCTCGGCCATCAGTTGCTTGGCCTTCACGGGGTCGTAGGGATACGGCTCGATGTGAAGCGCGAATTCGAAGGCGCGGGGGATGATGCTCCCCGTGGGCTTCGAGGCCCCCAGCGTTTCCATTTCACTGAGCGCCTGACGGTCGAGAGCATAGTTAGCGGCCAGGCGCACCCGCTTGTCGGCCCAGGGCGACTTGGGGTCCCACATGTCGAAGAAATCCAGCATCGTGATCCCGATGCCTCCGGAGAATGCGAGCCTCAGCGTGGGATCCTTTTGAAGCTCCAGGGCTTGCGGGGCGTCGAGCATGTAGGCGACATCGACTTCTCCCCGCTTGAGCATCGCGGCCCGCGTGGTGGGTTCCGGGACGACCTTGAAGACGAGCCGCTTGACCGAGGGGACCTTGCGCCAGTATCCCTCGTTGGCCTCCATGACTAGCTCGACCCCTGGCGTGTGGCTCACGAACCGATAGGGCCCGAGACCGATCGGGTGCTTCTTGAAGCCTTCATCGCCAACCTTCTCGACGTACTTCCTGGGCACGATCCAGCCGGCGCCCGTCGTCAGAGTTCCATAGAACGCCATGAAATCGGGGAACGGGTCGTGGAGCTGGAACCGCACCCGGTAGGGATCGACGACGGCGATCTCGCGCACCTTCTCCTTGAGAATTTTGGTGCCCTTGGTGCGCTGGAAGCTGAACTTCACGTCCTCGGCGGTGAAGGGGTCGCCGTTGTGGAACTTTAGCCCTTCGCGCAGCTTGAACTCGTAGACGCGCTGATCGGCGCTCATCGTCCACGACTCGGCCAGGCTCGGCGACATGAGGTTGCCGGGCATGGGCTTCACGAGCGCATCGTGCATCGCGTAAAGCACCCAGAACGGCGTGATCTGGCCCAGGACCTCGGCCGGATCGAACCACTGGGGGGCCAAGGTCACGTAGATCGCCCAGCGCATCTCGCCTTCGGGCTTCGACGGCGACGCTGATCGAGGCTGGGCCGCTACCTCTCCGACGGGACCGTAGGCGAGCAGGACGGACAGGAGGCTGGCGGCGGCCGCGGCGAAGCACCGTGCGAGGTCCATTCTCCCCTCCGCGCTGAAGGGCGATTCGGATAGGCCGGTTGCGCGGACGATAGCCCCACGGCGCGATCCCGTCAATGGCCAATCGGGTCGATGCTGGTGATACGTAGAAATGTCATGGGGTAGCTGCTGCTCAGTGAAAATGTCATCCCCTCATGGAGACCACGATCACCATGAGCGGGAAGGAAGCCCCACCGCCAGGGATACGGCGATCGCTGAATGCGGGGCTCACCACCAATCGGCAGGCGGCCGAGGCCTCCGGTCTGTCGTTTCGCCACGTGCAGCGCCTGAAAAGCCGGTGTGCGGCGGGGTCATCGATGCGCGCCCCGGGACAGGCCCACCCATGCCCTTCAGTCGCGCGGCGCGTCCGAACGGCTTACCAGAGTTCTTCCGACGCGAGGCGTGCCCCTTCGACGAGCGAGCGGAGCTTGTGCCACGCGATGTTGGTATCGACCTGGACTCTCCCGGCGAAGGTCCCGAATCCGCAGTCGACGCCCGCGATGACGTTCTCCCGGCCGACCGCGCTGGCGTATCGCGCGATCCGTTCCGCCACCAGCTCCGGATGCTCGATGAAGTTGGTGGTGGAGTCGATCACGCCGGCGATGAGCACCTTGCCCGGGGGCAGCGCGACGTCCTTCCACACCTTCCACTCGTGCTCATGGCGCGGATTGGCCCCGGCCACCACGAGTCCGCTGGGGCGCCCCTTGATCACCACATCGACGATGTCCTTGAGGGGCACGTCCCGATGGTGCGGGCCTCCGGTGCTGGCCCAGCAGATGTGCATGCGCATCCGGTCAGGCGGGATGTCCGCGACAGCGTAATCGAGGACTGCTACATGCATCTCGCACACCTTGCGAAACCCCTCCAGGCTCAGGTGAGCGAACTGGGTGTGCCGGCCGAGGGCGAGGTCCGGACAGTCCAGCTGGAGGATGAATCCGGCTTGCACGATCGCCTCGTACTCGCGCTTCATCACGTCGGCCAAGGTGTAGAGGTACTTCTCGTCGTTCGGGTAATACCGGTTTTGAAGAAATCGCCCGATCTGGCCGGGCGACGGCGAGGTCATGAAGACCTCCTCCGCTCGCCCCGCCGTGGCGTCCTTGAGGTTCTGGATATCCCGCTCCACCGCCGCCCAGTCCTTCCACGCGACGGGGCCAGTGCACGCCGGCCGTTTCTGAAATGGCGGAGCGAACTGCCGAGCCATCTCCGCCCACTCAGGGAATTCCTCGGCATCGGTGCTGGGCCAGGGCGTGCTCTCACCGGCGAACCCGGTCAGGCGGTCCTTGACATAGATGGTGTAGTCGGCCCGGCCTTGCTCGCCATCGTTGATGACCGACAGCCCGGCCTCCACCTGCTTCTGCACGACGTCGAATACCGCCGAGCGCGTGCGGTCGTGGAGGGCGGCGTCGGCGCTGAGCCGGCTCTCTTCCCGATCTCGCAACAGGTCGAGCAGGTCCTTGGGCCGGGGAAGGCTCCCGGTATGCGTCGCGAGAATCCGCTCCGTGCTCCGCTTCACGATGGTCCTACGCGAGAAAGGAGCGGACGGCGGCGGCGAAGGCTTCGGGGTGGTCGCCGGGAACAGAGTGACCGGCGCCGGCAATCTCGACCAGCCGGCCGTCCGGCAGATTCGCCAGCATCCGCTCGGCGATCTCGGGCGAGAGGATGTCGCTCTCCGCTCCGCGCACGAGTAAGCTGGGGCAGGTGATGCAGGCGAGCGGTTCCCATAGATTCATCGCCTCGCGGCGAATGCCCAGGCGCATCGCCTCGCGGATGGCCTTGTCGTACTTCCAGGCGAGCCCGCCGTCGGCCAGGCGCGTGAGTCCGTGGGTGACCCGCCGGTGCAGCTCGGCCTCGTTATAGCGGGGGTTCGCCCGGCGCACGTACTCGAGGGCTTCGTCCTCCGTGGCGAAGCGCTCAGGCGCCCCGCCCACCGTGCCGCGGACGCGCTCCATTCCCTCTGGCGCGATGTCGGGGCCGATGTCGACGATGACGAATCGCTCGATGCGCTCCGGGTGTGTGCCGGCAAACGCGATGGCCACGCGCCCGCCCATCGACAGCCCGAGCAGCGCGAAGCGGCCGAGGCCGAGGTGATCGGCCAACCGCCCGACGTCGCCGGCCATGGCGCCGACGGAGTAGTCGACGTTGGGCGACCACTGGCTGTCGCCGTGGCCACGCTGGTCAAGCGCGATCACGCGGAAGGTCGGCTGGAGTGCCGTGGCCAGATAGTCCCAGGTGCGGGCGTGGCCCGTGATGCCGTGCAGCAGCACGAGAGGGCGCGCGGCCGGCGCCCCCCATTCGCAGTAGTGCAGGGCCAGGCCGTCGAGCTTCACCGTGTGATCGCGGGGCGCGAGATGAGTGATCATCGTTCGGGCAGAGTAGGCTGGCGTGCCGTCTTCGTCAACTGCCGCGGCGGGCTGATGTTGGAGATCCTGCGCCGGCGGGCTGAGTGTTGGAGATCCTGTGACGGCGGGCTGAGGTGCGTGGTCAGCCGATCGACAGGAGGCGCGCGGGCGTCAGGCGGCCGCCGGGGTCTTGTGCAAGCGCCCGTCTGTCATGATCATCAGCAGGGCGTCCTGGTTTTGTAGGAGCTTGATGTCCGCGAGCGGGTCGCCGTCGACGAGCAAGAGGTCGGCGAGGTAGCCGGGTTTGATTTGACCTGGCCCAGCTCGTACGGGCGGCCCATGATCTCGCCGCCCAATCGGGTGGCGCCACGAGCGTCTCCATCGGCGTGAAGCCGAGCACGTCGACGAAGAGCAAGAGGTCCCGGGCGTAGGTCCCATGCGGGTTCCACGCGAAGCCATAGTCGCCGCCGGGCAGGACGCGGATGCCGCGCTGGCGCATCTGGCCCATGGTGTCGACGGAGATCTCCAGCTCGTCCACGAGGCCACGCTCGCGGGCCTTCTCGGGCGTGAGTCCCCACTCGCTGGCCGCGTGACACCCCTGGTAGGTGAGGCCCAGCGCGGGCACGACGAAGCACCAGTCGCGGTTCGCGGTCCGTCTTGCCCTCGACCGACCTCAGTACCACTTGGTTTTGTCGACCACGTTGAGCAGGGGCTCGTTGTTGGCGAAGCGCCGACAGTTCTCGAGCAGAATCTCCTCCCACTTCTGGCGATACGGCGCGCCGGAGATCGCGACGTGGGGGGTGATGAGCACGTTCGGCATCCCCCAGAGCGGGCTGTCGTCGGGCAGAGGTTCGGGGGCGACCACGTCGAGTCCCGCGCCGGCGAGCCGGCCGGACCGCAGGGCGGCAATCAGGTCGGCCGTCACGACACAGCCGCCGCGGGCGATATTGATGAAGTACGCACCGCCCTTCATCCGCGAGAAGAACCGCGAATTGAACATACCCAACGTCTCGGGCGTCTCCGGCGTCGTCACGATCACGAAGTCGGCCTCGCCCAAGCGCTCCTCCAGCTGGTCGGGGGGGAACAGCTCGGTCATGCCAGGCGGCGCCTCGGTCACCCGCGGATCGGCACCGAGCACCCTCATGCCGAGGGCGGCGCAGAGCTTGCTCGCCTCGCCGCCGGCCCCGCCGACACCGACGATCAGCACCGTCTGGGTCGGCAGGTCGATCATCCCTGGGCCTCGCTTCCACTGCTTCTGGGGGAGGTAGTGCTCGAAGCGGCGGGCAAAGGCGAGCAAGAACGCCACGGCGTGGGCCGAGAGGTGCTCGTTATAGCTGCCCCGCATGTTCGTCACGACGACACTGCTCTTCACGAGCGCGTCGTAGAACCAGTCGCCGCCGAGACCGGCGCGGGCGGCGCAGATCCAGCGCAGCTTCTTCGCGCGGGCAAACAGCTCTGGTGGCACCGTCCCGTAGGCCGCGTCGGCGTCGGCGATGTCGCCGAGGGCGTCCTTGGGATCCTTGAACGCCTTGGCCACCGCGCCAGGGACGGCCTGGCGGATCTTCTCCGGCCACGACTCGTTGACATCCGGGGGCAGCAGCACGATCTTGAAGCTCACGGCATCTCTCCTTGGAGAATCGCTTGTTTGGGCATGGGCCACGGCGGCACGGAACGCTTCGACTGGCGCCAACGGCGGGCACGGAGCGCTTCGATCGGCGGGCCACTGCCGGCGCCGTTTCAGCGCTTGTCGAAGGGTACGGACGTCGCCGGCTCCCCGCCGCCACTGAACGATGGCATCCACGGCCGATAGCGGTCAGGGGATCTCGACGTCGAAGAGCGGCGCGTATTGCTGCGAGCCGAAGAGATCGCTCTCCCCCATGCCGCCGCTCGGGCGGAGCCGGCGGATGGTGAACTTGATCGCCTGAGCCGGTTCGAAGACCACGAAGTCGGTGACGCGGTCCTCGTCGATGCCGAACAGGCGGGCCACCGCGCTGCGGTTGAGGGCGCCACTGTCGCGCACCCGCTCGAAGTTCACCCGGTCGCGGCAGATGACGTCGAACGTGATGTGGTCGACGCCGGCGTTCTTGCTGCGAATGGTCGAGGCGAGCTCGACGAGCTTCACGGTCGAGTCTCGGGGGCACCGGCGCCGAGGGTCTCGAAGCGGGTGCGGAAGAGCTCGCGCGGGTCCGTCACTTCGATCACGTGGTTGAGCGTCCACTCGTAGGCCGGGCGCGCGTGCAGCACTTCGTCCGACATGATGGCGGCGGTCCCCGCCGTGCCCTTCACGTCGGGTAGCCGGGCATAGAAGAGGTTCTTGCCCGCAATGTGGCAGATCGTCTCGGCGCGGGCAGCATCGTCACAGGCCACCTCCACCACGATGCCGACCTCGAGCGGCGTCCGCGCCGGCGTCGGCTCCATCGCTTCCATGACCGCGTTACGACCGTAGACGTGATAGAAGACGTCGTATCGCTCGCCGATTGGCCCGAAGCGCTCCGTGAGCTTGCCCTTGGCCCAGGCAATGGCGAGGTCGAGGTTGGCGATGGTATAGGGGTCGCGGATGCCGACGATGAAGAGCGCGCGCTCGGCGACCTTGCCCGATCCCTCGAGCTTGATCCACGTCGTCGGGCTCGGCACGAACGTTTGTCCGGTGACGCGGGTGGTCTTCTCGTCGACCTGCTCGTAGCGGCAGTGCGTCATGTCGAGGTAGCCGCCGGGCACGTACTCCCGGAACGGATTGAGCCGCTCGTACATCGCGTGGCTGGCCACCGAGGCCGGCGTGCACCGCTGGTCGGGGTGCATCGCCGTGAGGTAGACGCCGGTGCCGTCCACCCGACCGAGGATGGTTTCCTTGCCCATGAACGGCTCGCCGCAGAACGACGCGCACTCCATGGCCTTGCCACAGAAGAACGCGTCGGCCAGGGAGTGTCCCGCGTTGAGGAGTGGTGCCGCGAAGATCGCGCAGTCGCTGCTGCGTCCCGCGATGACCACGTCGGCGCCGGCCTCGAGCGCGGCGCAGATCGGCTCGGCGCCCATCACCGCGACGATGCGGTCGGTGCGGTCGAGCGCCGCGGAGTCGCAGTCGGCCCGGCCGTTAAGCCCGCGGACCGTCGCGCCGTCTTTGAGGCGCCGCCGGATCTCCTCGACCGGAGTCTCGGCGTAGATCGCCGCCAACCGAAACGGCTCGAGCCCGTGCTCGGTGGCAATCTCCCGGACGAGCCGCACGTACTGGTTGACTCCGCGGTCAGTGCCGGTGTCCGAGGCCGAACCGAGAATGAGCGGGATCCTGAGCCGCCTGGCCGCCAGCAGCATCGCTTCGATGTCGTGGCGTTGCCAGACTTCGTCGGAGGCTGGCTTGTCCGCGCCGAGCGGATACGGTCCGATGTCGGCGCTGCCCGAGTCGGCGACGATGAAATCGGGCGACGCGGCGCAGCCGCGCTCGAAGCTCGCCTTCTCGAGCGGAGTAGTGCCGAGATGACCGGTCGGCGTGATGATGCGGATTGATTTCAAGAGATCGGGCCTTGAATGGTCATTCGCCACGCAGGCGCGGGTCGAGAAGATCGCGCAGGGCGTCGCCCACGACGTTGAAGGCCAGCACGGCCAGCATGATGGCCAGCCCCGAGAACGTGGTGATCCACGGGCAGCACTTGATGTACTGGCGGCCCTCGCTGAGGATGTTGCCCCAGCTCGGCGTGGGTGGCGGGATGCCGAGGCCGAGGAAGGACAGGCTCGCCTCCGTGCGGATGGCCGTGGCGATGTAGAGCGTGGCCACCACCACCAGCCCGTAGAGCGCATTGGGAAAGACGTGGCTCTTCATGATGCGGAGCTGCCCGGAGCCGAGGGCTCGCGCGGCCACGATGTAGTCCTGCTCGCGGATCGTGAGGGTCAGGCTTCGGGATAGCCGGACGAAGTTCGGGGTCAGCGCCACCCCGATGGCGAGGATCTCGTTGAGCAAGGTGCCGCCCAGCGCGGTGACGATGATCAGGGCAAGCAGCAGGGTGGGGAAGGCCATGAGCATGTCGGTGCCGCGCATGATGATCACCTCGGCCGACGCCCCGCGATAGCCCGCGTAGATTCCCAGCGGCACCCCGAACACGAACCCGAACAGCACTGAGGCGAGGCCGACCTCGAGGGAGACGCGCGCGCCCCAGATGATGCGACTCAGGATATCGCGTCCGAACTCGTCCGTTCCCAGGAGGTGGCGCTCAACGGCCCTCGGACCCTTCAGCACCGCGTCGGAGAACTGCGCCGAGGGGCTCAGGGGGGCGAGGAGGGGAGCCGCCGCGGCCATCACGACCATGGCCGCCGCGAGCACCGTTCCGATGCCGATGGGGAGCCACCGGCGCCAATGGCCGGCGGCGCTCCGCGTCTGCTCTAGGGTTGCGGGGAGGGTCAGGTCGATCGGGTCGGCGCGCGGGCTGATGGCCATCGGGCGTTCTGGTCTCGCCCTACCGGTAGGTGATCCGGGGATCCACCACGGCGTAGAGCAGATCGATGATGAGGTTGACGACGATGATGGTCATCGTGAACACCGTGATGGCGCCCTGAGCCAGCGGGTAGTCGCGGGCGCTAATCGCGTCGACCAGCATTTTGCCCAGGCCCGGCCGCGTGAAGACCGTCTCGGTGAGCACGGTGCCGGTGAGGGCGATGGCGACGAAGATCCCGATGATGGTCAGCAGCGGGACCATCATGTTGCGGAGCGCGTGCTTGTAGACGACCAGGCGCTCGCCCTGGCCCTTGGCGCGGGCGGTGCGGATGTAGTCCTGGCTGATCACCTCCAGCATGGCCGAGCGCGAAAGCCGGCTGATCGTAGCCGCCAGGGTGAACCCGAGGGCCAGGGCCGGCAGGGCCAGGTGGTAGAGCACGTCGCCCACTGCGGTCAGGAAGTCCCGGGGATTCGAGAAGACCTCGCCGGAGCGGATCATGGCGAGGACGCCGTCCAGATCACCGCCGCCGATGAGGGGGAACACGTTCAGGCGGAGCGAGAAGACGATGAGCAGGAGGATCCCGAGCCAGAATACGGGCATGGAGAGGCCGAGCAGGGCGAAAATGCGCAGCGGGTAATCGATCAGCGGATTGCGCCGTTTGAGCGCCGAGACGATCCCGATGGGGAGACCGACCAACGCCGCGACGAGGGCGCTCGCCATGACCAGCACGACGGTGTGCGGGAACATGCGGCTGATGTACTCGCTGACCGCGTAGCCATGGCGAAAGGACTTTCCGAAGTCGAACTGCACCGACCGCCAAAGGTAATCCACGTACTGCACGGCCAGCGGCCGCTGGAGGCCGAGGTTGCGCGTGCAGTCGGCTAGGGCCTCGGTGGTCGCCTGGTCGCCCATCATGGCGACGCAGGGATCGCCCGGCAGGATGCGCATCGCGAAAAAGACGATGCTCATGGCGCCGAGCAGCATCGGGACCGCCACCAGCAGCCGCCGCAGCACGTACTGGAACACGGCTCAGCTCCTTAGGGGGTTGAGGGCGTGGTCGGCCCTCCCAAGCACCGCGCGCGATCGAGGGACGCCCCGGCGCAGCCGAGGCGTCCCGAGCGTCGGGGGGCTTGGGGGGCCCTTTCGTGGCCCCCCATCTTCACTAGTTCAGCACCTTCAGCATCTCTGGGTAGTTGTAGCTGTAGTGCAACGCGAACTCGCCGTACTCGGGGTCGAACGGCGTGCTCACCCGCTTGGGATTGCGCGCCCATTGCCCCGGCACGTCACTGATGGGCAGGCACACGAGGTCACGCTCGATGCGCTTCTGCGCCTCAGCGTAGATCGCTGCCCGCCTCTTCACGTCCCTCTCCACCCGTCCCTTCGCGAGCAGGTCGTCGATGGCCCGGTAGTGCGCGAAGTTGCTGCCCTTGTTCCCGGTGGCCGGGTTTGGGATCTCGCTGCTGTCGAAGAACAGGGACAACCACGGATCGGCGTCGGTCAGGCGCGTGCCGCCGTAGAGGACGAAGGGGTTGAGGTTCTTGCGGATGTTCTCGTGGTAGGTCGCATGCTCGACGACCTGGAGCTCCACGACGATCCCTGACTTCTTGAGCTGTTCCTGGGCCAGGGTGAGTACCTTGGGATAGAAGAACGACTTGCTGATGAAGTAGTTCTTGATGGTGAACCCGTTGGGGTGGCCCGCCTCGGCGAGAAGCTTCTTGGCGAGCTCGGGATTGTGCTCCGGGAACTCCATCGGAATGTGACCGAAGTAGCCGGGAGGCAGGCAGCTCGACGCCGGGCGCGCGAGCCCTCCGGGATACATCGTCTCCTTGATCGCCTTGCGGTCGATGGCGTGCATGAATGCTTTGCGCACGCGGATGTCATCGAAGGGCGGTTTGGTCATGTTGATGTAGAAGCGCTCCTGGCCGCCCGGCCCCCGCCGGTCGATCACAGCTCCCATCTTCTTGACCTGGTCAGCGAAGTCGGCGGTGACCGCCTCGGGGTAAAGGAGGTCGAACGTCCCCTTCTCGAGGCCAATCAGCTTGGTGGCGTCCTCGGGCACGTCGAACCAGTGGACCTCGTCGATCTGCGGGCGGCCCCCGTAATACTTATCGAAGGCCTTGAGGACCACCTTCTCGCGCGGAGAGTGTCGGTCGAAGTAGAAGGGCCCGGTGCCGACGGGGTTCCACTTGAACTGGTCGCCGTACTTCTCGACCGCCTTCTTCGACACGATGTACCCCGCCTGGTAGCCCACCACGCGCAGAAGGAAGATGGGATCGAAGGCCTTGAGGGCGATCTGCACCGTGTGGGGATCCACGACCTCGATGGACTTGACCACCTCGAGAACCTCGGCGAACCGGGTGCCGGGCGCGCGATTGATCTGGCGGTCAAAGCTGAACTTGACGTCCTCGGCCGTGAGCTCGCCGAAGCCCTTGTGGAACTGGACGCCCTTCTTGAGCTTGAACGTCCAGACCGCACCGTCAGACGAGGTCGTCCAGCTCTCGGCCAGGTCCGGCTCGACCTCGGACGTGATCACCTTACCGCCCTTGATGGCGAAGCGCGTGAGTCCCCGATACATGAAGCGCTTGATGGCTTGAGTCTGCCCGAGGATGCTCGTGTGCGGATCGAGCGTTTCTGGCTCCTTGGCCGCGATGTTGAGGACCTTTTTTTGGGCGTCGGCGGGTCCAGGTGGGACGAGGGCGAAGACGACCAGGATGGCCAAGCCGAGCAGGGCAAACCGTGACCGAGTCAGCCGCAACATGGGGTTCCTCCCTTGGGATCGGTGCACCGGCGCTGGGCGGCCGCGCGCTGGGCAGGGATCCGCGGAGCCCCGCCGAGAGCCGTTCGTCGTTGGAGTTGGTCCGGGCATGCCGGCCTCCAGATGCATCATCTTGAACCCCGGCGAGCGGGCTTGCCTCCACGAGGAGAGACAGGCACCAGCCCCGGCTCCCGAGTGGGGCAAAGGATAGACGAACGCGATAAGCCGAACAAGAGCCCGTCGAGTTGCTCGTCGCCCAGGCACCGGCCGCCGCTGAAGCAGTTGACGGGTTTCCCTCCGTGCGACGCCTGCTATTCTTGCGCGAGGCCTAGATCTCACCGCGAGGGTTGCCATGCGCTACCGCCCGTTCGGCCGGACCGGATTACAGGTGTCCGTGGTGGGCTTCGGCTGCTGGCCAATGGCCGGCGACCGCTACGGGGCGATCGAAGACGACGAGGCCGTAAAGGCTATCCACCGGGCCCTCGAACGAGGGGTGAACTGCGTGGACACCGCGCCGGCCTACGGGGCCGGTCATTCGGAGGAGGTCGTGGGGCGTGCCCTCGAAGGGCGCCGCCGGGACGTCATCCTCGTCACCAAGTGCGGCGTGAAAGCTCCGCCGCCCGGCCAGCTCGGGCCCTTGCGCGACTCGAGCCGGGCCAACATCCTGCACGAGGTCGACGCGAGCATGAAGCGACTGCGCACCGACTGGGTGGATGTGCTCCTCGTCCACTGGCCGGACGCCGGCACGCCGTTCGAGGAAACTATGCGCGCGCTGGAGGAAGTCGTGGCCACCGGGCGCGCCCGCTTCGTCGGTGTGTCGAATTTCACCGGAGCCATGATGGCCGAGTGCATGCGCGTTCGGCGCGTCGACGTGCTGCAGGTCGGCTATCACATGCTCGACCGCCGGCAGGAGACGGAGACATTCCCGTACTGCCTCGCCCAGGGTGTCGGGGTCATGGGCTACGGCTCCCTCGGCCACGGCCTCCTCACCGGCGCCTTCACTGCCGCGACGACCTTCGACCCCGCCCGCGACTGGCGCGGCAACGGCGTGGCCTTCGGCCAGCCCATCTTCCGCGGCGACAACTTCTCGAGAAATCTCGGCGTGGTCGAGCGGCTCCGACGTGAGGTGGCCGAGCCGCGCGGAGTGCCCCTGAGCCAGATCGCCCTGGCCTGGGTGCTTGGCCACCCCGCAATCAGCACCGCGCTGGTGGGCGCCCGCACGCCCGCCGAGGTGGATGCCAACGACGCCGGCGCAGAGCTCGACCTCTCTTCGGGCGAGCGCAGTGCCATCGACGCCATCCTCACCGGAGTGGCCGGCCGCGTGCGCGAGTTCACCCCACTGCGACCGGCCATGGAACCGTGGGGCGAGGAGATCCCGGCCGCCCGATGAGTGCCTCTGTCGGCATCCGCATCCCGCCCTGCGCGACGATCCGAGAGGTGGCCCCGGGCCGCCTGACGGGCTTCAGCCACATCTGCACGGGCTTGCGGCCCGCTCCGCTACAGGGCGAGGAGGTGCTTTTCTCAGGCCCCTTGATCGCGCTAGGGGCACCGACGCGTCGAATGTCACGAACCGTCCGCGGCCAACGTTCGCCGGGCTGGTTGACTCGCGCTAGCACTGCGACTGCAGCCCGTCGACGTAGATGCACTCCCCGGAAATATAGCTGGCCTCGGCCGAGGCCAAAAAGACGATGGCATTGGCCTGGTCCTGCGCTGCACCCAGACGCCCGAGCGGCACCCCGATGCGGAAAATCCCCAAGTCCCCCTTGAGCTGCCCTTCCCGCCGCGCCTCTGCGCTGCCAGCCGGTTCGGGCACGCCGGAATTCTGGCGCAGGTTGGTGATGGTCGCTCCCGGTCCCACCGCGTTCACCGTGATCCCGTACTGCGCCAGTTCCATGGCCAGGCAGCGCGTGAAGTGGAGCACGGCGGCCTTCGACACGCAGTACGCTCCGATCTCCCACCGCGGTATCTTGGCCGCCGTCGACGCCGTGTTGACGATCCGTCCCCCGCGCGCTTCGATCATCGACGGCACGATGGCCTGACAGCAGAAGAGCATGCTCTTGAGATTCACATCGAGCACCCGCCGCCAGGCCGCCGCCTCGACGTCCACGATGGACATGGATGGCAACGCGACCCCGGCATTGTTCACGAGGACGTGAACGGGGCCGTAGGTCGCGTGCACCGCGGCCACCATCGCATCGACCGATGCGCGCTTGCTCACGTCTACCGTGAATGCCGCCGCTCGACCCCCGCCGTGACGAATCGCCTGAGTGGTCTCTTCCGCACTGCGCTGATTGACGTCGGCTACCGCCACCTGTGCTCCCTGCCGCGCAAACGTCTCGGCAGCGGCTCGGCCGATGCCCGAGCCAGCGCCCGTGATCAATACCGTCCGGTCGCCACCGGCCATTTTTTGCCTCCCTCCGGGCGCGCGAACCATGAGCGCACCGCGTCGTCGTCACCGGCTTCGAGCGGGGGCTTTGCCCCGCGCCATCCTCGACCGAACACGGTGGAGGCATCGGGGGAGCGAACCGCCGCTCCCCCGATCTAGCTCAATTGCGCCATGCCGTCGACGTTGAGGATCGCTCCGGTGATGTGATGCGCCTCCTCGGAGGCCAGGTAGACGATGGCGGACGCCACGTCCTCGGGCTTGCCGAGCTTCCCCAGAGGCACTCCCAGGCGGAAGAGCTCGGGCGTACCCGCCACGAAGCGCGCGCGTATCTGCTGATCGTCCTCGGGCCCCAGCATGGAAGTATCGATCGGCCCTGGAGCTATCGCATTGACCGTGATCCCGTGCCGCGCTAGCTCCAGGGCCAGGCATTTGGTGAACATGCGCACGCCGGCCTTGGAGACGCCGTAGGCGGCGGCGTTGATCCGGGGAATCGCCCCGGCCACCGAGGCGATGTTGACAATGCGGCCCGATCGCCGCCGGATCATATGCCGCGCTGCCGCCTGGGCACAGTAGACCGTCCCGAGCAAGTTGACGTCGATGATTCGGTCCCAGTCCTTCTCGGCGATGCCGATGACAGGACCGCGGCTCGTCGGCCCCGAGCTGGCGATGCCCGCGGCGTTCACCAGAACATCGAGGCGCCCCCAGCTCTGCGCGATGCCGTCGATCGCCCGCGCGGCCAGCCCCTGATCGGAGACGTCGAGCTCCACCACGCGCGCCTGCCCCGCCTCGCCTTGGATCGCCTTCGCCACCTCGGCGAGCCCCGCGGCGTTTTGGTCGCACAGCGCGACGCGTGTGCCTCGGCGGCTCAACGCCAGCGCCGTGGCGCGACCGATGCCTGACGCCGCCCCGGTGACGGCGGCCACTCTCTCGGCTCCGGTCATCTCCTGTCCCTCCCGCGACTCAGTAGAGGGTCCTCTGGATACCCTCCTCGCTCTCGCGCTCGTATTCCTCGAGGGTCTTGCCCGCAGGCTTGAGCTTCTCGTAGAGCACGCAGGCCATCGACGGGAGCACCGAGCGATCGGGCCACCCGTCGGGTTCCCAGAGCCCGGAGCGCCGGAACGCCTTGGGGCAGTGGAAGAAACACTCCTCGACCTCGACACCGATGGCGACGAGCGGCTGCTTGTCGCGAGCCGTCAAGGTGGCCAGGATCTCCCCGTCGCGCACGATCGAGGCGCGGCCGTTCACGCGCAGCGTTTCCTCCCGGCCCGGGATCAAGAAGATCAACCCCACGTGCGGGTTCTGGAGAAGGTTGCGCATCCCATCGAGCCGCTTGTTGCCAGGCCGGTCGGGGATGACCAGGTGCCGTTCGTCCAGGACGCGGACGAAGCCCGGCCCGTCGCCCTTCGGCGAGACGTCGCACTGGCCAGCCGAATTCGACGTGGCCAGCATCAAGAACGGCGAGTGCTCGATGAACTTGCGGCTCGCCTCGTCCAACGTGGCGCTCTCCTTCTTGACCGCGCGCTCGCCCGGCGAGCCCATCAGTGCGCGCAGCTCATCTTCGCGGGTCACCACGTGCTTGAACATTTCGGCCTCCTCACCGCCGTGACTCGATCCAGCGCCAAAGTAGGCGGAGCCCGTGGGCAAGTCAATCGGCGCGATCCGTAGCGCGTTGAACATCGGCGTGATCCTTGGGCGGGGCGCATCGCTCCCGCCCTTCAGGCGATCTCCCTTCCGCGCAGCTCTGCTCACGTTCGAGTGGACAGAAGGTCTTCCAGCGCTGCGGCCGTGCGCTCTTCTCGGCGAACTCGTCACCGGCGAAACGCCGGCATGACCTCGCGGGCGAAGCGGATGAGCTGCTCGATCATGTGAGCATTCGGCGTTCCCAGAGCCCAGGCGATCATGATGTGCTCGAGCCCAGGATACCGCCGCTCCACTTCCTTGAGGTAGGCGACGATGGCTTCGGGCGGCCCGCAGAGCCAGCTGCGGTTGCGGACGCCGTTCTCCAGGGATGCCGTGGTCGGGGATTGAGCCTGGCGGGCGGCCACGGCCCTCACGTGCTCTTCGCTGTAGCGCAGCATGCCGAGCGGTGCCATGAACTTGGCGTGCTCCTCGAAGGACGGCCGCGCTCGCTCCATGGCGCGCTCCACCGTCTCGTCAAGGCACATTCGGAAGCCGAGGATCAGATCCTGCCCGAGCTGAAGCGCTCGACCGTAGTGGCGCGACGCCTCCTGGTAGTCGCAGAACCAGCGCTGCACGAACTCCTCGGAGGTGGCGGAAACGACGCCCTTGATGTGGTGCCGGGCCATGAAGTCCAGGCCCCGCAAGCTGCCGCTCACGATGGGCTGCCAGATCTCGACCGGCTGGTGCACGGGACGAGGCACCAGCGTGATCTCCTTCAAGCGATACCCGCGATAGGGGACCTCGGGGGGAATCGTGTAGTGCTTCCCCTGATGCGAGAAGGAGTCCCGGCCGAACGCCTTCAGGATAATCTCCATCTGCTCTTCGAACAGCTCGCGGTTGGCCTCAGCGTCCACCATCGGATTGCCAAACGTTTCCACCTCACGAGTGTGGTAGCCGCGTCCCACCCCGAAGACGAGCCGACCCTTGGTGAGAATGTCCGCCGTGGCGTAGTCCTCGGCGAGCCGGAGCGGATGCCACGTGGGCACAATGTTGAAGGCGCAGCCGATCTTGATGCGCTCGGTGCGATGGGCCAGATCAACGGCGATCATCGGAATGTTGGGGATGCACTCGTACCCTTCGTGCTGGAAGTGGTGCTCGGCCAACCAGAGCGTCTCGTACCCCAGCCGTTCTGCGGTGCCGGCCAGCTCGACCGCGGTGTCGAACACCTCGATCAGCCGCTCGTTGGGATACCGGCGATCGTCGGCGGGTGTCCCCGAGAACCCGCAGCGTTCCAGCTCGATGTGGCCGACGTAGAGCGTCGAGAATCGCTTGATCACTCTGGCCTCGTCATCAGCGGGGAGTCGCGGAGCCCGGCGCGCGCGACCACAGACCCCCGGCCAGATAGCCGCCGTCGACGGCGAGGGTGTGACCGGTGATGAAGCTGGCGTCGTCGGAGGCCAGGAAGAGCGCGGCGCGGGCCACCTCGTCCGGCTCGCCGAAGCGGCCCATCGGGATGCGTTCGGTCCGTCGCCGCCGCGCGTCGTCGGGCAGGCTCCGGGTGAGCCGGGTGTCGATCTGAGCCGGGGCGATGGCGTTGACCGTGATGTGATGCTGCGCCAGCTCCACGGCCATAGTCCGCGTCATCTCGACCACTCCCGCCTTGGCGACGTTGTATCCCACGAGGTTCTCGACGCCCCGAAAGCCGTTGATCGACGCGGTGGTGATGATCCGCCCGCCGCCCTGCCTGACCATCTCGCGCGCGGCAGCCTGGCAGCACAGGAAGACGCCCGTGAGGTTGACCCGGAGCACGCGATTCCACTGCGCCTCCGGGTGCTCGAGGAACGGCGCCGAGTGGGCGATCCCCGCGTTCGCGAACATCACGTCGAGGCGTCCGAACTCCAAGACCACGCGGTTCACAAAAGCCTGCACCTGCCCTGCGTCGCCGACGTCGACCCCGACGGCGATGGCCCGACCCCCGCGCCCGGTGATCTCCTTGACGGCAGCCTCGGCGCCCTCGACCTCGACGTCGCCCAGCGCCACCGTGGCGCCTTCGGCCGCGAAGAGCAGCGCCGTGGCGCGCCCGATCCCCAGCGCGCCGCCGGTGATCGCGGCGACCCGTCCTTTCAAGCGCATCGTGCAGCCTCCTTCGCGGCAATCATATGTGCCGCTCGTCTCCCGCCGGCGCGCATGCGCGCGCAGGCGGCCCAGATGCGACCGCCCGCAGAAGTGCTCGCCGTGAGCGCAGCGTCGTTCACGCGAACGGGGCGCGCGCTCGGCTGGCGAGGTGAGCGTAGAGAGATCTCGGCGTCCCGTCAACCGATTCGCCCCAGCGCCGTGTCAATCGACCTACCCGTGATTGCAGGATGGTGAGGACACCCCTATGCTGGGAATTCGTCTCGGCGGCGCGGTCGCGGTGCCGCCGTCGTCGAACCCTACCTGAACGGGGAGGCGTCATGCGGGCAGCCTGGTACGAGCAGAACGGTGCGGCCGCAGATGTGTTGAAGGTCGGCGAGCTTCCCGTCCCTGAGCCGGGGCCGGGCGAGGTGCGGGTGCGCATCGTCGCCTCCGGCCTCAATCCCACCGATGTGAAGGCGCGCGGTTCGCGCCCCATGGGCTTTCCCCGGATCGTACCCCATCAGGACGGTGCCGGCGTTATCGAGGAAGTCGGCGCGGGCGTGCCGGCGTCGCGGGTGGGCGAACGCGTCTGGGTGTTCATCGTGCAGTGGCAGCGTCCCTGGGGGACGGCGGCCGAATACACGGTCGTCCCGACCTCGCTGGCGGTGACCTTGCCGCCCAACACCGGCTTCCCGGAGGGCGCGTGCCTGGGCATCCCCGCCGTCACCGCACATCGCTGCCTCTTCGCCGACGGACCAGTGGACGGGCAGACGGTGCTCGTCACCGGGGGAGCGGGCGCGGTCGGCCACTACGCCGTTCAGCTCGCCAAGTGGGGTGGAGCGAAGGTCATCGCCACCGTGAGCTCGAAAGAGAAGGCGGTGCTCGCGGCCGAGGCCGGCGCAGACCACCTGGTGAACTATCGCACCGACGATCCCGCGGCCCAGATCCTCGAGCTCACCGGCGGCGCCGGCGTCGACCGGATCGTCGACGTCGACTTCGGCGCCAACCTCTCGGTGAGCCTCAAAGTCCTGAGGACCAGCGGCACCATTGCGACCTACGCCTCGATGGGCGACCCAGAGCCAAAGCTGCCTTTCTACGCGCTGATGGGAAAGAACATCGCGGTCCGGCCCGTGCTGATCTACACGATGCCGGCCCGAGCGAAGGACGAGGCGGCCCGGGACATCGTGCGGCTCGTCGAGGCCGGACGCCTCATCCACCAGATCGGCGCGCGGTTCCCGCTCGACCGAATCGTCGAGGCCCACCAGGCCCAGGAGAGCGGCAAGATCACCGGCAACATCGTGGTCGACGTCGGCGCCGACTGAGGGAAATCGGGGCAGCGAACCGCCCCCACGCTGGCTCCCCGGCAGCGTCGCTCATCTCACCGGATCCATCCGCGCGACCGTGCTACGCTCGCCCTCACTGCCCACTCCTCAACTCGGGCTCGCACGGCATCGATCAGGGAGGCTCTCATGTCGGGCTCTGATGAAAGCGACGAGGAACTCGTAGCGGGACGCGTCAACCGCGCCAGCGACCAGACCACCATCTGGGCGGAGAACCAGTACAGCACAACGAGCATCCTCTTCATCGAAATGGGGAACTTCAGAAGAGACTTCGGCGGCGATGTGATTTTTCGTGTCGAAGTGGCCAAGGACTCCGAGGATGAAGGCGAGTTTCGTCCGCCGGCGCCGCTCAACGCGATCGTGGGGGTGGGCTGGAGCGCCGAGCACAACGGGACCAGCGGCGGCACCGGCGTGACGGGGATCGGCGGGCCGGTCGGCGGCCTCGGCATTCGCGGCGAAGGAGGCGAAAACGCCACCGGCGTGCTGGCAGATGCCGGCGGCCAAGCAGCGGCGGTCGTCGGCCTCGGCGGACCGCGCCAGGGCACCGGTGTGTTCGGCCTGGGCTCTGGCGGGGAGCGGCTGTTTCGGCGAGGGCGTGGAGGTATCGGCGTTCATGGTGTTGGGGGGGTTGCGGATCTGCAACCCGGACAACCTCCACCGCCAGGACAGCCTGCACCGCCGCCCGTCATGCCCGGAACAGGCGTGTTCGGTCAGGGCGGGAAAATTGTGGACTCGAACAAGGAGCGACTGCTTCACTGGCATCTCGCCGGCCGCCCTCACGAGTGGGGTCGTGTCGCTGCCGAAAGCAGGCCA
>JBKPAK010000049.1:0-10843 GCA_046726415.1 Candidatus Methylomirabilota bacterium
CACACGTGCAGCCGCTCGCGCTCGTGGTGCACATCGTCGGCCAGCGCGGCGGCTTGACGACCCGAAGCCGTGGCCAGGTCGGCTCTTCCCATACGCCAGGCGATATACGCCTTCGTGCAGTGCACGAGCGCGAAGTGCGGATCACATTGCGCGGCGGCATCCAGGGCTTCCAGCGCCCCGGTGCGCCAGCGCAGAAACAGGTCGACGCCGCGTTCGTACGCCGCCAGTGCATCGGATGACGCCGTCGACACGGCGAGCCCCTTGAGGTCCGTGCACGTCATCTCGCCCTCCGTCCGTCTATCCGTGCAGGCGCGGGCACAGGCGCAGCGCGTTCTCGGCGAGCATCTTCCTCTTGGCGCTCTCCGTGAGCCCGGGGCGCTTCACCACCTGCTCGACGCTCTCCGGCCACGCGGTGTCGCCGTGCGGCCAGTCCGTGGCGAAGAGCCACAGATCCTCCCCGAGCTCCTGCACGCAGAATTCCAGCGAGCGCTCCCAGGTGTCGATGGCGTGGAAATAGCGCCCCTCGGCGAGGACCTCGCGCGGCAGGCGCTTGAGGTTGGGGACGTGACCCGGGGACATGAGGTAGTGCGTATCCAGGCGATCGAGCGCGAGAGGCAGCCAGCCACCTCCGGTTTCGATGATGGCCACCCTCAACGTCGGAAACATCTCGAAAATGCCCCCGCCCACGAGCGCCCCCAGAGCGGTCATGCCCGCCCACGGGTTGGCGAAGCTGTGGAGGAGGAACCAGGCGCCGTCCAGATCGAATGTGCCCGGCCCGTAGGGCGGCCGTGCCGTCCCGCCGTGCGCAAGCAGCGGCAGGTCGAACTCCTGGGCCACTTCGTAGAGGGGATAGAGGTCAGGGTTGTCGAGCAGCTTTCCCTCGGGCGCCTGCGGCGAGATGTAGATGCCCACCAGGTTCGGATCGCGGTTCGCCCAGTGGCGGACCTCGGCGACGCCGCCCGGCACGTCGCGCATGTTGGCCACCAAGGTCCACTTGAGCCGGCGCGGTGCCTGGCCGCAAAAATCGGCGACCCAGCGGTGATAGGCGCGGTAGAGCGCGTTCTCGAAGCCCACGTCGCGCAGCGCGCAGTAGCTCGACACGTGCGTGGGGTAGAGGACGTTGACGTCCACCTGCGCCCGGTCCATATCCTCGAGCCTGGCCTTGACGTCCCAGCTCACTTCGCCGCGAATCGGCGGGAGGGCATCTGCCCGGCCGGGCGGGAATGCCCCGCGGCCCCCTTCCATGTTCGACCGCTTGGTGAGCCCGAAAGTGTCGCGGCGGCCGAGGGGGCGCCCGGTCTCGATCGGCTCCACGATCGAGGTCCGGCTGCCGAAGAGGGAGTACGCGTTGCCCGCTTCGGCCTGCCTGGTCACGGCGGCGCAGAGCTCCCGATAGGCACCGTGGTAGGCGGGATCGAGGTAGTCGCCATAGAAGCGATCGGCCCGCTCCACGATGTGGGAGTCGAGATCGATCACCGGGGTGCCGTTCCAGCTCATTTCCGCCCTCCTTCGTGGCCGGCCCGCGCCGTCGCCGGCCACCTCCTCATCGCCATCAGCGGCCGGCGTTCCTCGCTGCCGCGGTGGCGGCCGCCTTCGCGAAATCGGCGTCGGTGAACCCGTAGAGGTGCGCGCCTCCCATGAAGATGTGCGCCGCGATCTCGCGGGGGACGTTCTTCAGGAGGTTTGTGGACACGTGGGGGAAGTTCGAGTCGAAGTGCGGATAGTCGGTCGAGATGCACATGCGGTCGGCACCGATGAGACCGGCCGTGGCCTCGATCTCCGGCTCGCTGCCCTCCACCGCCGCCCAGCAGTTGCGCCGGAAGTACTCCTTGGGGGTCAGCGCGAGGTAGGGCGCGTGGCTGTCGCGGTACTGCGGGTAGTCCCACTCGATGCGCGAGAGCAAGCCAGGAGCCCACGAGTTCTGGGCCTCCAGGAAGCCGACGCGCAGCGTGGGATAGAATTCGAAGACACCGCCGATGATCATGGCGATCAGCGCCTGCTGCATCTCGATCCAGTGGCTCGCCACGTGGCGGTAGAAGCGGTTCTCTCCGTACAGTTCGTTCATGCGCGAGTACCAGGCGCCCGTGCCCTCGTGGAAGCCCCACGTCACGTCCAGCTCTTCGTGCAGGGTATAGAGCGGGTCCCAGTAGTTCGAGTGCCAGAAGTGGCCGTTCACCAGGTTGGGGCGCACGAAGGACCCGACGGCTCCCAGCTCACGCACGCAGCGCAGCAACTCCCGGCAGGCCAGGTGGACGTCGTGCACGGGCAGCATGGCGACGAACTTGAGCTGGTCGGGGCTGTGCTGGCAGAACTCGGCGATCCAGTTGTTGTAGGCCTGGCAGAGGGCGAGGGACAGCCACGGGTCGAGTTTATCGCGGGCGATGAGGCTGAGGCCTGTGGTGGGGAAGAGCACGGCGATGTCCACGCCCTCCATCTCCATGCCCATCACCTGCGCCACCGGGTCGTAGTCGCGCTCGATGGCGAAGTCCAGCCTCCCGGTGTCAGCCAGCCGGGAACCCGACAGCGGCTGGCTGCTGTGCGTCGAGCCCGGCCGCGAGCGCTTGCGGTACTGCTGCAGCTCGGCGTCCCGGCTGGTCGGTAGGCCGTCGATGACGATGGTGCCGCGGCGCGGCCGGCCGTCCTTGCCGAGCGGGAGGATGACCCGCTCTTTGAACCGCGGGTCTAAGTACCGCTGGAACAGGTCGGGCGGTTCCATGATGTGCATGTCGCAGTCCACGAACTTAAGCCCGTCTTTCATCACGCCCTCCGTGTCGCGGGAACCAGGTGGGACATGGTCGCCGGTTTGGTGCGGCCGGTGCCCATCCTTAGCGTTCGCAGTGTAGTTCCGCTTCTCGACCCGGTAAAGGGCCGCGCTGCCGATCGACCGGGCCGGTTCCGGACCTCCGGTGAAGGCGAGGTCGGCCACTCGGCATGCTACCCTGCCGGCCTGGGAGGAGACACGCCAATGCCCCGACTCGACCGGCTGCCCCAGATCAACCGCAACAACCTCCTGACGTTCCCCGCCCAGGTCAACGACGGAGCGCCCTTCGTGGCGCCGACGAAGCCGCTCGCCGAATGCCGGCTGGCGATCGTCACCACAGCCGGGCTGCACCGGCGAGGGGGCCGGCTGTTCGGGCCTGGCGACCAGACGTATCGCGTGATCCCCTCGGCCACCCCGACAGTCGACATCGTCCAGAGCCACACCAGTCTCGGCTTCGACCGCACGGCGATCATGCGCGACCTCAACATCTCCTTTCCCATCGACCGGGTGCGGGAGCTCGTGGCGCGGGGTGAGCTGGGCGGGCTGGCGCCCCACTTCTACTCCTTCATGGGCGCGCAACGCGACGCTTGGCCTCCTCGTGGGTGTCGGGCTCGGCCTACCGCACAACTACCTCCTGCAGGTGCGCGGTCGGAGAACAGGGCGCGTTTATTCGACGCCGGTCAACGTGCTGGACTTGACCGGCAAGCGCTACCTCGTTGCCCCGCGAGGCCGCACCCAATGGGTTCGAAATGCCGAGGTCACGGGGGACGTCGCCCTCAAGAAGGGGTGGAGCAGCCAGCGATTCCGCGTCCGCCCTGTGCCCAGCGGTGAGAGCCGGCGATCCTGAGCGCCTATCGCGACCGCTTCCGGCCGACGGTTCAGCGCTACTTTCCCGTGCCCCCGGGCTCCGGGCCCTTCGCGAAGCTCGTCGACCGCTATCCCGTCTTCGAGGTGCTTCCGTCAGGGTAAGGGATCGGGGGTGGGCTCGGCGGCCGCGCCTCGGTCCCGGTGTCAGGGGAGGGCAGCATGCGGCTCAAGCGTTCGGTGGCTCGACTGGTCATGTGGGAGCGGGTGTGTCGGGTAGCCACGGTGGGCACGCGAGGCGTGCCGCACCTGGTTCCGGTCTGCCACGTCATGGTGGACGGCAAGGTGTACTTCGCGTCGGGGGACGACGGACGGAAAGTTCTCAACATCAGGGAGAACCCTCGGGTGGCGGTGACCGTCGACCTCTACTCCGAGGACTGGGCGAATCTCAAAGGAGTGATGATCCAGGGCGCGGCGCGGCTCATCGAGCGGGGTCCGCGCTTCCGTCGGATCCGCCGGCTGCTCTACGACAAATACCTGCAGTACGCGAGCGAGGCGGCCCTCGACGAATCGGATTCGATGATCGTCGAGGTCGTTCCCGACCGTGTCTTCACCTGGGGACTCGACGAGTAGCGTTACGGACAAAGCGAGGAGAGCGCGATGGCGACAGTGACCAGTGACCCGCGAGCCGGCACCGCCCACCCCCTCGATCCCCTCGACGCCGACGAGATCACCCGCGCCTGGGGGCTGATCCAGGCCGAGCAAGCGCCCGGCCCGCGCATGCGGGTGATCTCCATGGCCCTGCACGAGCCAGCCAAGGACCAGGTGCTCTCCTACCGGTCTGGTGACCCGGTAGAGCGCCAGGCGTTCGCGATTCTCCTCGACAACGCCTCCCGGACGACCTACGAGGCCGTGGTCTCGCTGACCCGGAAACGCGTGCTCTCATGGACAGAGATTCCCGCCGTCCAGCCGTCGATTGTCGTCGATGAGTTCTTCGAGTGCGAGGCCGCCGTACGGGCCGATGCGCGCTGGCAGGAGGCCATGCGCAAGCGCGGGGTCACCGACTTCAGCCTGGCCATGGTCGACCCATGGTCGGCTGGCCACTACGGTTTTGCGGGCGAAGAGGGGAAGCGCCTGGTGCGGGCGCTGACATGGGTGCGACGGAATCCCACAGACAACGGCTACGCGCGACCCGTCGCCAACCTCCTCACCGTCGTCGACCTGAACGAGATGCAGGTCGTCGACGTCCAGGACTACGGCGTGGTGCCGCTGCCCTCCGAGGACGCCAACTACTCTTCGGACGTGGCCGGCCGGCGAACGGGCCTCAAGCCGCTTGAAATTCATCAGCCGCAGGGGCCGAGCTTCGAGGTGGCGGGCCATCGGCTCTCCTGGCAGAAGTGGTCGATGCGACTGGGTTTCACGCCGCGCGAAGGACTGGTGCTCCACACGGTTGCCTATCGCGACCAGGGGCGCGACCGGCCGATCCTCTACCGAGCCTCCGTGGTCGACATGGTGGTTCCCTACGGCGATCCGCGGCCCACGTACTTCCATCGCAACGCCTTCGACATCGGCGAGTACGGCATCGGCTATCTCGCCAACTCGCTGGAGCTGGGCTGCGACTGTCTCGGCGAGATCCGCTATCTCGATGCCGTGGTGAGCGACAGCCACGGGGGCGCCGTCACCATTCCCAACGCCGTCTGCATTCACGAGGAAGACCACGGGATCCTGTGGAAGCACCTCGATTGGCGCACCGGCTATAGCGAGGTGCGCAGATCACGCCGTTTGGTGGTCTCGTTCATCGCCACCGTAGGCAACTATGAGTACGGCTTCTACTGGTATTTCTACCAGGACGGCACCATCCAGCTGGAGGTGAAGCTCACCGGCATCATCTCCAATGGCACCGTCATGGCCGGCGAGAAGCCCCCGTGGGGCGCGTTGGTGACGCCCCAGGTTTACGGACCGATCCACCAGCACTTCTTCAATGTCCGTCTGGATATGATGGTGGAAGGCCTGGGGAACTCCGTCTACGAGGTGAATACGGTGGCTGACCAGCCGGGGCCGCAGAATCCCCATCTCAACGCCTTCCGCACCCGGCCCACCTTGCTCGAGCGGGAGTCGGAGGCCCAGCGCATCATCGATCCGCTGTGGGGACGTTACTGGACGATCGTCAATCCCTCGGTGCGGAACCGGCTGGGCGAGCCCGTCGGCTACAAGCTCGTGCCCGGCGAGAATGTCCTTCCCTTCGCGGCGCCAACCTCCCAGGTGATCAGGCGGGCCGGGTTCATGACCAAGCATCTCTGGGTGACCCGGTATGATCCGCGCGAGAAGTACGCGTCCGGCGATTATCCCAACCAGCACCCCGGTGGGGCCGGGCTCCCGAGCTACGTCGAGGACGACGCGGCGCTCGAGAATACCGACGTCGTGGTGTGGTACACCTTCGGCGCGCATCACGTCGTACGCCCGGAGGACTGGCCGGTGATGCCCGTGGCGTCCCTCGGCTTCATGCTGAAGCCGGTGGGATTCTTCGACAGCAATCCCGCCCTGGACGTTCCACCGCCGATGAAGCACGCGAGCAACCGCCACCCCTCGTCGTGCCATCCCGGCTGAGATTCACCGCGGAGCGTGCTGGGCTTGAGGCGACCCCGCGCTGGCGCTACGCCAGCGTGGGGACTGGGAAGCGTCTCGCCGAGACAACCGCGTGAGAGAGTCCCCCCGCACCTTGACATGGGCGACGGCCGGCGGCGAAGGAGTGGGAAAAGGTCACCGAACGCCGGGGCCGGGACAAGCAGCGAGCGGCATGGGGCGAGAAGCTCGACGAGATGAAGCAGCTCGGGATCGAGTACCACCCGACTGGGCGGGCAAGGCCAAGTAGCGCGGAGCCATTCGCAGCTCAGTCGGCCCGCGCGATATCGAGGGGCGCCACGGCTTCGCCGGGGCGTCCCGAGCGTTGGGGGGGTGGGGGGCCGTCGCGGCCCCCCATCTCATATGGTTCAGCTCACTCCCAGAACGAAGGTCCCCAGACCCCCCAGTTCAGCATGGAATCTTCGTCGACGCGGGTCGCCGAAACTTTGTCCTGGGCGATGGTCTGTTTCAGGACCAGCCCCTGATACTGCTCGAAGGCCATCTCGTTTCCCACGTAGGCGCACTGGCAACCGTTGGGATCGGCGAGGACGTAGTACACCGAACCCTTCCGCGCGTGGGGCACCATCTTCAGGGGCTCGAGCTGCCGTAGATGCGCCAGCTTCTGTGGCGTGTCGGCCACGCGCTTCTGGAACCCGGCGGCCAGCAGCAGCGGTTCGATCTGCTCCACGCGGCCGCGCTCGGCCGTTGGCGTTGTGCACGCCCCCAGCACGAAGGCGCTCGCCACGACGAGGGCGATCGGTTGGGCTACCACCAGAATGGCCCCCACAGCCCCCAGTTCATTGCCGCGTTCTCGTTCATGGCCGCCGCGTTCACACGCTCCTGGGCGACCTTCTGCTGGATCGCGAGTTGCTGGTATTTCTGATACGCCGGCTCGTCGCCCACGAAGAGGCACTTGCAGACCTCGGGGTCGGCGTAGGCATAGTAGAGCTTGCCGTCCTTGGTATGGGGCACGAGCTTCTGCCGGGTCATTTCTTGGAGATGGGCCAGCTTCTGCGGCGTGTCGGCCAGCTTCATCTGGAAGCCGGCCGCCGACAGGAGTTGCTCCTGTGTCTCGACCTCCGACTTTCGTATGGCGGCGCAGCCGCTTCCCAATATTACCACGGCCGCCAGAGTTGCGGCGATCGGCCACCACCATGTGCGTCTTCGCATCCTCGCTCCTCCTTACGCGCGCGGGGAGATGACGTTGGGCGACGGTGACACAGCAGCCCCGGCGACGGCGTCCAGCTCGTCGATGAAGCGCCGCCGCTCGCCATCGCTCAGGAAGCTTGCCTCGAAGGAGTTCCGGGCCACCCGGTGGATCTCCTCCTGGGTGAGGCCGAGGGCGCGCTGCGCGGCGAGGAAATTCTCGTTCACGTAGCCGCCGAAATAGGCGGGATCGTCCGAGTTGATGGTCACGCACAGACCGCGCGCGAGCAACCGCTGCAGATTGTGTCGCTCGAGGGAGGGGAAGACGCGAGTCTTCACATTGGAGAGCGGGCATACGGTCAGGGGAATGCGGCGCGCGGCCAGCTCTGCCATCAGCGCCGGGTCTTCCTCACACCGGACCCCGTGCTCGATGCGAGACACCTTGAGCAGATCGAGGGCCTGCCGGATGTATTCGGGCGGCCCCTCCTCGCCGGCATGCGCGACGGTCTGAAATCCTTCCGCCCGCGCCCTGGTGAATACGTCGGCGAACTTCGCGGGCGGATGACCGCGCTCGGCCGAATCGAGCCCCACCGCCACGATGTGGTCCCGAAAGGCCAGGGCCTGCTCGAGGGTGGCCATGGCTGACGCCGCCGGCTGATCGCGCAGAAAGCAGAGGATCAGGAGGGCCGACAGGCCGTGGTCCGATCGCGCATCGCGCATGCCCGATGTGATGCCCTCGACCACGGCCCCGAAGGGAATACCCCGTTGCGTGTGGGTCTGGGGGTCAAAAAAGATCTCGGCGTGACGGACATTGGCCGCGGCCGCCCGCCGGAAGTATGCCGTGGTCAAGTCGTGGAAATCCCGGGCCGTGCGCAAGACGCGAGCCCCCTCGTAGTAAAGCTCCAGGAACGCCTGGAGATCCTCGAACTCGTAGGCTCGGCGCAGCTCGGCCACCGAGGTGTGGCGGAGGTGGAGTCCGTTGCGCCTGGCCAGCTCGAACATGAGCTCTGGTTCCAGCGATCCCTCGATGTGCATGTGCAGCTCGGCCTTCGGGATCCGTCGAATGAAGTCGTCGAGGGGTACCGAGACTGGCAAGGTTGCCCTAGCTTACCGCAGCCCGCGGTGGCGAGCATCCGGGCTTTGGGTGGGACCCTGATGATCATGCGATACTCGCGCGGGAGGTTCGCATGTCGCGATCGTCAACGTGGGTGCTGAGGACCCTGGTCTTGGCCACGCTCGCGGCGGGACGGAGCGCGGAGGCCCAGCCCTCGGGACCGTTCGACATGCCGGAGCGCTCGGACCCCGGCCGACTGTCGGTCACGGCCGACAACGGCAAGGTGCTCCCCCTCGAGGCTCGCTTCGTGCCGAGCGGGATGCAATACGCGGCCGTCCGGGTCACCATTGTGAATCCGGGGGGGACGGTCGCGGACCGCGTCTTCCTGCGCGCCTCGACGTTTCGCCTGATCACCGCCCAGGGTCACAGCTACAATCCGGCCGACGACGTGGTCCCCTTACGCGGCGGGGCCGCCGTGGCCAATCGGTGCGGACTCATCTATCTCGTCGGCAACCGGGCCACCAGCTGTGATCTCATTTTCCTGGTTCCCAGCGGCGTGAACAGTGGCACGTTGGAGTTTGCTCCATCGCACATCGACGCCGTGACCCTCCCCGTCGCCTTCCGCGAGTGACCTCGACGCGCCTGGTCCATCCGTCCGCCCGCGTGGCGGGCGTGACCTTGCCCCTCTTCGCCATCCGCACGCGCCGCGACTGGGGCATCGGCGAGATCGCCGGGTTGCCCGCCTGCGCGGCGTGGATTCGCACGGCCGGCCACCGTCTGCTCCAGATCCTGCCTCCCTACGAGCTGGCGGAGGGGGAAACGAGTCCCTACGGGGCGCGGACCGCTTTCGGTCTCGATCCGATCTACATCTCCGTCGAGGACGTGTCTGACTTCCAGGCGGCCGATGTCGCCGAGACGCTGGGACCGGAGGGGCCAGCGCTGCTGGCCCGGCTGCGGCAAGCGCGGGGGGTGGACTATCACGCGGTGCGCACCCTCAAGCGGCGGGTGCTCAACCGAGCGTTTCAGAGGTTCATGGACCGAGAGTGGATGCCCGGCACCTCACGCGCCCACTCGCTGCGGCAGTTCGTGCAGCGCGAGGAGTACTGGGCGCCCGACCTGGCGCTCTATGTCGCTCTTCGCGAGCGCCATGGCACCTACGGTTGGACGACGTGGCCGGCCGCCGAGCGCGACAGAGCCCCGGACGTAGTTGCGCGCGCCCGGGTCTCGGAAGCGGCCGGGCCACTCGATGAACTCGGGCTGGCGGTCCTCCGACACCATTACCTCCAATGGATAGCCCACGAGCAGTGGGATCGAGCCAGGGCGCGGACGCGGGAATTGGGGGTCGAGCTGATGGGTGACCTGCCCTTCGTGGTGGGCGAGGAGAGCGCTGACGTCTGGGCTCGCCCCGGGCTCTTCCTGCGAGACGTCTCCCTCGGAGCGCCGCCCGACGAGTTTTCGAGAGAGGGGCAAGACTGGCAACTTCCCGCCTACAACTGGGTCGCCATGGATGCCGATGACCTTGGCTGGATCCGCGCCCGCACCCGGCACGCGGCCCGCCTCTACGACCGCTTCCGACTCGATCACGTCGTGGGGTACTTCCGGATGTGGGTGAAGCCCCCAGGGGGTCCCGGCCGGTTCGAGCCGTCGGTGGAAGGCGCCCAGCGCGATCGGGGAACTCGAGTCCTTCGCGCCATGCTGGCCGAGGCGGCCGGCGGTGCGCATGTCGTCGCCGAGGACCTCGGGCTCATCCCGCCGTTTGTGCGCGGCGCCCTCTCGGAGCTGGGGATTTCCGGGTATCGGGTCATCCCCTGGGAGCGCGATTCAGCGCTGCACTTCCGCGACCCGCGTTCCTTTCCGGCCCTGAGCGTTGCCTCCCTCAGCACGCACGACACGAAGCCAATCACGACGTGGTGGGAGGACTTCTCGCCGCCAGAACAGGCCGAGATGGCAGCCCTCGGCGCTTTCGACGCCCACGCTTCCCCTGCGGATCGCAGCTTGGGCCTCTTCGCTCTCCTGCTTGGCTCGAGCTCGGCGTTGACCCTGGCGCTCGGCCAGGAGGTATTGGGAACGGACGAGCGCATCAACACGCCAGGGACGGTGACCGACGTGAACTGGACGTATCGCTTGCCGAAGCCGCTGGAAGACCTCGAGGCCGACCCCGGAGTGCGAGCCCGACTCGAAGCCATCCGGGCGCGGGCCGAGACAGCCGGACGCGGCTGAAAACTTGGCGGTCGCTCCGGTCTTCCGGACGGCGACCTCGTCGAGATCGACGCCGACCTGGTGGCTGCCACGGCCAGAGGGGAACGCGCGAGCGCCCTAGCCCAACTTCCACGGTCGGCGGATTAGAATGCTGCGATTCCGGGGAGTTGCGAGCTCGTTGCGTCACTATCGGCTGGTCGTCCAGGTCTTGACCGGCTTCATGACCTCGTCCGGGATCTGCAGCACGCGATAGATCT
>JBKPAK010000050.1:0-58731 GCA_046726415.1 Candidatus Methylomirabilota bacterium
AAGGCGTTCTGGATCAGCTTGACGATGACCTCCATGGTGTTCGCGTCAGCGCCTTCCACCGGCCCCGAGAGGGTGGCGACCGTCGCCACCTCCTTGCGCGGGGCGTTCTTGAGAATCTTCGAAGCGCCCTCGACGACCTTCTCGTAGAGCTTGCGCCCCGCGCCCTTTTCGCGGTCTTGGTCGGGGTTGTAGACGTCGAGGCCGCTGAAGAGCGGCTTGACGTACCCCTCGATGCGCTGGTTCTTCCCTTTGATCTCCGAGTACACCGAGAACGTGCCCGCGGCGACGTCGAACCGGCCATAGGCGCGCAGGATGTCGTTCATGGTCTTCATGTCGGTGTTCTCGACGCGTAGGGCGAGATCGAGGTCGGGGCCTTTCTTGTCGGGGCGAAACGTCGCCTCGGCCACGGTGCGGCCACTGCCCATGAACTTGCCGGTCAGCTTGGCGACGGTGCGGCCCTCCACGGCCTGATTGGAGAAGTTGCTGACGGTGAGGGTCACGTCTGAGAGAAACACGCGGTACGGCGGCGTCACCGCCCGGTTGACGAAGCCCACGGTGCTATCAGTGACCTTGAGCTCTTTGGCGCGCAGGAGGACACCGGGCTCATTGCTGACCTGCTGGGCCTTCTGAACGGTCGTGGCGGTAGCCTCTTGCACGACGCCTTTCTTCGAAGGTGTGTGAATATACTCGACCCGAATGTTGCGGACCGTCGCGCTCTCGAGGTCGAGGACCTTGATGGTGGGAGCGTACTCGACGAGCCCATTCGCCGAGAGCACGCCCCTGCTGACGGTGACGTTGTAGCGGTTGGTGATGGGCTTGAAGTAGTCGAGGGCAATGTCCTCGAGGACCACCTTGGCTTGGATCCCCAGGTGAGGCTCGGCCAAGAAGTCCGCGTGGCCGTCCAGCTGAACCTTGCCCCTGTCGAAGACGACCGCGTTCAAGCGGACGGGGGAGGGATAGTCCCGCGCCCGCGATCGGATGTTGCGAATATTGTCGGCCTGAAGATTGACCCGGGTCACCTTGAGCGGCTCGAACGGGCCCTTGTCGACGTAGGTGATCTCGCCGTCCACGATCTCGAGCTCATTGATCTTGAGTGGGTAGATCGCCTGGAAAGCCTCCTGCCAGCCTTTCTTGCTCACTGGATCCGGGTCGGCCGCCTCCTTCCGCAGGTGCTCGAGGTTGACGTGAAGCCGGGGCCGCTCGAAGGTAAAGTTTGCCACGAGCCTGCCCGAGAGCAGCGACCTCCACTGTACGCTCGCGTCAAGCTGCGGGATGTGTGCCACAGGTGGGTGGGGGTTCGCCTCCTGGACGAACACGAGATCGTAGAGGGTGAGCGACAACCCGATCGGATGGAAGCTGAGCTTCTGGATGCTGACCGTATAGCCTTGCAGCCGCGCGTTCATCTGGCGCTCGACGTAATCCCGGATGGGCTTGTCGAGAAAGAACGACAGGAATATCGCCAGCGCGATGGTGGCGGCGAGGATGACCAGCGTCCAGGTCGCCCGCTCGCCAAGGCGCGGTAACCGGAGCGTGCCGATGGCCCCGTTGCGGAGGCCCATGCCCCTTCAGCTTGCAAACGCGCTGCCGCGGGGCGGACATCGGTAGGACGGTTTAAGAGGTGCCGTCGCATCGTCCGGAGCGAGCGACGAGCGTCCTTACCTATCAGCGAATGAGCCGCGGAGGCATTTCAGGGAATGAGCCGCGGGCAACCCGGCGGTCCGGGATTCGTTAACGCGGCGCGGGGAAATTCTACCTTAGCGCGGGGGCCACAGGAGCTCACGACGGATCCTGCTGAGGCTCGGAGTGCCGCACAGGGCCATGGCGGCTTCGAGCTCGGCTCGTAGGATTTCGATCACTCGCTGAACGCCAGCCGCGCCGTCGACGGCCAGGCCCCACAGATAGGGCCGCCCGATCAGGACGGCTCGAGCACCGAGCGCCAGGGCTTTGACGACATCCGTCCCTCGACGGATGCCCCCGTCGAGGAGGATCGTCGTGCGCCCTTGCATGGCCTCGGCCACGGCAGGAAGCGCCTCTATGGTTGCGAGCGTGGTGTCGAGGTTGCGCCCGCCATGGTTGGAGACGATGACGCCGGCGACTCCGTCGCCCGCTGCCCGCCGCGCGTCGTCCGGGGCGAGGATGCCCTTGAGGAGGACGGGCGTCTTCGAGAACGAGCGGATCCAGGCCACCGTCTCCCAGGTGACCGTTGGGTCGAGCGCGTCGGCGTAGATGGGACTGACCCGACCGCCGGGGCTGCTGGGCCCGCCCCTGTATGACCAACGGATGCCGCGCCGCTTCTCCCGATCGCGCATCGGGATCACCGGCGCATCGACGGTGATGCACAGGGCTGTGCAGCCGGCCGCCTCGGCCCGCTGCACCAGCTCCCGGGTGACGCCCCGGTCGCGGTGAACGTACAGCTGGAACCACACCCGGCCCTGAGCGGCGCGCGCGATGTCCTCGATGCGCGCGCTGGCGAAGGTGCTGACGACCAGGGTCGCTCCAGCGGCGCTGGCCCCCCGCGCGGCTTCCCGCTCCGCGCCAGGGTGGATTTGCTGCTGCGCCGCGACCGGAGCGAGGAGAATCGGAAACTCGAGCATCCGGCCGAACAGCTCGAGTCGGGTGTCCAAGGTGCCGACGTCGATGAGCACGCGCGGCTTCAGCCGAATCATGTCAAACGCCTCGCGGTTCCGGCGAAGCGTGATCTCGTCGGCCGCCCCCTGGGCGATGTAGTCCCAGACGCCGGGCGACAGGCGTCGCTGTGCGAGCGGCTCGAACTCGAAGAGGTTGACGGGCGCGAGGCTCGCGGTCGGCTCCGCGCCTTGCCCGCCAGCCACGGCTGGCCGCGGGGACCCCGGCAGAGTGCCGAGGGCTCCGGCCAGAACCGCGAGCCACTCCCGGCGCGTCACCCCGAGATTCTAGGATCCGGTCGGCGAACGGGTCAACCCGCCTCGCGCAGCTGCTCGGCGCATCGAGCGATGACGGCGGCCCGTGGGAGCATGATGGTATGAAGACTACGATAAGCAAGTCAGCGCGGAGGCGCAGCCTCGATCAGGATCGACGACCCGAATCCCGACATCGAGTTCGTCGAGACGGGGCTCACCGGTCCTGATCCCGGCGCCGGGAAGTTTGAGATTGCCGTGCAGGTGGACCAGTTCCAGATCAATGGCCGCCGGGCCGCGGTGAGCCCCGCGGAGGCGGGGTTCGATACGATTGTCGTGTTTCAGCGGCCGGCGGTGGGTGGCAATATGGGCATCGGATTCAGGAAGGCCAGCCAGGCCGCCAGATTTGGTGGAGGCCAGGGGGTCATCGCCATTGCCAATGCCTCCGTCGCCCCGTCGCAGAATCTGGCTGGGGCGGGGATTCTGTGTGTCGAGGACGGGGGCGCTCAAGTATCGCGGCTCGAATGGAACGGTAACCGTGATCGCGCCGGCCTAGGAGTCCGGCCATCAACCTCGGCCGCGAGAGAGTGCACCAGGATCCCCCTCATCCCTCGGCACGAGCTTACTTCAGCATCCTCGGCAGCCAGAGCGCGATGTCGGGGAACGCCATCAGGATGACGACCCCCCCCATGTAGATGAGCACGAACGGCGTGACGCCGATGAAGACGTCCCAGATCGGGCCGGGCGTGAGGCGCATCCCCTGGAGCACGTACATGACCGTGCCGTCCGGCGGGCTGATCATCGCGATCTCGATCAGCATCGTGATGATGACGCCAAACCACACGGGGTCGTAGCCCAAGGCGACCACGACGGGGAAGACGACCGGTATCGTGGTGATGATCATCGAGAATCCTTCCATGAACGTGCCGAGCGCCAGGTAGAAGCCGATGATGATGACCATGATTCCCCACGGGGGCAGCGCGAGCGCCTTCACCATCTCGGCCAGAGCCTGGGGAAGCCGAAGGCTCGAGAGCACGTAGTTCAGGAGGAATCCGGCGAGGATGATGAACCCAATCAGGCTCGTGGTCCGCGCCGTGGCTTCCGCAGAGGCGTGGAGCACCCGCCAGGTGAGCCGGCGGTCGATGGCCGCAAAGACGATCGCCCCGACCACACCCAGAGCGGCTGCTTCTGTCGGGGTCGCTACACCCGCGTAGATCGTCCCCAGGACGACCAGGATCAGGATCGACGTCGGGATCAGGTCCACCAGCCCGGCGAACCTGACGCGCCAGGTGACCTGCGCCGCCCGCTCTTCCAACGGCTTGACCAGGTAGGACGCGATGATCACGAGCATGAAGAGCCCGGTCATCAGCGCCCCCGGGAGGAATGCGGCCAGGTACAGCTGGCCGACCGACGTCTCGGTCAGGAGCCCGTACACAATGAACGTGATTCCGGGCGGGATGAGGTTGCCCAGAGCGCCCCCGGCCGCGAGCGAGCCCAGGACCAGCCGCTGGCTGTACCGCGTCTTCTCGAAGTATGGCAGGGCCACCGAGCCAATGGTCGCCGCGGTCGCCACGCTCGAGCCGGCGATAGCCGAGAAGACGGCGCACGTGATGACGTTTGTGTGCAGGAGTCCCCCGGGGAGCCGGCCGAACCACAGATTGAGCCCGCGGTAGAGGCGCTCCGACAGGCCCGACCGGAGCAGAATCTCACCCATCAGGAGGAAGAGCGGGACTGCGACCAGGACGAAGTTGACGCTGGGGGTCCAGATCACCTGGCCCATGAAGAGATAGAGCGGGCGGGGCGAGTAGGCGAACGCGGCGAGGAGCCCCAGCACGCCTAGGGCCGCGGCGACGTAAATGCCCGCACAGAAGAAGACGAGGAAGACGACGCACAGCAGGAGTAGCCCCCCGATGGGTCCGGACGGGCCGGCGCCGGTGGCCGCCAGCACCAGCGAGGTCGCCAGGAGCAGCAGGAGGAATGCAACGGTGATCAGCGCAGGCCTTCCCCGCGGCGCCGGGCGCTCGCGCGGCCCTGCCGAGGCGTCGCCGGGTCGCCCCGGGCGTGAGCCATGCCGGCGGCCTCAAGGACCTCTGCAGTTTCCTCCGCCAGGGTGCGCGAGCCGAGCAGGCGGTCCACGGCGGCGGCGCGGCCGTTCCACAGTGACACGACGACCTCGAGCAAGAAAACCACGGTCAGCGCGAAGAAGATGGTGATGCCGAATGCCCACAGGCTCTGGGGAACGATCAAGGGAATGGACAGGGCGCTGGTGTCCTGGGCCCTAAACTCCCAGGACTCGAAGACTACCGCCCAGCCCCGCCATACAAAGAAGAAGACCGTCACCGCCAGGAAAGCAAGGGCCACGGCGTGCATGGAGGCTCGCAGCAGCAGCGGCATGCGGGACACCAGCATGTCCACGCGGATGTGCGCGCGAGTTGCCAGGGCATGGGCCAAGCCCCAGGTCAGGCCAAGCGCGAGCATGTACCCAGTGATCTCGGTGGTGCTCCGCGTGCTGAACCCGGCGAACTTCCGGCTGATCACGTCGAAGGTGACGAAGAAGGCGCAGGCCACGAATACCCACCCGGCCACGCAGCCCATCAGACGGCTGAGCCGCTCGAGCCGGCCCCGCAGCCTGGTGAGGACCGTCAGGCCTTTGACGGCGCCGGAATTTTCCGCCTGCGCCTTGCCCACACGTTCACGGTGCTCGCCGCCCGCAGGCTAACGTGGCGCGTACCTCACGCCAGTGATGGGCGCCAGCACCTCGTTGTAGATTTCGCCGCAGCGCGAGCCGCAGCGCTTCACCCAGGCGGGGAGCGCCGTCTCGGTCAGGATCTTCTTGACCAGCGCTTTATCCGCTTCGATCGGCTTGACCTCGATCATCGGCCGATCCTTGACCAGCGTGGCCAGCTTGCAGGTCGGCCGGCCGGCGTTGCAGTCGATCCCGTCCTGCGACAGCTCCGCCCCCAGCGCCCATTGCTTGTCTTCCATTTCCTTGTGCGTGTCCTCGAGGAACTTCCGGACACCGGGATCGAGCCGGTTCCACCAGGCGAGGTTCGCGTAGTAAGCGGTGACTGACCAGCCCACCGGCAGGGTATAGATGTGGGACGTCACCTCGTACCACTTGGCGGCGTTTCCGCTGGCGGTCCCGGTGATGCCGCAGTCGGCAACCCCGCGCTCCAGCGCGACGTACACCTCCGCGAACGTGATGCTGACCGCCTGCGCGCCCAGGGCGCCGACGAGGTCGTTGAGCGAGGTTCCGAAGGTACGGATCTTCCGCCCCTTCAGGTCGGCGAGGTCCTTGACGGGTTTGCGGCACCAGAAGACCTGAGCCGGAAACGGCAGGGTCCCGATGATCTTGGTATTGAACCGTTCCAGCTCCTTGTTGGCCACGGGGACAAGCGCGGTGACGACCTTCCGGGCCTGCTCGATGGTGGGGTTCAACCCTGCCAGGTCGGCGCCATCCAGAAGCGGCACGTCGCCGGCGACGTAGGTGAGCGGCGAGGCACTGATGTCGACCTGACCGCTTCTCGTCAGGCGAAGGATCTCGGTGCCGGCCAAGTTCATCTCGGCCCACGTGCTGAGCTTGACCTCCACCCGACCGTTGCTGCGCTGGGGGATGATCTCGCGGTAATAGGGCACGTCGACCTTCACCCACTGCAGCAGCGTGGGGATCGACTGGGTAACCGCGGAGATGCTGACCTTGGGCCCCGGTCCCAGCGGGGCCTGGGAGTCGGCCATCCGAGGCATCAGCGCCGAAGCGAGCACGACGGCCGGGAGCAGCCAGGTCAGGCGAGGCATTATTCGTCCCTCCTCGCTCCGTATCGAAGGGTGGGACCCTCGGGAAGCGTCGTCGAGTGGCGGCAGCGTAGGCGGGCGACTCTGGGCTGTCAAGGGCTTTCGCCGCCGGGACCGCGTGGTCGGCCGCATGGGGATGAGCCAACGGGCATGCTCGAAGGACGGTCGACGGCACGGAGTCTCTACGCCGATGGCACCACTGACTATTCACGCGGCGGCCATTCGCGGCGACTTCGCGCCGCCGCGCAACTGGCCGGGTCGGCTGGCCCGCGGGATTGACGGCACTGCAGCCGGCAAACGCGAGGCTCGCCATGGTCTCCCCCCTCGTTGCGCAACGCGTGATGGTCGGTATGGTCGTCGCTGGATGGAGGCACACGATATCGCGACGTCGCGGAGACCCTTGACGCAACCGCGCGATAGGGCGATCCTCCTGCTCGCGGGAGCACGGTACAGGAAAGGAGCGCGTTATGACGGCGACGCATCGCACGCCCTATGTGTACGTTGGCCTGGCGGGTGAGACCGCCCCGGGCCGCCCCGTCAAATCCGGCCTCTATCGCATGGCCGTGGGCGATGACCGGTGGGAGCTCGCGATTCGGGGTCTCCCCGAGGCGCCAGCCATCCGGACCATCGCCACGCACCCTGAACTCACGGGGACCGTGTATGTCGGGACGCAGCACGGGCCCTACCGCAGCACGGACCACGGCGAGCATTGGGAGAGGCTCGACATCGCTGATCACGGCTTGCCCGTTTGGTCTCTGGCGTTCGATCCTCATGACCCCAAGGTGCTGTACGCGGGGTACGAGAACTGCGAGATCTTCCGAAGTGAAGACGGTGGAGAGCACTGGCGACAGCTCCCGGTGAGCGTCCGCTTCCCAGAAATCACCGTGGCCCCCGGGGCCAACCCGGCCAAACGCGTCCTGGAGCTGGCCATCAATCCGGCCAACCCGAATGAGGTCTACGGCGCCATCGAAGTTGGCGGCATCGTCCGCAGCCTCGACGGCGGCGAACACTGGGAGAACATGAGCCACGGGCAGTACCTGAACGATGACACCGTGGACATGCACGGCGTGCTGGTCGGACGCTGGCGTCCCGGGCTAGTCTTGGCCATCAGCCGCGCTGGCCTATTCAGCAGCACGGACCAGGGCACGCACTGGGCCAGTGCCCGGCTCGAGCCGTTGAATGCCAAGGGACAAACGTACTGCCGCGATATTCGCGAGGTCCCCGGTGATCCCAAGACCATCTGGGTGGCCGCCGGCGCGAATTTCCAGAGCGACGTGGGCGCCCTGTTCCGCAGCACGGACGGCGGATTGAACTGGTCTCGGGTGGATATGGGCGTCAAGCCGGAGACCACCATCTTCGCCATCGCGTTCGACGAGCGGCAGCCCCAGCGCATGTACTGTGCGACCACCGTGGGCGAGGTGTTCGCCAGTGAGGACGGTGGCCAGAGCTGGGCCGAGCGTCACTTGCCGGAAGGGGCCACGCAGGTCTACGCCATGGGGTGTGCCTGACACATCCTGGTCGGCGACGTGGCGGTCGGGATCAGCAGCATGTCGGAACGATCTGGAGCCGTCCTCTGGCGACGTGGATGCCTCTGCGCTACTTGTCGAGCCAGACCTTCTTGTAGAGGACCTTGAACTCGGCCTGGTAGACATAGTCCTTCATCCACGGCTGCGCGACCTGGTAGAACGGCGACCCCGAGATCATGTTCCAGTAGAGCTTGTCGGCCGTGAACTCTTGGAACTCCTTGGCGATGGCCTTGCGCTTCGCAGGGTCAATCTCCCGAGCGTAGCGGGCGTAATACTCGTCGACCTTGGCGTCGGTGTGGCGCGTGCTGTTCCAGGAGGCCGTGCTGGCCGACAGGTACGAGTTCTGGTCCACGGTCAAGAGGGACGCGAGATCCTCGACATACATGTCGAACGGCCCATCCTGCGTGGCCACGTTCATCCAACTCACCTTGTCGACGAGCCGGATGTTCGCGGTCACGCCGATGCGCGCCATCTGCTCCTTGATCACGGTGGCGATCACATGGAAGACGGATTTCTCGGTGTTGGTCATCAACTCGAAGGTCAACGGCTTCTGCGGGCCGTAGCCTGCCTCCGCCAGCAACGTTTTCGCGCGGGCCGGATCGTACGGGCACATGTGGGTAACGTCAACGGTGTCCAGGGTGCCCGGCGGAACGATGCCGAGCCACGGTGTGGCCCGACCCTTGAACGCGATCTTGACGATCTCCTTGCGATCGATGCCGTAGCACCCGACCGCCTTGCGGATCCTGATGTCGTTGAAGATCGCATGTGGCCCGCGATCCTTGGACATGGGCTTACCGTCCGCGGGCACGGTGACCTTCATCATCGCGACCATCGGCGTCGTCTCTTTCCCGGTCATGATCTGGGCGCGTGGGTTCTGAGCCCGGAGGGTGTCGACGTGATCGGCGGAGACGTCGGCGATGAAGTCGATCTCGCCGGCCTTGAACGCGGCCATCTGCGTGACGGGATCCTTGATCACGCGGATCATGACGCGATCGAGATACGGGAGGCCCGGCTCGAAGTACTTGTCGAAGCGGTCCATCACCAGGTGGCTTCCCTTCACCCACTCGACGAGCTTGAAGGGCCCGCATCCGGGGACGGCCTCCGGTTTGCCAGCTTTTCGATCTTCGATCGTGTACTTCTGCGTGGCGGTCGGCGAATAGAACATGAGGCCCATGCGGTACGCGGCCAGCATGTGCATCATGAACGCGTAGGGATACTTGAGTCGGATCTGCACGGTGTATGGATCGAGCACCTCGACCGCGTGCACCGGCTCGTAGAACGTCCGCATGCTGGACCTGGTCGCGGGGTCCATGATGCGGTCGATGTTGAACTTGACGACCGAGGCGTCGACCTTGGTGCCGTCGTGGAATAGCACGTTCTTCTTGAGCTTGAACGTGTAGAGGAGACCGTCGGGCGAGATCTGCCACGATTCGGCGGCGTCCGGGACGAACTTGCCGTCGGGCGTGAGGCTGATGAGCCCGCAGCCGATGTTCAGCACCGCCCACACCAGTTCGTAGCCGGGCGCGGTGTGAAAGTCGAAGTTGGAGATCTCGTTGCCGTAGGCGACGCGAAGGGTGCCGCCGCGCTTTTGCGCCCCGGCCGTGGTGACTTCGGAAAGAATGATCGCCATGACCAGGGCCGCCGCCGTCCCGAAGGGAACGCATCTCGAGCGCATGGTGTGACTCCTTTCTGGCCTCGTGAATCTCTCGGCTCCTTGTCCAGCCAGACGCTTTCCCAGTGCACCTCGAACCTGGCGTTGTCGACGTACCTCCTCACCCAGACCGCTCGGCGCCCAGATCGGATGAAGCGGGGCATAGGAGTGTATCGAAGCGCATAGGACGGACAAACACGGGAGCCTCCTCCCGCCGGCGCCCGCTCAGCTCCGCCCGGCACCTGCCGCAGCGGCCCTTCTGCCTTCCCGGTGCCGCGCCGCAGATCGGACCTGCCCGCGATGGTAGCTGAAAAGCTCCCGGGAGCGCAGGTGCGATTTCGGGAAGGTGGCTGGAAGGCCAACCCCCCTCTTGATAGGTTTGACCCATGCCGCTGCGGGGTCTCGCCATTCTGGTCGTGGGAATTGACCGGGATAGCCGCGAGATTACCCGGAGGATGCTGGAGGCCCTCGGCGCCATGGTGGCGGTGGCCGAGGATGGCACGAACGCCTTCCGGAAGCTCGTCACGCTGTCGCCTGACCTCATCCTGTGTGACCTCAGCGGGCAAGCGACGGACGGGTTCGAGTTCGCCGGGCACATCCGAAACGATCCCCCGTATGGCCGGGTACGGCTGGTGGCGGTGACCGCGCCCGAGGATGAGGGCACTTCCCTGCGGCTCTGGGGGCGGCGGCTTCGATGGGCGTGTTGAGAAGCCCGTCACGCTCCAGAAGCTGGATGACCTGGCGCGCTTTCTGTCTGGCGGCCAGCCGCGGACGCCGTCCCGCCCCGTTCACGTGGAGAACCTCGCTGATGCGATCCGTGACAGGCTGTCAGTGAACGCCCTGCCACGTGAAGAGCCCGTCAAGACGCGGCAGGGCTACGGCAGCGGCCAGGCGTGCTCGGCGTGCGACGAGATCATCCGGCGGGCCCAGATTGAGTACGAGATCCTGATGCCAGATAAGCGGGTTTTTCCCATGCACGTGGGTGTCACAGGTTGTGGCTGGCCGAGCGCATCCGGCCACGATGGGCGCATCCGTCAAATTGAAACACTCTCAACGAACGGCACCGACGACTTCGTGGACGCAGGTGTTGCCCTGCTCAACATGCGCATTCCTGCCGGAGGCGGCGCCACCGTCACCGAGGGAGGGTTGTTTCCCCCGGGCTTCGTGCCCGATCTGGTCGGCGCCCGGATCGCCTTCGTGCGGCTCGTCGTCGCGGCCTCGATGAAGGTGGTGAAGCAGTAGCCATCGGTGCCGGGACCGCCTCAGCCGCTCCGCCGGGAAGGCTTGCCCGACAAATTCTCGAGCAGTCGACGAATAATCAGCCGAACCAGGTAAAAGCCGAACGCGGGGTTCTGATAGTAGAGCTCCACGACTTTGTCTTGGGTGAGGGTCAGCACTTCCACCTCGGTTTCGCATATCGCGCTGGTCGTGCGTTGCTGGTGCGGAGAGAATAGTCCGATCTCGCCCAGCATTGCCCCCTCGCCAACCGTGACCTCGATCTCGGGCAACCGAATCGACCCCTTGCGCACGAGATATAACTTGTCGGCTCGGTCCCCGAGTTTGAACAGCCCGTGCCCCGCCCTGAAGATCTGTCTCGTCATGAACGGAGTCATGGCCTCAAACGAGAAGCCGTCCTCCGACGCGTTCCTGATATCCCGGATCAGATAATGGAGTTGCCGCAAACGCATGGCGTTGAGAGGCAGGAGAAGCAGATGCAAAATGAGCACGGGATACAGGTGGCCGAGGAAGCCATAGGCAATGAAGGCCACGTTGCTGGCGATGGCGACCCATCGCAAGGGAATCATGGTCTTCATATAGAACGTCGAAAAGACGAGTAACGATGCCACATAGCCGATGCCTTCGACCCAGCTCATGTCGCCGTCAACGGGTTGGGGGCCAGGCCGCGGAACTGTCGCACCCCGAAACCTCGCGTCCCATAATGTGTGGTGAGCGCCGCCTCGACCATATTTGTTGCTCCTTTTGACCGCGGCAAACACCCTGGGGGCGGCCGATCTCCAGCACGGACGGCCGCTGGGCGGCCGACGTCAACGGCCGCGCCGTGATGCTGGTCGCTCCCCGGGACGTATGCGCCGCCATCGACGACCGCGCCGATCTGTGCTTCCCCGACCCGGATCGCCGACCGCCGCGATCTGCGCTTCCCCGACCCGGATCGCCGCCAGTGCCGGGAGGGGCGCCCGCCGCGGCGATTCATCCTCGGGTCATCGTCGCAGTATTGCAACGGCCCCGCTGATCCTGGGTTTGAATTCGTACGCGTCTCGATTCGACTCATATGGCTGGCCCTAGCCGAACGTCGTCAGGAGGGCCGTCGATCCGCTCGCTATCGGGTTCGAGTCCCGGAGGACACACCAACCAAGGAGTTGCGGTGCGGCTCCCTGGCCGGCACGAAGAATTTCTCGCCGGCCAAGGTCGTCAGCGCTCTTCGTCGAGTCGATGACCAAGCCCGGCGACTTTGCCCTCGGCGCCAAGGGCGCGGCGCGGAACGTGCCCTTCATGCGCCAGCACCAGAGCCTCCGCTATCTGGACGGCGGCACCTTCGAAGCGCTCGAGCTGCCCTATGACGCCAACGAGATGTCGATGATCGTCTTCCTGCCGCGAAGGGCCGATGGCCTCGCCGATCTCGAGAAGACACTGAGCGCCGCGCGAGTGACGGACTGGCTGACCAGGCTGACGCTCCACGACGTGGATGTCGCCATGCCGCGGTTCAAGGCCACCTCGAGCGTCGACCTGAAGCGGCCCCTCGTCGATCTCGGCATGCCGCTGGCTTTCTCCCGCCATCGCGCCGACTTCTCGGGACTGGTGAAGGGGCAGCCGGTCTTTGTGTCGGCCGTGGTCCACAAGGCCTACGTCGACGTCGACGAGAAAGGCACCGAGGCGGCGGCGGCGACCGGCGTCACCGTGGTGCCGACCTCGGCTGTTCCGCCCAGGCCCCGGGCCGTCTTCCGCGCGGACCATCCGTTCTTCTTCCTCATCCGCGACAACCGGACCGACAGCATCCTGTTCGCCGGGCACCTGACCGAGCCGCTGGCGAGCTGACGAGCCCTGTAGCCAGCGCGCCGCCCGCGCGACATCACGCGCGCGCCGGAGCGGTGGAACCTTCGGCGGCCACTCGCTCAGGGAGAGGGTGCTGGTCGCACCGCGCTGAGGCGCGCCTCCGCGAGAAACTCAAGCGTCTGCCGAGCGCGGCGCAAAGGCGTAGCCGACATTTGCCGCGATGCAGGCCAGCAGCGCGTGGTATGAGGCCACCTCGAAGATTCGCGGCGGGCGGATCCCCTGCGCGGCGAGCCAGGTCTCCACGCAGGCCCGGTAGGTGCAGCCCGTGGTGAAGGCCACCAGGGTCTTGTCGTGCAAGTCGGCCGGGCGCGGGGGCGCCGGGTCGACGGGTGCGTGATGAGCACGAGCTCTTCGACGAAGGCGGGGTCGGCGATGAGGCCGGGCTCGTCGACGTCGCCGCTCACGAAGGCGGCGCTGATCTCCCCGGCGCGCAGCTGGGCGATCAGCGCGCCGGACGTGCCCGTCACGAGCTGCACCTCGAGCGCGCGATACGCCGCATGCAGCCGGGAAAGGAGGCGCGGCAGGTGGACCGCGGCCGTGCTCTCCATCGAGCCGATCCCTGCCGGGCGAACTTCTGCATCTCCTCTTCGATGTCTCGGGAGACCATCTCCCCGAAGCGCTTGTCCTGCAGGTCCAGGTATTTGCCGTGCCGGCCGTCCGCGGCCATGTCCAGCGCGAAGCTGTAGTCTTCCGAGGCGCGGTCCTCATCCCAGTAGCCGTGGCGCTTGAGGTCGGACATCCGGATGTAGGCGTTGTGGCCGACCAGGGGCACGTTGCTGCCCGTGGCGATCCCGAGCGGGAACGCAAAGTCGTAGATGAGCCTCGTGCAATAGCCGACCGCGTGCGCAAAGTAGCTGTCGGTCAGGTTGATCGGTGTGGTCGCCACTTGGATGTAGGCGAGCGTTGGATCGCGAGCGAAGTCGGCAACGGCGTCGCGGCTGACCCCGGCTGGCACCGTGCTGTCCTTGTCCAGCAACAAGGCCACCTCGCCCACCACCAGCTCGCCGCGGGCGTAGGCGGACCGCCGGTGATCGTCCCCCAGGCGTAGCGCCAGCGCGGCCTCGATCGCCGCCTCGTGCGACATCGACCCTCGCTCGAGCGCCGCGCCGGCGTCGACGAGCCGAAGCGTGAAGTTCAGGTTGCTGGCCTTCTTGAAGGTGCCAGGCCGCTCGGTCTCGGGCCGGCCGAGCACGGCCTTGGGCCTGGCCACGACGCCGACGCGGATGTCGGTGCGGCGGAGGGCTCGCCGTAGTAGTCGAGGCGCATGATCACTTCCCGCTCGCTGCGGATGCGCTGCGCCTCCAGCTTGGCACGCGCCGCCGCCTCGAACTCGGGGAGTGAATTGTCCAAGAACACCATCAAGCCGTCGTCCGAGACAATGAGATTGGCGAGGGGACCGTAGTCCTCTACCTCGCGGATCGCCGTCTCCAGCGATGTCCGCCGGATGAGATCGAACGGTTCGTCGTAGATGGGGATCATGATCGTCAGCGGGGTCCGCGGCTCCACCGCGCGCGAGCAGCCGATTGCGATAGACCGCGGTGTCGACGGGCTCGCACTGCATCACGCGATGCAGGCGCCTCCCTCTCGTGAGCCTGGACAGCATGGCCGCGGTGTTGATGACGTACCCCTTGATGGGCGATAGCGACAGGAGGAACGTGCTGACCGCGTAGAAGAGCGACACGACCAAGCCCGCGCCGATGTACCGCATGCCCAGGAAGGTCGCGACCCCCAGCCAGGCCGACGCCGCCAGGACGATCGAGACGACGACCCTGAGCTGAGGATCGTAGATTTCCCTTTGAGTCGGCCCGTCGGCATGATGCTGGCCGATGACCCGACCGGGGGAATGGCCCCGCGCCTGGTTCAGACCCCCGCCCAGATCCTGGCCGGGATCAACCGCCGCAGGACCACGATCCTGCTCGTGGAGCAGACGCGGCAACCGGCCCTCGCGCCCCTCCCTCCGTCTGCAGGTCACCCACTGTTCAGAAATCCCCCGGGGAATCTGCCCACGCCGCGCGCCAGGATCGCGCCCCCCGGCGGTCCCCGTCAAGCGTCCCCCCGAGGCCGTCGAGTGGGTGGAGATGGCCCTCTCCAACCGCCCGTCAGACACACCTCGGCGAAAGCGCAGAGCAAGAAGACCTGACGCCGCGCCGCAACGCGACCTCCCGCGCCAACCCGCTGTGCCGGGCCCGCGCCGCCGTGGGGCGTCTCGAATCCATCCACGGGGGGGCGCGCATCGCAAGACCGAGCCCTCCTTTGGGAAGAGGCGATCACGACGATCTTCTCAGGGGGAACCAAGGAGATCATCGCGATGAGGCAAAGGAGCAACGTGGCCCACCGGGAAGACGGCGACAGGATCGCGGACCTGCGGCGACGCTTCCTGCGCAGGAGCAGCGCGCGGTAGACCATGCGGGGTGGGGTTGACTTCGTCTCCACCGAGCCGAATGGGCGCAATGGTCCAGCTCCGCCACGCCCGAACGACGATGCCACCCTGCTCGATGCCTATTCGGCGGCTGTCGTCTCGGTCGTTGACTCGGTCGGCCCGACGGTCGTCGGTGTCCGGACGAGCCGTGGTCGCGGCAGCCCCGGCGCCGGCTCGGGGTCTGGTGTCATCGTCGCATCTGACGGGTACATCCTGACGAACAGCCACGTCGTCCATGGCGCAAGCAAGTTCGAGGTCTCGCTCATCGACGGGCGGCGTCTGCCCGCGTCACTGACCGGGGACGATCCGGCGAGCGATCTGGCGATGATCCGCGCGGAGGGCCACGGACTTCCCGCTGCGCATTTCGGCCAATCGGCTCGGCTGCGGGTCGGACAGTTGGTGATCGCCATCGGGAATCCGTTTGGCTTTCAATCGACCGTGTCAGCCGGTGTCGTCAGTGCACTCGGACGTTCACTGCGGAGCACGACGGGACGGCTGATCGACAACATCATTCAGACCGACGCGGCGTTGAACCCGGGGAATTCGGGCGGCCCGCTCGTCGATTCACGCGGGTTCGTGGTGGGCGTCAACACGGCCATCTTCGCGATGGCGCAAGGCATCAGCTTCGCCATCCCCATCGACACGGCAACGTGGGTCATTCCGGAGCTCCTTGCCCACGGCCGGGTGCGACGGCCTTACCTCGGCTTCGGCGGTCAGTCGCGACCGCTCGACCGCCGCATGGCCCGCGCTCTCGGCCTGGCCAACACGCGGGCCATCGAGGTGCTCAGCATTGAACCGTCGACGCCGGCGGCAGCCGAGCTCCGGACTGGCGACCTGCTGGTGGCCATCGGCGGCAAACCCATGGAGGACGTCGACGCCGTCCATCGAGAACTCTTGGGCCATCCGATCGGCGTTCCGTTGACGATCACCGTCCTGCGGGAGGGCGCATTGCGCGCGCTCACGGTCGTGCCGACCGACGTGCCATGACCCCTGCGCCCGGGGCCTCGTGGACTCCCGAACCATTGCCGGTGCCGCGACTAGTCTGACGGCGGGCTTTCCCCCTCGCCGGACGCGGCGGCCCGCCCGCGCGCGGCCGCGGCCATCCGCGTCTCGACGCCGAGCTTGGTGTAGATATGCTCGAGGTGCTTGTCGACCGTTCTGCGGCTGACCTGGAGAATGAGGGCCGTCTCGGCGTTGGTCTTGCCCTGCGCGATCCAGGTCATCACTCGCGCTTCACGGCGAGAGAGGCCGAGGGGCTTGAGCGATGGCGTGGTTGCGATCCGGGTGATGAGTTGCTCCTGGAACGAGGGGAGGTCCCGCAGCTCATTGAGCTCCTGGAGGAAGCGTGTCGCTGCATGGAGATCGCTCAGTCGCAGGCGCTCGATGTCCTGATCGGGAAAGGGGAACGATAAGCTCGCAGTAGGAGACGCCACGGATCAAGTCAAGGCGACCGGACCGGCGCGTCAACTACCAAAAACTGGGCGATCGTGCGCTCCCCGAGGAGCGTTCCCCGGCGAGCCCGACCGGCCTGTGGCGAGACGGCTCACCCCGATCCGAACAAGATCGGTCAGGTCCTAGCTCAGCACCCCGTCCTCACTTATCGAGCCAGAGCCGGGCCAGGGTCGAACTCCCGTAGCCGAAGTTCCCGCGAAGGTCCAACTGACCGATGTTCCGCAAGTGCGGCTGCCAGAGTGAAAAACCCGCATCAAAGGGCATCCATATCCGCAAGACCTGGTCGTGCTCGCGGGCGACAAGTTTTTTAGTGATGGCGCGTTGTTCGGCCCGATCCCGAGTTTGCCGCAGCTTGGTGGCCAGCTCATCGACGACGGGGTCGGCGATACGGAAATAGTTCTTCGGCGACTTCGAGTGCATGTACTGATAGGTCCGCTCGTCGAGGCTCACCGCGTACCCGGTCTGGAATCCCCAGGCCGTGCCTTCCCATTTCCCCTCGGCATAGCGGCCAAAGTAGGTCGTGTAGTCGTTCTTGGTAATGCTCAGCTCGATGTTGAGATTGCGCTTCAGATCCTGTTGCACCAGTTGAATTTGGGACGTCATCTGAGGGAAGTATTCATAGTAGAAGAGGGTCGTTTTGAAACCCTGGGGATAGCCGGCCTCGGTCAGGAGCTTCTTCGCTTCCTCTGGGCGATACTGCCAGTAGGGGCCGAGGTCGGCCGCCGTCGGTCGTTCGTCCTGGAAATAGAAATAGGGAATCCCCCAGCCCAGAATGGCGTGCCCCTCATAGAGGGTATCGACCTGCTTTTGCCGGTCGATGGCCATCGAGAGGGCCCGGCGCACCCGTACGTCATTGAACGGTGGTTTATCCTGACGCACGGTGAGGCCAAACGGCGCCAGGACCGTGGTGACTTCCTGCACGACCGCCGTGGGGTTGGTCTTACGGACGGCCGCCACATCGGCCAGGCTTTGCAATCCCAGGATGTCGCTCTGCCCGGTGCGGAAAGCGGCCAAGCGCGTGGCCGCATCGGGGGTGGAGAGGATGCGGTACTCGTTGAGGTACGGATAGTTTTTGTCAAAATGGTCTGGGTTGCGGACGAGGACCGCTTTGACTTTGCGGTCATACTCTTTCAGGATAAAGGGTCCCGTGCCGATCAGGCGCTTTTTGAGATCACCGTCCTCTTCGAGCACCTCCCGCGGGAAGATGATGGTCACTGCTTCCGCGACATTCTGCGGGAACATGGTATTGGGCGTCTTCAGATGGATGCGAATGGTGTACTTGTCCGGCGTTTCCATGCCGGAGATTTCTTGGAAGGTAAACGACTGCACCCCTTCCTTCGCATACGCCTCGTAGCAATACTTGATATCGTCGGCGACCAGCTCGCGTCCGTTGACCGGTGGCACGTTGTGCCATTTCACCCCCTGGCGCAACTTGAAGGTCCAGGTCCGAAAGTCGGGACTTCCCTCCCACGTCTCGGCCAGGTCGCCTTTGAGCGTCAGGTCGGAGTTGTTCTTGGCTTCGTCGGTGAAGGGATAGCGCAGCAGCCGGTTGGAGGTGAGGGTGGCAATCTGGAAGAGACCCACCGAATTCGTCAGGCGGGGATCGAGCACCGGCGGATCCCAGGCGGTGGCGCGGGTCAGCAGCCCCCCGCGTTTCGGGGGCTTATCGCTTGGCGACGTCCACGAGGGATAAGGCGAGGGGGGATGGGCCAATGCGCGTGAACGACTCATGCCGATGAGGCCGGTCACCGCCACCGTTCCCCACCCCGTGTGTTTCAGAAAGTCGCGCCGTTTGACGGGCGGCCGCGGAGCCCCGTGGACCTGGTCCTGGCTGGACATCGTCGATCTCCTTCCCATGTTGACCGCTACCGGGACGACGGCGTGTTGGTCATCGGCGCCAGAAGAGATGACAAGGGGTCACACCCACGCGGCAATGGAAGTCCACGGAGACATGCGCACCCTCGCAGTCCATCTGAATGGCCAACGAAGGCAGCGAAGAATTGTCCAGAATCCCGAGCCAGGGGCATCGCTGCCTCCCTGAAGGGCCGGACGATTGCCACCTGTGTGAACGGCATGCTAGGCCAGTCGAGGAACGGGGTCAACAAATCAATCTTGGCGGCGTTGTGAGCTTTCGAGCCCGCGATGATTTCGACCGCATCCTCGAGCGCCGCGATGGACTTCGATGTGATGCGTGTTCTTGACCGCCTGCCTCCTCGGGACTAAGCTCGTCGTACTTCCTCCGACTGTCTCGAGCATGTGCCCTGAGAATCCGGGTAGGGCCGCAATCCGCACACCCCGCGGGTGGTGAGGAGCGGGCAGAAGGGAGCCCAGCATGACCATCGAGATCGGAATATTCCACAACGGCGCCTCCGACCTGAAGGCGGTCACCACGCCGTCCGGCGTGGTGGTGAACGACGGCTCGCTGGCGGAGGTACACCAGAGCTACCAGCGCGTCCTCGTCGCTCAGCTCCGGCAAGGGATCCTGGCCGATCAGCTCGGGTATGACTACTGGTTCATGACGGAGCATCACTTCATGCCCGAGGGGCCGGAGTTCAGCCCCAACCCGCTGCTGACGGAGGCGGCGATCGCCTCCCAGACCAAGCGGATCCGCTTCGGCCAGATGGCGAATATCCTGCCGTGGTGGCATCCGCTGCGCGTCGCCGAGCAGGCGGCGATGCTGGATGTGATCAGCGGCGGGCGGCTGGAGTTCGGCATCGGCCGCGGCTACCAGCCGCGCGAGGCGGAGACCTGGGGCTGGCGCTACGGCTCGACCATCCAGGACCAGGAGCGCAACCGCGCCTACTTCGAAGAGGCCTTCGAGATCATCATGAAGGCCTGGACGCAGCTGTCCTTCTCCCATCACGGCGAGTACTGGTCGTTGCCGCCCCGGCACACCAAGTGGAACCACAAGGCGACGATGGCCTACTTCAACATGCCCAAGGCGGGGCGCAGGGTGGAGGACGTGCTCAACGTCGGGCCGCCCGACATGTACTCGATGGGCAGTCCGATCATGGCCTCGACCACGACCTTGAAGGAGCTGAGCGTCTTCCCGCAGCCGGTACAGAAGCCGCACCCGCAGGTGTGGGAGCCGGTGACGAGCGAGCGCTCGATTCGCTGGGCCGCGCGCAACAAGGTCAACGCCTTCACCGTGCCCGAGCCAACCTCGCGCCTGAGGCGCAACATCGAGATCTACTACGAGGAGGCGGAGAAGCACGGCTGGCCCGACCGGCTGAATCGCGGCCGCTGGAAGCGCGGCTGGGACGCGCAGAAGCACCGCGGCTTCGGCTGCTGCCGCTACGTGCACATCCTCCGTCCTGGCCACGAGCGGGAGGATTTGCAGCGGTACAAGGAACCGATCGAGCTGCAGTGGGACTACTACGGCCCGTTCGGCTTTGCTGCCGTGTTGTCCGACCTGGGCGAGCCGATGTACGACCTGAACATGAAGGTCACCGCGGACCTGATCATGCAGAAGGAGATCGCTCTCGTGGGCACCGCGGAGGAGGTCGTGCACAAGATCATGCGCATCAAGGAGACCTGCGGCTACGACGACTTCATGTTCACGGCCTGGTTCGAGGCGGGCGGCTACGCCACGGAAGAGATCGAGGAGCAGATGCAGGTCTTCGCCGCCGAAGTGATGCCCGTGCTGCACCGCGAGTGCGGCGGCGCCCCGACCTTGCCTGAATCCACCGTCCAGCTCGTGCCGGAGCGCGTGCCGGCGGGGATGGCAGGATCATAGCCGAGACAGGGGCCCGAGCGATGGTATGCGCGGAGGTCGCTCTCGACCTCCGTGCTGGACGTGACCCGGCTGACTGAGCATGGGGGTCGACATGGCAAGCAAGGAGCTCGATCGAGCGATCGAACTGCAGCGGTCGCTCTTGCAGGAGTTCGCCGCGGCGCAGACGCCCGCGGAGTTTCGGGCGATCTACGGCCGTTTCTTGGGGCAATTCCCGCCCCCCGCGGACGTGAAGATCCAGTCGGTGGACGCGGGCGGTATTTCCGCCGAATGGGTGATCCCGCCAGGCGCCGCGGCCCGGCGGACTGTCCTCTACTTGCATGGCGGCGGTTACGTGGTCGGCGCGCCCAAGGATTATCGGGGAATGGTGTCTCACATCGCACGAGCTGCCCAGGCCCAGGCGCTGACGCTCGACTATCGGTTGGCGCCGGAAAACCCGCATCCGGCGGCAGTCGAGGACGCCGTGGCGGCGTACCGCTGGCTCCTAGCGAATGGCGGCGAGCCTGGCCGCACCGTGTTGGCCGGCGATTCGGCGGGGGGCGGGCTGACCGTGGCCGCGCTTGTCTCGCTGCGCGATCGAGGCGATCGCCTCCCGGCGGCTGGTGTGTGCATCTGCCCCTGGGTCGACCTGGAGATCACCGGCAAGTCGATGGACGCGAACGCGGAGGCGGATCCCCTCGTCAAGCGGGACGTCGTCGCCAACATGGCCACCGCCTATCTGCAGGGTCAGGATCCGCGGACGCCGCTCGCGTCGCCCCTCCACGCCAATCTCAGGGGATTGCCGCCGCTGCTCATTCAGGTGGGGCAGTCCGAGACCTTGTTGGACGACGCCAGCCGACTCGCCGAGCGGGCGAGGACCGCCGGCGTCGACGTGACCTACGAGCCGTGGCCGGACATGATCCACGTCTGGCAGGGCTTCGGCTCGTTCTTGCCTGAAGCCCGGCAGGCCATCGATCGGATCGGCGAGTTCATCAGGCAGCGGACGAACTGATTGCGATGCGCCGGCGGAGGATGGCGCCGAGAAGGGGCCACTCCTCGCGGGGCGAAGGTCAGCGGAAAGAAGTCCAGCCAGACCAGGTCGCCCTCGTTCAGGGCGTTGTCCCCGAGCGAGCTGCGCCGGAACAATGCCGCGAAGACGTGGTACGTCCCCACCGGGATACCGCCGGCCGGGAACGTGAAGTCGAGCACCTCCGCGCCCACTCGCTCACCGCCCTCGAGCGCCAGCATCGGCGCCACCGACGCCGGGGCGCTGAACTGCCCCAGACCGCCGAAGAGGTGGGGTGCGGCCAAGAAGACGATCGTGTCGCCGTCGGGAAAGAGAGCACCCACGTAGAGGTCCACGAGCTCGCCGCCTGGCGGATTGCACGCATGGACGCCGAGGGAGAGTTCGGCCCGGCCCGGAAAGATGTTCCGCTCGAGAGGACTTCCGCAAAGGCGGGCCAGCCGCCCGTCGTCACAGCCGTCACGTTGACAGAGAAGGCCCCGCTATTCGTCTGCCAGGTGCGACCGTCCACGGTTCCCAGAAACAGGCGGCTGGCTCGGGGCGGCACCATGAATTGCTGCGCGGTTCCGGTGCGGCGTCCGATACGTAGAGCGAAGCCCCCGGCGCGCTCGCAGTCGAGGTCGCGCTTTCGAGCTCCTCCCACTTTCTCGCCACGCTAGGATCTACTCGTTATGTTCGAGACATTCCAGTCGTCCTCGGCCGCCGCGCGGCTCGGCGCCGCCGGGGCCTTCATCGAGCGCGTTCCGGCCGCGGCGGAACTCCTGATCGTCGGCGCGTCCCGTGAAGCGGCGGATGACTTGGCCCGGAGGGTCACGAGAGCTCGCGGCGCGACGTTCGGGCTGCACCGCGCAAGCCTCGCGCAGCTCGCCGTGCGCTGTGCCGCCGCGGAGATGGCGCGGCTCGGCGTGGCGCCGGCCACGGCGCTCGGCGCGGAAGCGGTCGCCGCGCGGGTGAGCTTCGAGGCGCTGCGGGAGGAGGCCCTCGCGTACTTCGCGCCGGTCGCGCGGTTCTCCGGCTTTGCCCGCGCGCTCGCGGCAACGCTCGGGGAGCTACGGCTCGGCCGCGTGACCGCGGGCGCGCTGGAGGCGCTCGATGGCCCGGCGCGCGACGTTGCGGAGCTGGCCCGGCGCTTCGAAGGACAGCTCGAGGCGGGCAAGGTCGCCGACCGCGCCGCGCTTCTAGCCATCGCGACGCGCGCCGCCGCGGAGGGGGCCCTCGACACCTTGCGCCAGATACCGATGGTTCTGCTCGACGTCCCCATCGCCGGGCCGGCCGAGCGCGACTTCGTCGATTCGCTCACCAGGTTGTCGCCGGCGGTGCTGGTGACCGTCCCCACCGGCGACGACGCCACGCTCGACGCCCTCCGGGCCTTGGGGGTCCCGGCCCCCGGCAACTCTTCGACGCCCGCCATCTCCATCGACGAGTCCGACCTCGCGCGAGCACGCGACTTTCTGTTCGCCGCGACCGCGCCGCCACCGGGCGAGGCGCGCGGCGATGTCCGGTTCTTCTCAGCCCCCGGCGAGGGACGGGAGGTGGTCGAGATCGCGCGGCGCATCCTCGACGAAGCGCGGGCGGGGACGCCCTTCGACGAGATAGCGGTGCTCCTTCGCGCGCCCGAGGTCTACGCGTCGCTGCTCGAAGTGGCGCTGCGCCGCGCGGGCGTCTCCGCTTGGTTCGCTCGGGGCACGTCACGCCCCGACCCCTCGGGTCGCGCGTTCCTCGCGCTGCTCGACTGCGCGCTGGAGGGTCTCTCGGCGCGGAGGTTCGCCGAGTACCTCTCGCTCGGGCAGGTGCCGTCGCTCGACGAGGCCGGCGCGCCGCCGGTGAACCGCGCGGTGTGGACAGCACCCGAGGACGAGACCTTGGGCCCGGCGGCGGAAGGCGAGTTGCCGGGAAGCTCCGGGGCCACCTTGCCCGACGCCGGCGCCTCGGATGATCCGGATGCCGACGACCACCCGGTGGTCGAGGGCACCCTGCGCGCGCCGTGGAGATGGGAGCAGCTCCTGGTGGAGTCCGCCGTGATCGGTGGCAAGGATCGCTGGAGTCGCCGCCTGGCTGGCCTCGACGCGGAATTCCGCGCGCGGCTCGCCCGGTTTCGCGAAGAGGAGCCCGACTCGCCTCGGACGTTGGCGATCGAGCGGGACCTCCGCAACCTCGAGCACCTGCGGCGCTTCGCGGTCCCCGTCATCGAGCGGCTCACGGCGCTCCCGGCGCGCGGAACGTGGGGCGACTGGATCGCCGCGCTGGAGACGCTCGCCCCGACCGTGTTGAGACGGCCGGAACGGGTGCTGACCGTTCTCGCCGCGCTGCGACCGCTCGAGGTGATCGGGCCCGTGGCGCTCGACGAAGTGCGCGATGTTCTCGCCGGGGAGCTGACCACGCTCGCCGAGCGTCCCCCAGCGGACCGGTACGGGCGCGTCTTCGTCGGCACGGTCGAGCAGGCACGGGGGCGGAGCTTCGAGGTGGTCTTCCTGCCGGGGCTGGCCGAGCGGATCTTCCCGCAGAAACCACGCGAGGACCCGATCTTGCTCGATGCGCTTCGGCGCGACCTCGACGCCTCGCTCGCCACGCAGGACGACCGGGGCCGTCGAGAGCGCCTTCTACTCCGGCTCGCCGTCGGGGCGGCCCGCCGAGGCCTGCACCTCTCGTACTCGCGCATCGAGCAGACGGAGGCGCGCCCGCGGGTACCGTCCTTCTACGCGCTCGAGGTGGCGCGCGCGCTCACCGGCCGCGTGCCGGAGCCGCCGCGGATGGAACGCGAGGCGGCAGCCGCCGCGGGGGCCCGGCTCGCGTGGCCCGCGCCGGACGACCCAGCGCGCGCGATCGACGAAGTGGAGCACGACCTTGCGACGCTCCGGGCCCTGCTGGCGAGTGGCGAGGCGAGCGGACGCGCCCGCTACCTTCTGGAATCGAATGACTGTCTCGCCCGCTCGCTCCGGACGCGGTGGGCGCGCTGGCGCCGACGCTTCACGCCGGCCGACGGCCTCGTGCGTGTAACGGACGGCACCCGCGAGGCGCTGGCTGCCGCGCGGCTCGGGGCCCGCGCCTACTCGGCCTCGGCGCTCCAGAAGTTCTCGGCGTGCCCGTACCAGTTCTTCCTGTCGGCGATCTGCCGGCTCGAGCCACGCCCCGAGGTGGCGCCTATCGTGGAGCTGGATCCGGCGACGCGCGGCCACCTGTTCCACCGGGTGCAGGCGGACGCGATGCGCGCGCTCGCCGACGAGGGGCGATTGCCCCTTGCCGCCGACGCGCTCGAGCCGGCGAGGGCCGCGCTCGACCGGACGCTCGACCGGGTGGCGGAACAATATCGCGAGGAGCTCGCGCCGGCAATCCAGCGCGTCTGGCAGGACGAGGTGGCGTCGATGCGCGCCGATCTCCGGATGTGGCTCGAGCAATCCGCCGCGGCCCAGGCCGAGTGGGAGCCCTTCGCGTTCGAGCTGGCGTACGGGCTCCCGCGCGATCCCCTGAACGACCCGCGTAGCGTCGAGGCGGAGGTGACCCTGCCCGAGGGCTACCGGCTGCGCGGCATCGTCGACCTGGTCGAACGCAAGCGCGGGGGTCCCGACCTGCGCGTGACCGATTACAAGACAGGCGGCAACTACACGCGGCGGAACCTGATCGTGGGCGGCGGCGAGATGCTCCAGCCGGTCCTCTACGGCCTGGCTGTCGAGCACCTGCTCTCGGCGCGGGTGGTCGAGTCGCGGCTCTTCTACTGCACGCGCGCCGGCGGGTTCTCCGAGCGCCTCGTGCCGCTGTCCGCCGAGCCGCGACGTCGCGGCTCGGAGGTGCTCGCGGCCATCGACCGCGCGATCGCCAGCGGCTTCCTGCCGGCCGCGCCGCGGGCGCGGGCGTGCGGGATCTGCGACTTCCGCGATGTCTGCGGCCCCAGTGAGGAGCTGCGCATCAAGCAGAAGGACCAGGCGCGAATCGAAGAGCTCACCGACCTGAGAACCTGGCCGTGAGCGGCGCGCTCGGCGAAGGGCCCTCGGGTACGCGGACGGACGTGCCGGCGTGAGGGCGCTCGTCGATCAGGCCGAGCGGGAGCGCATCAGGGCGTCGCTCGACGAGACCCTGGTCGTCGAGGCGGCGGCTGGCACCGGCAAGACGAGCGAGCTGGTCGCGCGCCTCGTCAACGTCCTCGCCGAGGGGCGCGGGACCGTTCAGACGATCGCCGCGCTCACGTTCACCGAGAAGGCGGCCGGCGAGCTGAAGCTCCGGCTGCGCGCCGGGCTCGAGGACGAGCGCGAGCGAGCGGCGGAGGGCAGCGCGCAGCGCGGCCGGCTCGAGGACGCCATCGCCCACCTCGAGGAGGCTCGCGTCAGCACGATCCACGGCTTCTGCAACGACCTCCTTCACCAGCGGCCTGTCGAGGCGCGCGTGGACCCGAGCTTCGAAGTGCTGCCGGAGGCGGAGGCCGAGGCGCTCTACCGGCGCGCGTTCGACGGCTGGCTCAGCGAGAAGCTCGAGGCCCCGCCAGAAGGGCTCCGGCGCGCTCTGCGCCGGCGCGCGTTCGACGGCGACCCGGTCGACCGGCTCCGGCGCGCGGGCTGGCAGCTCGTCGGCTGGCGCGACTTCCGCGCGGGTTGGCAGCGCCGCGCGTTCGACCGGGCGACGGCGATCGAGGCGCTCGTCGCGCGGGTGCATGGACTCCATGCGCAGCTCACCACGCGCGCGATCACCGCGGATACGCTCTACGCGGACCTCTGGCCGCTGCGGCGGCTCAGCGAGGACGTCCGCACGCGCGAGCGCGTCGCGCCCAGGGACCACGACTGGCTCGAGGCGGCGCTGATCGATCTGCTCGGCGAGCGGACCTTCAAGAGCCCGCACCGGGGGCACCCGCGCAACGACCGGGGCGGTGTGACGCGGGAGGCGGTCCTCGCTGCCCACGCAGAGCTCCTGGCATCGCTCGAGGCGTTCGCCCGCGAGGCGGACGCGGACCTGGCCGCGCTCGTCCAGCAGGGCCTTCTCGAGGTGGTCGACCGCTACGAAGAGCTCAAGACGCGCACCGCCTCGCTCGACTTCGTCGACCTCCTGTTGAGGGCGCGCGATCTCCTGCGTGACCGGAGCGAGGTCCGGGCCGATCTTCAGCACCAACTCACCCATATCTTCGTCGACGAGTTCCAGGACACCGACCCGCTCCAGGCGGAGATCGTGCTCCTGCTGGCCGCCTCGGACCCGGCGGTGAGCCGCTGGCAGGACGCCACGCCCGCGCCGGGCAAGCTCTTCATCGTGGGCGACCCGAAGCAGTCGATCTACCGATTCCGCCGCGCCGACGTGGGGACGTACCAGACGGTGAAGGAGCTGCTGATCGCCCGCGGCGCCGCGTGCATCTATCTCACCACGAGCTTCCGGGCGATTCCGTCCATCCAGCATCTAGTGAACGCGGCGTTCGCGCCGGCCATGAGGGAGGACCGCGCGGCGCTCCAGGCGGGATACGTGCCGCTCAGCCCGTACCGCGACGCGCTCCCGGGCCAACCGGGCATCGTCGCGCTTCCGGTGCCGAAGCCGTACGGGCGGCACGGCGGATTCGCGAAATCGGCCGTGGAGGAATCGCTGCCCGAGTCCGTCGGCGCGTTCGTGGCGTGGCTCCTGAAAGAGAGCGGGTGGAAGGTCACCGACCGCGAGCGGCCAGGGGAAGCGCTTCCGATCTCGGCGCGCCACGTGTGCCTGCTCTTCCGGCGCTTCACGTCGTGGGGGGCGGACGTCACGCGCCCATACACGGTGGCCCTCGAGGCGCGCGGGATCGCGCACCTCCTGGTAGGTGGCCGATCCTTCCACCTCCGGGAGGAAGTGGAAAGCCTGCGCACGGCGCTGGCGGCGGTCGAGTGGCCCGACGACGAGCTGTCCGTGTACGCGACGCTCAAGGGCCCGCTCTTCGCCATCGGGGACGAGGAACTCATCGAATACCGCGGGCGGTTCCGCCGGTTGCATCCCTATCGACCGCCCCAGGAAGCGGTCGGAACGTGCCTGCAGCCGGTGGTCGACGCGCTCGCGCTGTTGCGGTCGCTCCACGGGCTCCGGAACTATCGGCCAGTCGAGGAGACGGTGAACCGGTTGCTCACGGCGACGCGCGCGTACGCGGCGTTCGTGCTGCGCCCGTGGGGCGAGCAGGCGCTGGCCAACGTGCTGCGCGTCGCGGAGCTCGCGCGTACGTACGAAGCCGCGGGCAGCATCTCGTTCCGCGGCTTCGTCGAACGGCTCCGCCAGGAGGCGGAGGGCGAGGCGCCGGAAGCACCGATCGTGGAGGAGTCGAGCGAGGGCGTCCGCATCATGACCGTCCACAAGGCCAAAGGGCTCGAGTTCCCGGTGGTGATCCTGGCCGACATCACCGCGGGCATCGCGGGAAATCCGGGCCGGTATATCGAGGCCGAGCGCGGGCTCTGCGCGCTGCGTCTGGGCGGTTGGCGGCCCTGGGACCTCCTCGAGCACGAGGCAGACGAGCTCGCCCGCGATCGCGCCGAGGGTGTGCGCGTGGCCTACGTCGCGGCCACGCGCGCGCGCGACCTGCTCGTCGTCCCGGCGGTGGGCGACGACCCGTTTGTCGCCAAGTGGGAAGGGGCGGGCGACGGCTGGGTGAGCCCGGTGCACATGGCCGTCTACCCGCCGGCGGAGCGACGGCGGACGTCGCAGCGCGCGCCGGGATGCCCGACGTTCGGCGAGGACAGCGTCCTCGAGCGCCCCGACCGCGACACGCCCGGACGGGACAACGTCCGGCCGGGCCTTCACGCGTTCGGGGAAGGTGGTGGCGTGGGCGGCTACGACGTCGCCTGGTGGGATCCCCGAAGCCTCGCGCTCGATGTGCAGCGGGTCTACGGGCTGCGCCGCGAGGATCTGATCCAGGACCCCGGCCGCGAGACCGTCGAGACCGACCGCAAGCGGTACGACGAGTGGCTCGCCGCGCGCCGGGCCGCGCAGGAGCGGGGCGCCCGACCCAGCCTCCGCGTCCGTGCAGTCACGGAGTGGTCGCGCGCCACGCCGGATGATGGCGACAGCGCTGCGCTCGCCTCCGACGTCGCGCTCATCGCCGTGTCGCCCGCCGGCGAAAGACCCGGAGGTCCACGGTTCGGAAGGCTCGTGCACGCGGCGCTGGCGACCCTCGCGCTCGACGCGACACCCGCCCAGATCGCCGAGGGCGTGAGCCTGCAGGCGCGCATCCTGGGCGCGCCGGTGGCAGAGGTGGAGGCGGCGACGATGCTCGTCGCTGCGGCGCTCGCGCATCCCCTGATGGCGCGCGCCCGGGACGCTTGGCGCGCCGGCCGGTGCCGTCGCGAGGCGCCCGTGGCTTGCCGCGAGCCCGACGGCTCGTTGGTGGAAGGCGTGCTGGACCTCGCGTTCGAGGACGACGGCGGCTGGACGGTCGTCGACTTCAAGACCGACGCCGAGATGGCCGCGGCCCTCGGGCGGTACCGGCGCCAGGTCGGGCTCTACGCGTCAGTCGTGGCGAAGGCGACCGGAAAGCGCGTGACGGCTGTGGTGATGCAGCTGTGAGCCTGCGCCCTCAGAGAACCCCGTCGCGGCGGAGCGCGGCGAGGTCCGTCTCACCGAGGCCGAGCAGGCGGCCATAGACCTCTGCGTTGTGTTCACCCAGCAGCGGGGCTCGTATCACCTCGGTTGGCGAGGCCGACAGGCGAATGGGGCTGCCGGGTATCGCCATCCGACCGCGCGTGGGGTGCTCCACGTCGACGACCATGCCGCGGCCGCGGAGATGCTCGTTCGACAGGACCTCCTCCGAGTCGAGCACGGCGCCGCACGGCACGCCGGCGCCCGCGAGCAGCTCCATGACCTCGTGTTTCGTGCGCTTCTGGGTCCATCCCTCGACCAGCGCCTCCAGTTCCTCCACCCGTGACACTCGACCGGTGCGGTCTTCGAAACGCGGGTCAACGGCCAGCACCGGCTGGCCGATGCCCCGCGTCAAGGCCTTCCACATCTCCGCGTTGGCCACGTGGATGAAGACGTAGTCGTTCGGGCCGAACGGGCGACAGCGGTAGACGTTCGAGGGGGCCGCGCCTGGCGAGCGGTTCCCGCGCCGCGGGATGGGGCGCACTCCGAGATGGTGCTCGCGGAAGTGGATGCGGGTGAGGTTCACCACGACGTCCTGCTGGGCCACTTCGATGCGCTGCCCGACGCCGGTGACCTGCCGCTGGACGAGGGCGGCCAGAATGCCGATCGCGGCGTGGAGGCCGGAGCCGGTGTCACCCAGACCGGACTCGATGCGGACCGGAGGCCCGTCGGATGTGCCGGTGAGGCTCATGACGCCGCCCATCGCCTGGGCGATCATCTCGAAGCTGTTGTAGCCGGCGTAGGGGCCTTCGCTGCCGAAGCCCTTGACCGAGGCGGAGATGATGCGCGGGTTGATCCGCGCCAGCGCATCGTAGCCGAAGCCGAGCCGCTCCATGGAGCCGGGCCCGAGGTTCTCGACGACGACGTCGGCCTTCTTCACCATCGCTTCGAACATCTGCCGGCCGCGCTCGGACTTGAGGTTCAGGGTGACGCTCTGCTTGTTGGCGTTTAGCAGACAGAAGAAGACCGAGTCCATGTCGGGCCGCTCACTGAGCCCGCGGCGAGCGGGCTCGCCGGTCGGCGGCTCGATCTTGATGACTTCGGCGCCGAGCCATGCCAGCGTCTCGGTGCAGCTCGGCCCCGCTTCGTACTGCGTGAGGTCGAGGACCCGGATCCCGTCGAGCGCTTTGGCCATCGTCGTGGCTCCTCACTGGGTGGTGTCTGCCGAGAGTCGCACGGTCTGCGCGCGGGTCTCGTCGCAGCTGACTGTAGCATCGGTCGGGCCCCCGGCCCACTCGTGCCGGCCAGACGCGGGGGGCGACCGTCCGCCGCCGGCCGGGTAACGCAAACGTAGGCGCACTGTCCCTCGCCCTGTCACGTTGCCGGTGTAGCGTCGTAGCGACCCGCGAGCGTTGGGGTCACACGGGGAGGGAAGATGCGCACGAGCCCGCGAGTCCTCGATCGAAATCGCCGCCGCGCTCCGCTTGCCAGCTGCGCGGTGGCCGTCCTGCTCTTCGCTGGCGCGACGGCCAGCGCCCGTGCCCAGACTCTGGAGGGACGGGCCGTACTTCCGGCCGATACGTTCGCCGACGGACCTCTGGGCACTTCATCGAGTCCGCCAATGGCCGCGTCCCGCCCTTCGTGGGCGCGCAGCCGGTGCAGGGCTTCTCCTCGGTGCTGCGGACCTGGTTCGGCGAATACCTGGCGATGTCCGACAACGGGTTCGGCGCGAAGGCGAACTCGGCGGACTACGTGGCTGCGCGTCTACCGCACCCGCCCTGATTTCCTGACGAGGTCGCGCGGGACGGGAGCGATCCAGGCTGAGCCGCTCTTCACCCTTCGCGACCCCGATCGGAAGATCAATTTTACGATCGTGGCCGATCGCGAGGGCCGGGCTCAGGCCGAGACGGCGAGCCTTACCTCGCTCTGCGTCGCGTCGGCCGCACCCACCGGACGACATGCGTCACGTCGGCCGCGCGGACCGGTACGCCCCGTCGCGCCGCGAAGACTTGCTGGCCTCCCTCCGGCGGGGCGGTGTTCGCGTCGCCCGACGGCGATCGAGCGTCGCATCCTGTCCGAAATGCTCGTCGCACAAGGCCTGGATCTCCCGCTCGATGCGCGAGCGCAGCGGCATCAGCAACAAACCGATTTCGACGCGAACCTCCAAGCCTTCCCCCGTCACCGTAACCGCCCCGGACGCCCCGGTCCGCCGGAAGGCCAACGTGTTCCCGTCCCACGCATAGGTCCCGCCGTACTCGTCCTGCAGGCGTCGGGCCATCGTCTCCGCGAGACGCTTGGCCTTGACCAGCCCCAAATGATGGCTGCGCTGGACAACGATCGCGTTCATCGCGCTCCTTCCCTCCTTGTGCGCTGCCCCGGCACCCAGGACCAGAGCCAGTCCGCGATGCTAGCTCGGGCGGCATTGCCCCTTCGTGTCGGCTGTGTGAAGGACGCGTGACGGCGCGATGATCGCCGTCCCGCGTCGGGCAGGAGCCCGCGTTTCAATGACTCCCGGCTGAAGAAGATTAGGTCGAGCGGCGGCGGGCCGGGCGGCGCCCCCTTCGCGGCCGTGGAAAGCTGGCGGGCAGTCCCGCTCCCTGGACCTGAAAGAGCATTTCGGCATTGGGAAGGCCGGGCAGGTGACGGCGGCCGAGACTGCGGAAGCGGACGCCGGGCGGTGCCGATTCCCCGACCGCGGCCCTCGCCTCGCCGGAAACGACGATCTGCCCTCCATGGGCGACCGAGCAGACGCGCGCCGTGGTGTGGACGGCCAGACCGATGTATCCGACGTCGGTCAGGGTCGGGCGGCCGCTATGGATTCCCACGCGAACCCGGACGTCGAGATCGTCGGGCCAGGCCCGGGTGCCGAGTGCACGCTGGATAGCCGCCGCCGCCTCGATCGCGCCGGCGGCGCGCTCGAAGACCGCGAAGAACTCGTCGGCGCGTGCGTCGATCTCGCGCCCACTCGCTCGCAACACCGCGGCCCGGAGAATGCCTCTGACGTCATTCAGGACATCGCCATACCGGTCGCCCAACCGCTGGAGCAGGGCGGTGGAAGCCTCGATATCGGTCATCAGGAGGGTGACGAACCCGGTGGGGAGCGCCGCGGCATCGGTCGATGTCGCCTGAATGTGGCCGTGGAGACGCTCCTTCTCGACGACGAAGCGCACGGCGGCCAGCACAGTCTCCGCGAGCGCGGGGTCCTCGAGGACCGCGGGATCGTGCACGAGCGCGGTCATAGGGCGACCTTGGCGCTCGAGATAGGTCACGCCGCGCTGATCGCCCTCGGCCGGGAGTGGGGTGGGCTTCCCGGTGCCGTCCAGATACGCTCCGGAAGCATCGGACCAGTGCAAAACGGCGAGGGTCGGATCGCGAAGGACGCTCCGCAAGCGCTGCTCGAGCTCGCCGGGTGCCCCGTGCCGACCGAGCTCGATCACGAGGCGACCGGCTGTCGCATGCGTCCGCTCCGATTGCAGCTGGCCCGTGATGAACCCCACGGGCACGATGCCGTACTTCTTGGCCGCGTTCAGCAGTCGCTTGCGAGCGCGCTCCCGGGCGGCATCGTCCTCGAAGGCGACCTGGTTGAACCGGGCGAGCGCGTTCCGCACGTGCGCCTCGTCGTGGACGGGCAGCCGCCGCCGGCCACGAGAGTCGACGTAGGCGAAGGCGGTGTCCGGGAGGCGCGCGCGCCGGCTGGCGTCGAGTCGCGACATGGGTCAACGATACCCCCCTTCCCGCCGCGGCGGGAAGACAGTCGGGGATCTCCAGTCCAGCGGTCGTCGAGTGGAGGCGCTGTGGGATCGTAGCGGAGGTCGGAGTAGACCGGCGCTATGGGAGCGCTGGGGAGGTCGCTGGGGCGGGACGCGCGAGGCGACGGGCGAACTCCTCGGTAGCCTCGTCGCAAGGATAGAAGCACTCCACCCGAAGCTCCTGGAGGGTAATGTCCTGGGGCGTGCCGAGGGTGGCGATGGTGGTGAAGAAGCGCAGCGCGAGGTCGCCCTTGCGCAGGGCCATGGGTAAGAACGGCGCTGACTGCGCCTTGGCATCTGGACTGCGCAAGCGCGCGGGCACGCCAGGGTAGGAGAGCACTTCGTCGAGCAGCTGCCGAGTACCTTCGTCGGGGATGCCACCGACGGCCTCGCGGTGAATCTGCTGGATCAGTGGATTCGCGAGGGCCTCCCAGTTCGCGATGTACTGGCGCAGCCCCTGCGGGTGAAAGGTCATTCGCACGACGTTCGGCGGCCCCGGCACCTGGGCGACCGCCTCCCGATCGAGGAACAGAGAGAACACGCGGCCGGCCCCTTCGTTCTGCATGAGCAGATTCCAGTGGCGGTCCACGACCAGAGCCGGATAGGGCTCCTGCTGAGCGAGCATGAAGCCCAGGGCCCGGCGCACCTGGCTCAGCTCGGGCGCACCGAGCGGGGTCTCGCGATAGATCGGCGCGTACCCCGCAGCCGTCAACAGAACGTTCTGGTCGCGTAGCGGTACATCGAGGACACCGGCCAGCAACAAGACCATCTCCCGACTGGGCTGGGCTCGCCCGGTCTCGAGGAAGCTCAGGTGCCGGGAGGAGATCTCCGCTTCGGTGGCCAGGGTGAGCTGGCTCAGGCGCCGGGCGAGCCGCCAGTGCCGCAGGACATCGCCGAACCGCGGGACCGCCGTCTGAACGCCCGTTTCCACCGTGGCCCTCTCGGCCGCGCCTCGCCCGGCCATATCACGCACCTCCACCGGCGAGTGTACGCTCAGCCCGAAGGGGCGCCATTACCTCTCGAGTAATGGGCGCTCCGCGCGCTCCGTGGACACTGTTGACTCAGACCGCACCTCGACCACACCCGAGCTCAGGGACATCGGCGCGCCCGATCGCCACAACGGAGGGACGAATGGCAGAGCCTCGAGATCGGACCGAGCGCACCTTTCACATCCTGGGGGTTCCGCTCCGTACCGGCTCACCGTATCCGGACAACGAAAACGACGCTCAGGCCCGATTCGTCGCCGAGATCCTCGGCTTGACCGTCAAGCCGCGCCAAGGTTACTTTGCGCACGTGCTGGGCGCGGTTTCTACTTCGACGACCCTGACGGCCCGGTTCCGCAACACCGCGCCCGAGCTCACCGCGGCGACGGAGCGCCTGACGAGCGACGCCCAGAGAGCGCCGCGGGTTCCCCGCTAGGCGCGGCGTCGGGCGGGCGAGCACTCGCGGATTGCCGATGCTGCTCGGTGCCGCGCTCGCCCTCGCGGTGCTCACAGGGATGCCGGTGATGATGTTTCTCCTCCAGGACAGCCTCATCTTCCTGCCGCAGCCCGTGGTGGGTTTGGGCCCGGCGCCGCGGGCCGGACTCGAAGAGGTGGAGATCGCCGCCGACGATGGAACGCGCCTGCGCGGCTGGCTTGCCAAGGCGCGGAGCGAGCGCGCCCCACTGCTCATCTACTTCGGCGGCAATGCGGAGGAGGTGTCCTGGCTGGTCGAGGAGGCGCCCCGCCTACGCGGGTGGTCGTTCCTCCTCGTCAACTACCGCGGCTATGGGCGCTCGGAGGGGCGGCCGGGCGAGCGCCCGTTCTTCGCCGACGCACTTCGCGTCTACGACTGGGCCCGCGAGCGAACCGACGTCGATCCCGAGCGCATCGGCGCCATGGGCCGAAGTCTCGGAAGTGGCGTGGCCGTCTACCTCGCGTCGGCGCGGCCGCTGGCCGTGATCATCTTGGTTTCTCCCTTCGACAGCCTGACCGCGGTGGCTCAACACCATTACCCGTGGCTTCCGGTGCGCTGGCTCCTGCGCCATCCGTTTGACTCGCTCGGGCGCGCCAAGGCCATCCATGTGCCGCTGCTGTGCAGCGTGGCCGGACGCGATCGCGTGATCCCGCCCGCGCATTCGGCGCGACTCTACGCGGTCTGGGCCGGGCCCAAGCGATGGGTCGAGTTCCCTGACGCCGACCACAACGGCATCTCCGCCGAACCCCGCTTCTGGCCGACCATCGCCGATTTCCTGGCCGACACGAGGCCATCCGACGGGGAGCCCCCCCGGGTCCCAGCGGGATGACCCAAGCCCCTGAGCCATCGACGCGCCGGTCCTCGAACCGCTGGGATCAGCGTGACCGCGACGTCTCGGCCTGCGCGTGGTGCTGGCGCGAATGGTCGAAACGCGCGTGGTGCTGGCGCAGGAGATCCCTCCCATAGTCATTGCCGTTCGGCGTGCGGATCACCGTGTGGATGTGACGGCGCGACGGCTGGTCGTTGTCGAACACGATCCCCCGCTGGTGGTCGAACTCGATCAAGACGACCGGGCTGTGAATGCGGTAGTAGAAGACGCTGCGCTCGTCGAAGCCGCCGATCCAGGCAAACCGGGTCTCCGCGAGGTGTCGCTCGACTTCCTCCATCCGCACCGTGGCGTGCCCCGGACGGATCCGGGCGATGTAGAGCTCGATCACGCTCCGCAGACGCCGTTGCTGCTCGCGAGAGAGTTCGTCGTGACGGATGCCTTCGGCGCGCATCTCGGCATTGTCGCGGAAGGCTGCGGTGAAGACTTCTCCGGGGAGCTCCGTAGAGAGAATGGTCTTGGCCCGCTGCTCGTCGCTCAAGGCGCGGAGCAGGGCGAGGCCATCCTGCTCCTCGCCCTGAAAGACGCGCGTTCCCGCGTAGGGGCCCGACTCGGCGGCCACCGGCTCCGATCCCATGAACATCGGCGTCATGGCGATCTGGTCGCCCAGGACGAAGCAATTGACGATCAAATGGTGGCCGTCGATTTGCCAGCCCCACGGCGCATCGGACGACGGCGTTCCGAACACGCTCACCCAGTACAGCCACTCGCCGTATTCCTGCGGTTTGGCGGTGAGCAGCTTCACCACCTCGTTGAGCTTCATGACGTCGCGCGCGGTGTCGAGGCCCCGCGCGCTGAGGCTCGCGCGCAGCAGGGCCACCCCGCCCTCCCGCTGAGCCGGGTTCAGGTCATCGAGGCAGACCCCGTGCCGCATGATGAACGGATGGATGTTGCTCCACCGACGCCACGCGTCGCTGTCGATGGCGAACGACGCCGTCGCGCGTTGGCTCGGGCTGAGCGCCTCGAGGAAGGCGAGGGCAGCGGCTCGAATGGGCTGCGTGGAGACCCCTGTCTTCTGGAGGGCGAACAAGCCGGGAACGATGCGGCCGTCAGTGGTGATTCCCTTGAACGCCTGGGCGACCGACGCCTCGCCCATTTCCTTGTATCGCCGCAACCCTTCGGGAAGCGGCGATGGCAGTTCCCGGGCAGACGTCGGTGGTCGCTGGCGGAGCCTCAATTCAGTGCTCACCGGAGTCCCTCGCTCTCGTGGGGATGGTTGTGGATCGCGGCTCGCCCGGGTGCATCCCGTCATGGCGAAGGTCATCGCTTCGAGAAACCACCGCCGGCTCGTGCTCATCGATGGACACCGTTCCCTCGCACCCCGGGCCATCCTGCGCCCAGCTCGGGCGGCGGTCAAGAAGCGGGGAGGAGTGCTTTCACCTCAACCCCGGCATAATGGGGTCGCAGGCGAATTTCCAGGCCGGAGGAATCCGAGCATGATCACGAGATTTGGCAGCCTGTTCGCGGGTCACGTCGATCTGGACAACGAGGGGCTGGACGGCACTCCGGCCAACGACCGCTGGCTCTCCGACGAGTATCTGGCGACGGTGTTTCCCAAGAGCGAGGCCATCGCGAAGCTCATGGACCGGACCGGCTACGACACCTTCTGGCTGGCCGAGCACCACTTCCAGCGCGAGGGATACGAGTGCATCCCGAATATCCTGATGCTGGCCCTGCACCTCTGCCACATCACCGCGAACCTCAAGATCGGCTGCGGCTTCAATATCGCGCCGATGTGGCACCCCATCCGGATGGCCGAGGACTATGCCACCGTCGACTGGCTGACCGATGGCCGGGTCGTCTTCGGTGTCGGGCGCGGCTACCACACCCGCGAGGTGGAGGCCTTCGGGGCGCCGCTGCTCGACCAGGACGCCAACCGCGAGCTGTTCGAGGAACAGGTCGAGATCATCTTCAAGTCGTTCAACCAGCGCGCCTTCTCGCACCAAGGCAAGCACTACACCATCCCGCCCCAGGTGCCCTACCGGGGCTACGAGCTCCGGGAGATCACCCTGGTGCCGCGGCCGAAGACCTTGCCGGTCGAGTGCTGGCAGCCGGTCGTCAGCGCTAGCCCGCGCGCGCTGGACTTCATGGCCAAGCACGGCATCAAGGGCATCATCGGCGGCGGCGCAGCGCCTGGTGGGGCCAACGAGAAGGTCGTCCACGCCTTCCGCGAGGCGCGCGCCCGCGCCGGGCGGGACACCGAGCTGGGCGGCGACCTCTGCATCGGATTCTCATTCCACATCGCCGACAGCGTCGAGCAAGGCATCAAGGAGGCGACGCCGTTCTTCGAGGAGAACATGAAGATGTTCGCCCCTCTGGGGTTCGTGCCCGGCCTCACCCCCGAACAGATCGAGGCGGTCGCCGATCCGCAGAGGGCTCGCGGGGCCAACCTGCCCACGCTGCGCCATGCAATCAAGGCGGGCACGTGGCTGATCGGACCGCCGGAGCAGATCACCGAGAAGCTCATGGACGTGCAGCACAAATACCCAGGTCTGGAGGTGGTGAACGTCGGTCAGCCGGTCGGCACGCCGCAGGCGGTGATCCTGGAGCAGCTCGAGCGCTTCGCCGCGCAGGTCATGCCGGCCTTCAAGACCAAGTAACCAGCTCCCGACGGAGGCTCTCATGGGCACGCGAATCGGCATCGTTGGAGTCGGGGCGATCGGCAGCGTGGTGGGCGGGCTCCTGACCAAGGCCGGTCATGACGTCACGTTGATCGACCAGTGGCCGGAGCACGTCGAGGCGATGAAGAAGGTCGGGCTGCGGCTCTCGGGCACCTGTGGCGAACACCTGATCCCGGTGCGCGCGCTGCAGCTCCACGAGCTGCAGTCGGTCGCCGAGCCGTTCGACGCCGTCTTCATCGCCGTGAAGTCCTACGACACGGAATGGGCGGTGGCGCTCGGCCTCTCGTACCTGAAGCAGCCCGACGGCGTGATCGTCGACTTCCAGAACGGCATCAACGACGAGCGGGTGGCCGCGGCGGCCGGCCGCGAGCGGTGCCTCGGCTGCGTCATCACCATCGGCGCCGGCATGTACGAGCCGGGCCACGCCATCCGCACCGACCGTGGCCAGATCGGCTTCAAGATCGGCGAGCACGACGGCAGGATCACCGAGCGGGCCGAGCGCATCGCCAAGATCATGTGCGACGTGGCCCCAACCAAGGTGACGACGAACCTCTGGGGCGAGCGCTGGTCGAAACTCTCCGTGAACTGCATGGCCAACGGCCTGGCCGGCCTCTCGGGGCTCGGCTCGGCCGAGGTTCGCAGCACGGACGGCGTCCGCCGGGTGGCCATCCACCTCGCCGCCGAGGTCATCAAGGTCGGCCGGGCTCGGGGCCACGAGGTGGAACCGATCTGGGGCATCACCGCCCAGCGCTTCATGGACGCCGCTGAAGGGCGGCGGCTGGTCGACGTGGAGCGCGACATGGCGGAACGGGCCAAGGAGCTTGCCGGCGGGCGGCCATCGCTTCTCCAGGACGTCATGCGCGGACGCCGCACCGAGGTCCAGTACTTGAACGGCTACGTCTCCGAGCAAGGGCGCCAGGTCGGCATCCCCACCCCGTTCAACGACAAGGTCGTGGAGCTCATCACCCGCGTCGCGCCAGGCACGCTCAAGCCCGACCCGAAGAACCTCGAGCCGCTGGTGGCGATGTTGCCGAAGTAGAGTGGCGATGGCGAGGCTCCACCCCAAGGGCCCCGCGAGGTGCGGGCCGGGTCAGCGTCCAGGCACCGCAGGCGGCGGCGCGGCGAGCGCGCGGACGATCTCGACCATTTCGGCGTGCGCCCGAGAGCGGGGGTCACTGAACGCCTCGAGGGCATTCGCCTCGGTCAGTCGACTGAGCCGGGTCAGCATCCGAATGCGCTGCCGGCGCGTGAGCTTCGCGTGCGGGGAGCGCCAGCGGAAGAAGAGGCGATAGAGCTCGCCATCGCCGAACAGCCGGTTGAGCTCGTGAATGGTGACGTAGACGAGGAAGAGCACCATCAACCAGACCTGGATGGTGAGGAAGCGCGGCCACGAGAAGCCATCGACCAGGTGCTGCGGGAAGTCGACCAGCGCGCCCCCCTCATGCAGGAAGTGCAGCAGCCCCTCGCCGATCCGTATCACGAACACGCAAGCCCAGTAGATCGCGGCTTTGAAGAGGATCGGCTGCACGAGCGGCGCGCCGTCGAAGCGCCGCATGAACGGCATGTGGTCCACGACCAGCACGGCCTTGGCGACGAGCAGAGCGGCCATGGTGGCCACGAGGAAGCCGCTGAACTCGATGTTGTGCTCCTGCAGGATCATCTGCTTCGTCCAGAGGATCAAATTGAAGCCGATGAAGAAGAAGATCGTCGGCGGCAGAAGGTGCTTCATCTGGTCGACGTACCAGGCGAGCGCGCGGCGCCAGATGGAGGGCTTCGCGCCTGCAGGGACGGCGATGGTGGTCATGGCGGCCAGCTCCTTCCCGGCCCGGATATTCCCTCGCGGGCCATGGATTAGCCCCAACAGTATGGGACATAGTCACGCGGGTGCCGACGGCCCGCTTGCCGCGGGCTCGGTCCCCGGCTTATTCTCTCGCCATCGCGACGCTCGCCGCCATCTCGCACGCCGGCGGCGGTGAGCGGACCCGGCTGGTACCACGAGGGGAGGAAGGATCGATGATCGAGGTTCGCCGCCTAGGACCCCAGATCGGTGCCGAGATTCGGGGCGTCGACGTCAAGACGCTCGACGACGCCAGCTTCGCCGCGATCTATCGCGCCTGGCTCGACTACAACGTCGCGGTGGTGCCGGGCCAGGAGCTCGAGATCGAAGACTTCCTGCGCTACAGCCGGCGCTTCGGGCTCGTGCACCCGCACCCGTCGAAGATGACGCGCCACCCCGACTATCCCGAGATCACGCTGTTGGGCGTCAACAAGGTCGGGCCGGACGGCACCCTCGACATGGCGATTTATCGCCGCGGTGCCGAGGGGTGGCACACCGACGGCGCCTACGATCACGAGCCGTTCAAGGCAACCCAGCTCTACGCATTGGCCGTTCCCAGCCGGGGTGGCGACACGCTGTTCGCCAGCATGTACGCGGCCCACGAGGCATTGCCGCCACGGCTGAAGCAGCGCCTCGACGGGCGAAACGGGGCCTTCACCTACGGCGGCCGGCGGAAGGCGACGGCGCTGCTCAACGAGGAGGACCGCGACTGGACGCCGGTCTTCCATCCCATCATCCGCGTCCATCCCGAGACCGGACGCAAGGCCCTCTACTTCGATCCCGGCAAGATCCTGAGGATCGAGGGACTCGAAGCGCAAGAGAGCGATGCGCTGATCGAGGAGCTGAACGGGTACATGATCCAGCCCGACGGCCAATACCGCCACCCGTGGCGCAAGGGCGACATCGTCATCTGGGACAACCGCTGCTCATATCACAAGGCGGCCGGCGACTACCCGCCCGAGGAAGACCGCATCCACTGGCGCGTGTCGATCAAGGAGCCGCGGGTCGCGCCGCGATACTCCGAGGCGGTCCTGGCCTCGCGGAGCCGAGACTAGCCGCCCCGCACGTAGCGGCGGCAGACCAGGCGCAGGTGATCCCGGAAATGCGGTTGCAGGCGGCTGGTCCACTCGCTTTCCCGCGCCTTCTTCCACTCGGCCGTCTCCTGCACCTCGGGCGCGGCGAGGTGGTAGAGCGCCACGTACTTGCGATTGCCGCTGGTGCCTCGGAAGCGGCGGGCGCACAGGACGCCCGGGACGGCGCTGAGCGCCGGAATGTGCTCCTGGTCGTACCACTCGTTGAACTCGGCCTCGAAGGCGGGGGCGATGTTCATCGCGTTCAACAACAGCCCGCCGGCATCCTCGGGCGGCAGCTGGTCACCGGGAGGATCTGGTCGCCCTCGAACCGCATCAGGCGCTCGACCCGGCCGGTCACGCGCTTCGACCACGGCGACAGGTTCTCGCCGCCAATCGCCCGATAGGGCGGGCCCTTCAGCACCGCGACACTCTCGAGATCGTAGGTGGCGACCGAGATCTTGTGGTCGTGGGCTCCGATCCAGCGCTGGCACACGAGGAAACCCGGCACCCGCTGCCGTTCGGGCAGGTGCTCGGTGTCGTACCAGTCGTGGAACTCGTCCTCGGCGACCCGCGCCATGTTCATCGCCGCGATCAAAGTGCCCTTCGCCATGATGACGCCCTCCCCCTGTCGTCCGCTCCACCGCGCTGCCCATCGCGCGTGAGGCGTGAGGCCACTACTCCACCAGAGCCGGCGGCGTATGGCAATCCCGCGAGCGAGAACAGCTAGAGGGAAGCGATGAAGAGCTATGTGGCGGTGTTCGTCAGCGTCCTGCTGTCCGAGTTGGGTGACAAGACGCAGCTGGCGACGTTGATCTTCGCGACCAATCCCGGCATCAGCCGGATCGGCGTGTTCCTCGCCGCCGCCGCTGCGCTCGTGATCTCCAGTGCGGCCGCGGTCGTCGTGGGGGCACAAATCGGCGATTGGCTCCCCACCAAGGCCCTGAAGGTGGTGGCGGGGCTCGCCTTCATCGCCATCGGGGCCTGGGTGATCTGGTCCCGCTAATCGTGTCGTCGCGCTCTAGACATGCAGCACCAGCGCGGGAATCGAGGTCTTGCCCATCACCCGCTCCGCCACCCCCGCTGACAGTACGGAGCGCAGCCAGCCCTGCCGCGACGTCGCCAAGGCGATGAGATCCGCGTCGAAGGCTTCGGCTTCGAGGAGAATCTCCTCGACAGGATCCCCGAAGCGAACCCGGCTCTCCACGGGAGCGTGGACGAACTGGGCTTCGAGTCGCGCCAAATCGGACAACCCGGCGGCCGTCACTCGAGCCATCTCCTGGTCGACGTAGGCGATCGTGCGCCCATAGGGGCCAACGACGAGCTCGGGCACCGGGGCAACGCGGAGCAGACGGACGCTGGCGCCGTTCTGGGAGGCGAGGGCGGCCACAACCGGAACGATCGCCTCGCTCGACTCTCGGCCGTCGACTGGTACGAGAATATGCTTCGGCATGAGATGGTATCCCTCCAGCCTTGCGATGCGTCGACGACAGCAGAGCGATTCCCGGCAGAGAGCGTTCTCATCGCGGCGTTGCCGGCCCGCGAATCGGTGGCGACGGGCGTCGCTTTGGATGCGCAATGGCCGACATTGGATTCTTCGACGCCAGGGTTAGCCCCGTCGTCGGCCCAGCGAATGCCGCATAATACGGCGCATGCAACCTCGCGAGACGGTCATCCGGGTCGGCGACATCGACGTTCCCACGTGGATCGGCGGACAGGGCCATCCGCTGCTGGTCCTCCACGGCGCCGGGGGGAACCGGGGATGGACGTGCTGGATCCAGCAGGTATCCCAACACTTTGCGGTGTGGGCCCCCACGCATCCGGGTTTCGGACGGTCGAGCGACGCCGACTGGATGGAGGGCATCGACGACCTGGCCCGCTTCTATCTCTGGTTCATCGACGCCGCCGGCCTGGGCCGGCCACATCTGCTCGGCCACTCGATCGGCGGCTGGACGGCCGCCGAGATGGCCGCGATGAGCCCGCGCTCGATGGAGCGACTCATCCTCGTGGCGCCGGTTGGCCTGAAGCCGGAGGCGGGCGAGATCCTCGACATCTTCTACTACCCGCCGCCGCAGCTTCTCGGCATGACCGTCCACGATCCGTCGAGCATTCCCGAGTGGAACGAGCTCTTCGGCCGCCCGCCCACACCGGAGGAAGCCGAGATCGCGGAGCGCAACCGGGAGATGACCGCGCGACTCACCTGGAAGCCGTATATGCACAACCCGCGACTCGCCCGCTTCCTGCCGCGGGTGACGAACCCGACCTTGATCGTCTGGGGCCGCGAGGACCGTATCGTGCCCCTCGACTGCGGCGAACAGTACGCGCGGCTCATGCCGCACGCCACCCTGACGGTGCTCGAGCGCTGCGGCCACCTGCCACCGCTCGAGCAGCCCGACGCCTTCGGGCGTTTGCTGGTGGACTTCCTGAGAGGACCCGTCCGGTCATGAAGCTCTACTACTTCAGCGAGATGCCGCACCACGAGTTCCCCGACGAGGAAGGGGCGAAGTACCCCTCGCTCCGGCTGGAGATGCCGAACCGGTTCTTCAGCCCGGACAAGGCGCAGGCGAACTACCGGCGTTACCTCGACGAGTACGAGCTGGCAGACCAGGCGGGCTTCGATGGACTCATGCTCAACGAGCACCACTCGACGCCGTCGTGCGTGAACGTGGGCGTGAACATGACCGCCGCCGTGCTCGGGCGGACGACGAAGCGCGCCAAGCTGCTCCTGCTCGGCAACATCCTGCCCATCGAGGACAACCCGGTGCGGATGGCCGAGCAGATCGCCATGGCCGATCTCATCTCGAGCGGCCGCGTGCTCTCCGGATTCGTGCGCGGCGTGGGCGTCGAGACCTGGTGGGCCAACGCGAATCCCGTGCACAACCGCGAGCGCTTCGAGGAATGCCACGACTTGATCTTGAAGTGCTGGACGACGCCGGGGCCCTTCCGCTGGGAGGGCCGCCACTACCACTTCCGCCACGTCAACCCGTGGTGTCTGCCGGTCCAGAAGCCGCACCCTCCCGTCTGGATCCCTGGCACGGCGAGCCCGGAGACGGCGATCTGGGCCGGCCGCCGCGGCTACACCTACGTGCCGTTCCTGGTGCCCTTCGAAGTCGCGCGCGAGCTGTTCGACTACTACCGACAGGGCGCGGCCGAGGTCGGGCGGGCGGTGACCGAGGACAACCTCGGGTTCCTGATCTGCGCCGTCGCCGCGGACACCCGCGCCAAGGCCCTCGAGGCGGGCCGGCATTTCATCTGGCGTATGGGCCCGACCCTGCGCGGGCCCGTCGAGTATTTCTCGCCGGTCGGGATGCGCTCGCAGGCAGGGCGGCAGTTTGCTCTGCGGGCGCGCCCGCGGTCGCTGGCGACGATGAGTTACGAGGAGCTGGTGGACGGGCACTTCATCGTCGCTGGCACCCCCGACGAGGTCACTGACCGCTTCGCCCACGTGCGCCGCGAGCTGGGCATCGGCCATCTTCTCCTCGAAGCCCAGGAGTCGCGGATGGATCACCCGACGACGATGCGATCGATCGAGCTGATGGGCGCCAAGGTCATCCCCGCGGTCGCCCCCCTGTAGCGCGCAGGGGGACCACGCGGGCGACCTTTCCGAGCGCCGGGCAAGGAGGAGCCGATATGCGTTTAGAGGGAAAGTTCGCGCTGATCACGGCAGCGGCCTCGGGCATCGGTCACGCGGCAGCCGTCCTCTTCGCCCGGGAAGGAGCGGCCGTTGCCGTGGCCGATATCGACAAAGGGCGCATCGGCGACACGGTGGCCGAGATCACCAAGGCCGGGGGGCGGGCCCACGCCATCCCGTGCGACTTGACGAAGGACGCCGACAGCAAGCGCATCGTGCGGGAGGCGATCGGCGCCTTCGGAGGTCTCGACATCCTGTGGAACAACATCGGGCACCCTGGTCCCGGACGGGTCGAGGGCGTCGACATGGACGACTATGACATCGCCATGACCCTCAATCTCCGGAGTGTTCTCATCACCACGGCCGAGGCGATCCCGGCGCTGCGCGCGAGGGGCGGGGGGAGCATTCTGTTCACCAGCTCGATCGCCGGGATCTATGGATCCCCGTTCAGTCCGGTGTACTCGGCGGCCAAGTTCGGCGTCACCGGGCTCACCAAGTCGCTGTCGATCCGCCTGGCCCCGGACAACATCCGAGTCAACTGCGTCTGTCCGGCGCCGATCGACACCCCCATGCTCGACATCTTCATGGGCCGTCCCGACGTCGAGGCCAACAAGCACGAGAACCTCGCGCGCATGAAGCAGGTGATCCCGCTCGGGCGGGTGGGGACGCCCATGGAGGTGGCGCAGGCGGGCCTGTTCCTCGCATCGAACGACGCCAGCTACATCACCGGTGTCTCCCTTCCCGTCGACGGCGGCTATACCGCCCGGTAGTCGGTGAGGGCGCCTGCGGTAGCCTCGACGCCGCAGCGGGCGGGACGCCGCGTGCCGGGGGGCGAGCTGCGCTCGTGGACGATGTTCGCCGTCACGATGCTCGCGGTGTGGGAAGTGGGCGCCCGCGTCTATGACCAGCCGTACCTCCTCCCTGCGCCGTCGCAGATGGCCGGCGAGCTCCGCGAGCACTGGCCGCTCGTCCTCGATTACTCGCTGATCACCCTCCAGGAGGTCGTGGTCGGTTTCGCCCTGGGCGCCGCGGCGGCGCTCCTCGGGGCCATGCTGTTCCTCTGGCTGCCGGGTCCGGTCGAGGACTTCCTGTACCGGGTGGTGGTCACCTTGAACAGCACGCCGTTTGTGGCCCTCGCCTCGCTGGCCGTGGTCTGGTTCGGGCTCGGCATCACGAGCAAGGTCGTCATCGCGGCGATGTACACGATGTTCGCGGTGCTCTACACGACCCACAAGGAGTTCGTCTCGGTAGAGCCGATCCGCGAGCACCTCATGGATATTTACAACGCCACCTGGTGGCAGCGGATGATGCTGCTCAAGATCCCCTCGGCGCTTCCCATCATCTTCGTGAGTCTCAAGGGCGGGGTCATGGCCGCGGTCAACGGCGCCGTGGTGGGTGAGCTGTTCGGCGCCTTCGAGGGGCTGGGCTACATGATCCTCGACTCGCGGTATGTCGGAAACACCGTGCGCGTGTTCCTGGCCGCCGTCTGCTGCACGGCGATCGGCTGGCTCTTGCTCGGCGTCGTCACCCTGGCCGAGCGCGCCATGCTCCCATGGCACGTGAGCATGACGCGAGATCGTGAACTCACATGAGGGCGGCCGGCCACCGCCGGCCCGGCAGGAGGACTCACCATGCGCACGCCAGTCCGGCTGATCGCCCTGACCCTGGCCCTTTTCGCCGCGGCCCCTCTACCGGCCCCGGCCCAGGATCGGACGAAGGTCACCGTCTTCGAAGCTTGGTTCATTCACAACGAGTCGATGGGCGCTCCCACGGCGGTGGAGAGGGGCTTCTTCGGTAACCTCGACGTCAAGGTGGTCGGGGGCGGGCCTGGCCTCTCCCCGATCGACCGGGTCATGGCCGAGGCCAAGAAGGGCGGCGTCGTCTTCGGCGTGGACTACCCCTACAACGTGCTCGAGGCGCGCGAGAAGCAGAAGCTCCCGCTCGTGGTCGTCGCCCACGACTTTCCAGAAGTCGGCCGTGCGACTGATCTCGTGGAAGGAGATCAAGGGCCCGCGCGACATCCAGGGGACCGTCGCCACCTGGATCGGCTACGACAAGCAGGTGAAGGCGGCCATCGGACCCGACTGGGCTCAACGGATCAAGATCGTCAACCAGCAGGGTGATCCCGCCACCATCGGGTCCTGGCTCAAGAAGGACTATCCGTTCGCTCACGCCATGATCTACAACGAGATCCTGGTCGCCAGGCGCATGGCCAAGGACCCGTACTGGACGTACGCGTTCGCCGATTTCGGCATCGACTGGCCGGAGAACGTGGTCTTCACCACCGAGGACGTCGTCAAGAAGCATCCCAAGGTCGTGCAGGCGTTCGCGGCCGGCCGCTACAAGGGTTACGCGCATGTCTGGCCAATCGCGACGAGGCGGTCCAGATCCTGCTGAAGTACAACAGCAACCTCAAGGGTCAGGAGAAGCACGAGCTGGAGGGCATGGAGGCGATCAAGTCGGTCATGGTCACCGAGGCCTCGCAGAAGAATGGCCTGGGCTACATCGATCCCGCCGGCTGGGACCGCGTGGCCCGCGACCTGACCAAGGCGGGCTTCTATCCCGCGGCGCCCAACGTGAAGGCCGCCTATACCGGCGACTTCAAGAGCGGCGTGATTCCGTAGCGCCCCGCGGCAGGGCAAGGCGCGCGGCGGTGAGGAGCTCCTCCTCAGACCGGAATTGCGGTCGATGTAGTAGTCCATAATGAGCCGGCCGGTCATCGTCCTCGAGCACGCCTCGAAGATCTACGGCGGGGCCGGAGGGCGGGGCGACGAGAAGGGACATCTGGCGGTCGCGAACTTCTCGCTGGCCGTCGAACCCGGGGAGTTCGTGTCGATCGTCGGTCCGTCCGGTTGTGGGAAGTCCACCGTGCTGTTCATGCTGGCCGGCCTGCGACCGCCGACGGCGGGCCGCATCGAACTGTGCGGCCGGCGTCCGGAGGAGGCTGTCCGCGCCGGTCGCGCCACCGTCATCTTCCAGCAGCCGGTGTTGTTCGAGTGGCTGAGCGTCGAGGAGAACGTCCTCTTGCCGCTCCGGATGCGGGATCCGCACTGGTGGCTGTGGCGAACTCGTCGGCGCCGCTACCTCGAACACGCCCGCCAGGCCCTGGCCACCGTGGAACTCGACGGATTCGGCCACTTCTATCCGGGCGCGCTGTCCGGTGGAATGCAGCAACGGGCGGCCCTGGCGCGAGCCCTGACCCTGGCGCCGGAGGTGCTGCTGCTCGACGAGCCCTTCGGCGCGCTCGACGAGATCACCCGCGAGCGGATGAACCGCGAGCTGCTGCGTCTCTTCGAGGGGCGCGGCCTCACCGTGGTGTTCGTGACGCACTCGATCGAGGAGGCGGTGTTCCTCTCCGACCGCGTGGTGGTCATGAGCCGCGGCCCGTCGGTGCTCACCGGGACCAGCATCGTGCGGGTAGTCGTGGTCCGGCTGCCACGGCCGCGCGAGGTCGCCGTCAAGGAAGAGGTGGCCTTCTTCGAGACGGTACGGGAGGGGCGAGAGGCGCTACGCCAGGCGTAGCGGGCGCCTCGAAGGTCGATGGCAGGAGGAGCGCGGGGCGGGGGTGTGTTGCCGAGATCTGGTGCGCGTGTTAGAGTTCGCGCCAGCTTTTCAGCGCGTCCCGCTCATCGTCGAGCCGTCGCCAACGCACTGACCGGAGGGCCGACCCGATGAAGACTGTCACGCGCCACAACGTCTTCGCCGTGAAGACTGTCACGCGCCGCCACTTCCTCGCCGCCACCGCCGCCGGGGCCACTGGCCTTCTGAGCGCGCCCACCCGCGGCACCGCGCAGGGCAAAGAGATCGTGATGCTGGGCATCTGGCCGTTCACCGGGCCCTTCGCCGATGTGGGGCCGCTGCTCGACCGGGGCATGCGGCTGGCCATCGAGGAGTGGGGCAACAAGGTCATCGGCCGGCCGATCAAGTACATCACGCGCGACGACGAGACCAAGGCCAGCTCCGCCACTCGCCGCATGGAGGAGGCCATCGACTCCGAAGGCGTGAAGGTCGTCATCGGTCCCTGGTCGAGCGGGGTGGCGCTGGCGTGCACCGAGGTGGCCAAGCGGCGCAAGGTCTTCTATTACTTCTCGGGCGGCACCGAGGAGATCGCCGGGAAGCGGTGTCACCGCTACGGATTCAACTGGGCGGCCTCGCCGTACACGGCGATGCACGTGGTGGTCGACAACTACATGAAGCTCAATCCCGGCCACAAGAAGTGGTACCTCTTCGTCAGCGACTACGCGTTCGGCTGGTCGGTCGAGAAGTACACGCGCGAAGCCGGACAGAGGCTCGGCATCGAGTTCGTCGGCGCCGACCGCATGCCGCTCGGCACCCGCGAGTACTCGGGCTTTGTGAGCAAAGCGGCGGCGGCCAAGCCCGACGTGCTGTGCCTGCTCAACGCCGGCCAGGACGTCATCGTGTCGATTCGCGAGGCGCATAACTTCGGGTTGGCCCCCAAGGTCGCCATCGTCAACAGCTGGGGGGTGGGCACCGAGGACTTTCTCCAGCTCGATGCCAAGACGCGCGAGAACATGTGGGTGGGCACCAATGCCTACTACGGCGTCAACACGCCGGTCGCCAAAAGGATGGCCGAGATGTACCAGGCCAAGCACAACGCTCCGCCCGGCTACGCGCCGTGCGCGGCCTACGGCATGACGCGGCTCACCCTGCGCGCCATCGAGAAGGCGAACAGCGCCGAGCCTGCCGACATCGTGCGCGCGCTGGAGGGCTGGGACACCCAGGACTGGCCGGGCCGGGTGTGGGTCAACCCGAAGACCCATCAGACCGTGCGCGACTACTTCCTGCTGCGCTGCAAGAAGCCGGACCAGATGAAACACCAGTTCGACTTCGCCGACATCGTTGCCGTCAGCAACCAGCCGCTCATGCCGGACAGCATGAACGAGTGCAAGGACATCGGGCAGGTCTGACCGCGGAGGGGGGCTTGGCCCACCTTCCGGCGGTCGGGCGCGCGGACCGGCGAGCGCGGTCGTGAATCTGGCGCTGGTGGCGGGCGCGGTGCTGAACGGGCTGGTGACGGGGATGCTGTACGCCCTGATGGGCGTGGGCTTGTCGCTGATTCTCGGTTTGCTGGCCATCCCCAATTTTGCGCATGGCGTCCTCTATGCGCTCGGCGCGTACGTGCTGGTCTCGGCGTCGAAGGCCGTCGGCTTTCTCGGGGGCGCCCTGGCCGCGCTGGCCGCCGTCGCGCTGCTCGGCGCGGCCATCGAGTACTTGGGCGTGCGACGCCTCTATCGCGTCCATCCCGACTACACGCTGTTGCTCACCTTCGGCCTTTCGCTCATCCTGACCGAGGCCATCATCCTCGTCTGGGGGCCGGTCGGCATCACGTTCCAGCCGCCGCCGATCCTGACCGGCGGCATCGACCTCGGCGTGACGGTCTATCCGAAATACCGGCTCGCCGTGATGCTCGTGACCACCGCGCTCGTGTTGGGGTCGTACCTCTTCGTCACGCGCACCCGCTACGGCGCGATCATCCGGGCGGGCATCGAGGACAAGGACATGGCCGCCGCGCTCGGCATCGACATCCGCCGAGTGTTCACCTTGACGTTCGCGGCCGGCGCCGGGCTCGCTGGCCTCGGCGGGGCGCTGATGGTGCCGGTGCGAGGTCTCCTGCCGACGATGGGACTCGACATCTTGCCGTTCGCGTTCGTCGTCGTGGTGCTGGGTGGTCTGGGTAGTCTTCCCGGGGCGATCCTCGCCGGGCTGCTCGTTGGCGTTGTCCAGTCGCTCATGACGGCCATCTGGGCACCGGGCGCCGACGCCTCAGTGTTCGCGCTGATGACCCTCGGGATCATCGCGCGGCCCCAGGGTCTCCTCGGCCAGCGATGAGCTGAGGCGCCGGTGTTCCTCCGGCTCGGGCTGCTGCTCACCGCCGTCGTCGTGCTGCCGCTCGTCGTGCGCCCGGTGGTGGCCGCGGAGATCTGCATCTTCGCCATCGCCGCCATGGCCCTCAACCTCATCTTCGGCTACACGGGCATGCTGTCCTTTGGGCAGGCGACCTTCTTCGGACTGGCCGCCTACACCGCGGGGCTCATGATGATTCACTGGAAGGCGCCGCTGCTCGTGGTCCTGGCGGCCGGGACCCTGGTGGCCGCCCTCGCCGCGGCCGTGGTGGGTTACGTCTGCATCCAGCGCGTCGGCACGTACTTCATCATGCTGACCTTCGGCTTCAACCAGATGTTCTATTTCATCGCGTACAAGTGGACGTCGGTCACCGGCGGCGACGACGGCCTGCCCGGCATCCCGCGCCCCCCGCTGGCGCTGGGACCGCTGTCGATCGGGCTCGACACGTCGGCGCGCTACTACGCGTTCGTGGGGGCGGCGTTCCTCCTGGCCTTCTACGCCATGAAGCGCGTGGTCGACTCGCCGCTCGGCGTCGTCTTCCGATCCATTCGCGAGAACCCCGGGCGCGCGGCGGCGGTCGGCTACGACGTCAAGCGCTACAAGTGGCTCGCCTTCACGATCGCCGGGGCCTTCACGGGGTTCTCGGGGGTGCTCTACGCGATGATGTTCGGCATCGTGCCGCTCGAGTCCATCAGCTGGATCATCTCGGGCGACATCGTCTTCATGGTCTTGATCGGCGGCATCGGCAACCTGTACGGGCCGCTCCTGGGGGCGGCCGCCTTCAAGTGGCTCTCCGAGACGGTGTCTCTCGTCTGGGAGCGGTGGCCGTTGATCCTGGGCGTGGCCCTGGTGGTGGTCGTGCTGTTCCTCCGCGGGGGACTCGTCGAGGCGCTCACAAGGATCCAGGAGGCCATCGGCGGCCGAAGGGCCCGACCCGAAGCCGATGAGGACGTCCGCGTGACTGTCACCGCCGAGGGTGAGGCGGGCCGGTGAGCGTCGAGCCGATCCTCCGCACCGAGCGACTCACGCGCGCCTTCGGTGCCCTGCGGGCCGTCAACGGGGTGAGCCTGAGCGTCCGCTCGGGCACGCTCCACTCCGTCATCGGTCCGAATGGCTCCGGCAAGACGACGCTCTTCAACCTGATCTCCGGGGAGATCCGCCCCACCGACGGGCACGTCACCTTCGAGGGACGGGATGTGACGGCCGTGCCCTCGCACCGCCTGCCGCATTTGGGGCTGGCGCGGTGCTTCCAACGCACCAACGTCTTCCCGAAGCTGACGGTCGACGAGAACGTCTGGGTCGCCGTCTTTGCCCGCCGCACGCCGAAGGTGCTCGGCTTTCTCCGGCGCGCGGCCGACTTCGCCGACGTGGGCGCCGAAGCGCGCCGGATCGTCGAGGAAGTCGGCCTCTCCCACAAGCGCACCGCCCGCGCGGAGACCCTGTCGCACGGCCAGCAGCGCGCGCTCGAGGTGGCCGTCGCGCTCGCGTCGGCCCCCCGGCTCCTGCTGCTCGACGAGCCCACGCAAGGGCTCGCCCCCGAGGCCACCCAGCACATGACGCGGCTGGTTCAGCGCCTGACGGGGCGGTACACGATTCTCCTGATCGAACACAAGATGCAGATCGTCATGTCGATCTCCGACCGGATCTCGGTGATGGCGTTCGGCGAGCTGATCGCCGAAGGCACGCCCCACGAGGTCCGGGAGGATCGCGCGGTCCAGCGCGCGTACCTCGGAGGCCGGCGATGATCCTCCGCGTCGAGGGCATCCACACCTACTATGGCCTCGTGCACATGCTCCACGGGGTCTCTCTCGACATCGCCCCGGGCGAGGTGCTGGCCCTCCTCGGGCGCAACGGCGCGGGAAAGACCACCGTGCTCAAGAGCATCATGGGACTGGTGCCCCCGCGCGCCGGAACGATCGTCCACGCGGGGGAGGACATCACGGGGCGCCCACCGCACCTCATCGCGCGCCGGGGGATCGCCTATGTGCCGGCGGGCCGGGGAATCTTCTCGACCCTCACCGCGCTCGAGAACCTCGCGATCGTCCGCCGGGGTTCCGAGGCGGGAACCCCGGACGACGTCTTCCGCCGGTTCCCGAAGCTCGCCGAGCTGAAGCAGCGCCTGGGGCGGTTCCTTTCGGGCGGGGAGCAGCAGATGCTCGCCATCGGCCGCGCCATCATGACTGGCCCGTCCCTGATGCTGCTGGACGAGCCCTCCCAGGGGCTGGCGCCGCTCGTCCTCGAGTCCATCGTCGAGATGCTCCGCGACCTCAAGGCGAGCGGGCTGGCCATGCTGCTGGTCGAGCAGAACGTGGACACGGCGCTGGCCCTCGCCGACCGCGTGATGATCCTCGACCAGGGCGCCACCGTCTTCCACGGTACCCCGGCGCATCTGACCGCGGACGAGCAGATCGCCATCCGCTACCTCGGCGTGAGCGTATAGCGAGGACTATTCCTGAGCGGACACGAGCGCGAGGCGCTCGTGTCCGCTCGCTGTGGATGGCTCACCGTCATTCGCGAGTCATCGGCAATCCGCTCAGAGGTCTGGGGCGCCGGCGCGGCCGAGGACGTCTTCGCACCACGCCGAGGCCGCGAGGAGTGCGGGCTCCGTGAAGGGGCCGCTCACCAGTTGGATTCCGAGGGGGAGGCCTGACGCGGCGAGGCCGCAGGGTACGGTGATCGACGGCAGGCCGCTCAGCGACCACGGGACCTGGAACAGCGGGTCTCCCGTCGCCGTGCCCTCGGGCGCCGGCGCCGGTGTGGTCGGGGTCAAGAGAATGTCGTGCTGTGCGAGCAGCGGCGCCAGCTCCCGGCGGAACTGGCGCCGAACGCGCAGCGAGCGGACGTACAGATCGCCCGTCAGCAGCATGCCCATCTCGATGGCGCTGCGGATCGCCGGTCGGTACAGATCGGCCTTCTGCGCGAAGAGGTCGGCGTGGATGCTGGCCGTGTCGCTCCGCATGATGAGGTTGGCTGCCGCGTGCACCGCGCGAAAGCTCCCAGGCGGCTTCACGTCCTCGACGGCGGCGCCCGCGCGGGCCAGGCGGTCGACGGTCTCGGTGGTGATGCGCGCCACTTCGGCGGTGGCGCGCTCGAAGAAGAACTCGCGCAGCAGCCCGACACGCGGCGGGCGGCGGCGGGTGAGTGCCGCCAGATAGTCGGGCACGGGCTCGCGCGACGAGCTGGGATCCGCGGCGTCGTGGCCCGCGAGGGCGAGCAACCCCAGGGCGACGTCCTCCACACTGCGGGCCATCAGGCCGACGTGATCTTGCGTGTAGGTGAGCGGGATCACTCCTCGAGTGCTGATCCGGCCGAACGTCGGCTTGAGGCCCACCAGGCCGCAGTACGCCGCCGGGCGCACGTTCGAGCCGATCGTCTGGGTGCCCAGCGCGAATGGCACCATGCGGGCGGCCACGGCCGCTGCCGAGCCGCTGGACGAGCCCCCCGGCGTGCAGGCGAGGTTCCACGGGTTGCGCGTCGGCGCCGGGTCGTACGTCGCGAATTCGGTGGTGTGGAGCTTTCCGACGAGAATCGCTCCGGCGTCCTTGAGCCGCGCCACCGACGTCGCATCGTAGGCGGGGACGAAGCCGGCCAGCACCTTCGAGCCGGCCTCGGTTCGAAGCCCTGCCGTGTAGAAGATGTCCTTGGCGCCGAAGGGCACCCCGTGGAGGGGACCGCGCAGAATGCCCCGCGCGCGCTCATCGGCGAGCCGCCGCGCAGTGGCCCGGGCCCCCGCCCGGTCGACGAGAGCCCACGCCTGGACTTTCGCATCCACTGCGTCGATGCGCTGGAGCAGCGCCTCGATGAGGTCGACCGGGGAGAGCTCCTTGCGCCGGATGGCCAGCGCGGCTTCGGCTGCCCCCAGCTCATGGGAGCTCATGGCGCGGGCTCCGCATAAAAGGCGGGCGGTTCCTCCTGATCGACAGGAAACGCGGCGACATCAGCCGACCAGCCCGCCGCGTTTTCGATGGCCTGCGCCAGCGCCGCCGCACGGGCGGCGCCGAAGCGCCGCGCTGCCTCCGCGCGAAGCCCCTCGGCGTACTCCCTGCATCGCGCCTCCCGGTCCATGGTGCCCTCCTCGCTGGTGGATTCGGCTGCGATGATATCGTGGGCCTGCATGGGGGACACGCGCTCGAACGCCCCACGCCCGATCGCCTCGCGCCCCCAGCCAGCGCGCGGGGGCGGGGGCCGTCCTTCGCCCTACCGCATCCTCACTCGCGCCGAGTGGGCGGCGCTGCGCGACCACACCCCGATGACCTTGACGGCCGACGAGATCGCCCAGCTCCGCTCGCTGAACGACCGGCTCGACCTGCAGGAGGTCGAGGAGATCTATCTGCCTCTCTCGCGATTGCTGTCGCTCTATGTGGCGGCGACCCAGACGCTGTTCCGCGCCCAGCAGCGATTCCTGGGCGGAGCCGACGCCAAGGTGCCCTACGTGATCGGCATCGCGGGGTCGGTGGCGGTCGGCAAGTCGACCACCGCTCGTGTGCTGCAGGCCCTCCTGGCGCGCTGGCCGAACGTGCCGAAGGTGCAACTGGTGACCACCGACGGTTTCCTGTACCCCAAGGCCCGGCTCGAGCGGGAAGGCTTGATGGAGCGCAAGGGCTTTCCCGAGAGCTACGATCTGCCAGCCCTCCTGCGCTTCCTGCACGACATCAAGGCCGGCCAGGGCCGCGTCTCGGCTCCCGTCTACTCGCACCTCATCTACGATGTGGTCCCCGGCGAGCGAATCGTCGTCGACCAACCGGACATTCTGGTCGTGGAGGGACTCAACGTGCTGCAGTCCGCCCACCCCCCGGAGGACGGTCAGGCTATTCCGTTCGTCTCCGATTTCTTCGACTTCTCGATCTACGTCGATGCCGACGAGGCGCTGTTGCGGCGGTGGTACGTCGATCGCTTTCTCACCTTGCGGGAGACCACGTTTCGCGATCCCGCCTCGCATTTCCACGATTACGCGACGCTGTCAGACGCCGAGGCGATGGCCACCGCGACTTCGATCTGGACCCGAATCAATCTGGTAAATCTCCAGGAGAACATCCTGCCCACGCGCCAGCGCGCCGACCTGATCCTCCGGAAGGGCGACAGTCATCGCGTCGACGACGTCGCGCTCCGGAAGCTGTGACCGGGCCCATCGCCATCGGAGGTGACCCATGAATCTCCTCGAAGGCCGGACGGGACTCGTGGTGGGCGTGGCCAACAAGCGCTCCATCGCCTGGGCCATCGCCCAGGCTCTGGGCGGGGTGGGCATGCGGCTGGCATTCACCTATCAGGGCGAGCGATTGAAGCCGAACGTCGAGGCGCTGGCCTCCACCTTGCCCCGGTCTCTCCTCTATCCCTGCGACGTGACGTCGGATGCCGAGATCGACGCGGCCTTGTCGGCGCTGGCCCGCGAGACGAGCGCCCTCGACCTCCTCGTCCACTCGGTGGCCTTCGCGCAGCGCGAGAACCTGGAGGGGGCGTTCGTGGGGACCTCGCGCGACGGCTTCCGGGTGGCTCACGATGTGTCGGCCTACTCGCTGGTGGCCCTCACCCGGGCGGCGCGGCCTCTGCTCGAGAAGTCGACGGGGGCCTCGGTGATCGCCATGACCTACTACGGCTCGGAGAAGGTGGCCCCGCACTACAACGTGATGGGGGCGGCCAAGGCCTCGCTGGAGGCGTCCGTGCGGTACCTCGCCGCCGATCTCGGACCCCAAGGGATCCGCGTCAACGCGATCTCGGCGGGTCCCGTCAACACCCTGGCCGCTCGCGGCATCAAAGGATTCACCGGCATGCTCCAGCACCACGCCGAGAGAGCGCCGCTGCGGCGCAACGTGGAGCCGCGGGAGATCGGCGACACCGCCGTTTTCCTGGCCTCGCCGATGGCCTCGGGCATCACCGGCGAGGTGATCTTCGTGGACTGCGGCTATCACATCATGGTGGTGTGACGGCGAGGGAGCTGGCCTACGGTTGCTCGTTCTGCCAGATCTGCTCCGGAGCCTGGCGTCGTCGCAGGGGGCGGAGCCTGCCGTCCGGCTCCAGCATCACCTCGGGAGCCTGTGGGTAGGAGTTATAGTTGACGGTGGACATGGCCGCACAGTAGGCGCCGGCCCCGCCCACCACGACGAGATCGCCGATCTCCGGGCGCGGCACCCAGCGCGGGGCCAGCGCCTCGGCGTCACCCGGGGCCGGAGAGAGGATATCGCCCGACTCACAGCAGGGACCCACGAAGACCACGGCCGCGGGCGGGCGTCCGCTGACCAGCACGTCGATCGGGTGCTGGGCGCCATAGAGAGACGGACGCGTCACCTCGGTCATGCCGGTATCGAGCTTGGCGAAGCGATAGCCGTCGCGCCCCGTGTCGACCACGTCCACGCAGGTGGCGACCACCGCGCCCGCCAGGGCCACGAGATACGTGCCCGGCTCGATCTCCAGATGCAACGCGCGGCCATCTCGCTGAGAGAAGGCCTCCAGCTCGCTCCGGATGTGCGCGCCGACGTCGGCCAGATCCACCGAAGGCTCCTCGGGCATGCGCCCCACCTTGAACCCGCCGCCCAGATTCACGGACGCCACCTCCGGGAACTGGCTCACCAGATCCAAGGTCATGCGGGCGCAGCGCTTCCACACTTCGGGGTCGGTGCCCGAGCCGATGTGACTGTGGAGCCGGCGAATTCTGAGCCCGGAGCGGTGAGCGATGGTCCGCGCTTCGCCCAGATACTCGTGCCAGATGCCGAAGCTCGATGCCGGGCCCCCGGTATTGGTGCGGTTGCTGGAGCCGCTGCCCAGCCCCGGGTTGATGCGGATGGAGAGCTCTCGCCCCGGAGCGACGCGCCCGAATTCGGCGAGCTGGTGCAGCGAGCAGGCATTGAACCACACCCCGCGTCGCACGTGCTCCTCCAGGCGGCGCGAAGGCATCTGGGCGGTGAGCTGGATGGCTCCGGGGGGAAAGTCCGCGCGCAGGGCGCGCTCGACTTCGAAATCGCTGGAGGCGTCGATGTGCAGTCCCAGCTCGCGAAAGAGCACGAGAATGCCATGGCTGGGATTGGCCTTCATGGCATAGCGGACGGTGAGTCCGTGGGGCGCGGGGAACGCGAGGGCCTCTTTGGCGGCGGCCTCCAGGAGGGTCCGATCGTACACGTAACAGGGGGTACCGAATCGCTCGCGAACCTCAGCGGCCCGCTCGGCGGTGAGAAATGGGCCGGGAGTGGCCATCGCCCTCGGGGGCATGCGTCTTCCTCCTCGTCGCAGTGACGGTCCCGTCATGCTACCCCAACCGCTGGCGCAGCTACGCCGGCGTCGCGCCGCGAGAGCGGCGGCGCGCGCGTGGTGAGCGGTCGATCTGAGCTGCCGCCGCTGGCCGGCAGATGGAGAGACTCCGGCCTCGATCCATGCGATCATAGGCCGCACGCCGTGGAAAATTTGAGCCCCGTCGTCGTCCGCCCCTGAAGTGTCCCGTCGGTACCGAGGCCATCCACCACGACCCGCCCCGGGCCCCGCACCGCCGGAGCAGACGCGGTCTCTGTTCGATACGCTCACCGTGGTCCAGCCGCACGTGCGCCTTCGCCTCGAGACCGAGCCGGGCGAGTGGTCGATGCGGGTCATGGACCTGGTGGCCCCCCTCGGGAAGGGGCAGCGCGGTCTCATCGTGGCGCCACCGCGAGCCGGCAAGACCATCCTCCTTCAGCAGATCGCCAAGGCCATCCTCGCGAATCATCCCGAAGTCGCGGTGATGATCCTTCTCGTGGACGAGCGGCCCGAGGAGGTGACGGACTTCCGCATGGCGCTCGGAAAATCAGCCGAGATCTTCGCCTCGAGCAGCGACCGCCCGCCGGCGGAGCACGTGCGGCTCACCGAACAGGTGCTGGACAAGGCGAAGCGGATGGTGGAAGAGCGACGCGACGTGATCGTCCTCCTCGACTCCCTCACTCGCATGACGCGGGCCTACAACCGCCAGCTCTCCTCGCGTGGGCGTACGATGTCCGGTGGACTCGATGCCCAGGCCTTTCGCATGCCCCGCACCTTCTTCGGGGCGGCCCGGGCCATCGAGGGCGGCGGCACGCTCACCATCGTGGGCACGGTGCTGGTGGACACCGGCTCCCGCATGGACGATGTCATCTTTGAGGAGTTTAAGGGGACCGGGAACATGGACCTCTACCTCTCGCGCGAGCTCGCCGACCGGCGCGTGTTCCCGGCGTTCGACGTGGTGCGGTCCGGCACCCGCCACGAGGAACTGCTCTACACGGCAGAGGAGATGCCGCGCATTCGGCGCCTCCGGCGCGCGCTGACCGACATGAAGCCGACGGACGCCATGGAGAGCCTCCTGGAGCAACTGAAGCTGACTCGAACGAACGCCGAATTCCTGCGCCGCCTCAGCCCGTAGCCCTCCCAACCTCGCGGGGGATCGAGGGACATCACGGCTTGGCCGGGAGGTCCCGAGCGCCCGAGGGGCTTGGCGCCCGTCGCAGAGCCCTCGGGCCGCGGCAAGCCCTCCCAACCTCGCGGGGGATCGAGGGACATCACGGCTTGGCCGGGAGGTCCCGAGCGCCCGAGGGGCTTGGCGCCCGTCGCAGAGCCCTCGGGCCGCGGCAAGCCCTCCCAACCTCGCGGGGGATCGAGG
>JBKPAK010000051.1:0-52989 GCA_046726415.1 Candidatus Methylomirabilota bacterium
GTAACAAGGTCTTCAGCACCGCCACCTTGCAGGAAAAAGTCGAGGTCAAGCTCGGCAGCGTCTACAACCCGGTGGAGGTCCAGCGGTCGGTCGACGCGCTGAAGACGTACTACGAGGAGGACGGCTACCTGGAGGCCAGCATTACGCCGGAGGTCGAGCGCTTCGGCGACGGCGACGTCAGGATCGTGTTCAACATCGTCGAGGGCCGGCGCATCACGATCAATCGCGTGGTCATCGTGGGCAACAAGGGACTGACCGCCGCCCAGATCCGGGAGGCCATGAGCACCCAGGAACGCGAGTACTACATCTTCCACGGCAAAATCCAGCGTCAGAAGCTCGACGAGGACGTGGAGCGGATCCTCGCCCTCTACAACGACCACGGTTATATCCAGGCGCGAGTGGAGCGCACCGACATCGCCGTCGATCGAGCCCGGGCGGAGGCGACCATCACCATCACCGTGGTGGAGGGACCGCAGTTCCGGGTCGGCGAGATCACGACGACCGGAGTCACCCTGCTTCCGCTGGCCGAGATCGAGCGCCAATACAAGCTGAAGCCCGGCGATGTGTTCTCGCGGACCAAGCTTCGCGAGACGGTGCAGGCGATCACCGACCTCTACAGCACGATCGGGCGGGCGTCGGTCGACGTGGTTCCCCGCACCGAGAACATCGCCTCGCCACCCACCGTCAACATCACCTACGAGATTACCGAGGGCCCCGAGGTCTACGTCGAGCGGATCAACATCGCGGGGAACACCCGTAGCGAGGACAAGATCCTGCGCCGGGAAATCCCCATGGCGGAGGGCGACCTCTTCACGCTCAAGAAACTCAACACGGCGCGTCAGCGCCTGGTCAACCTGGGCTATTTCGAGACCGTCAACGCCACCACCCAGCCGGGATCGGATCCGTCCAAGATCATCGTGAACTTCGAGGTGGCCGAGAAGCCGTCCGGGGTGTTCAGCATCGGCGGTGGCTACTCCTCGGCCGATAGCTTCATCGGGACCATCGACCTCGCCCAGAACAACTTCTTGGGGCGCGGGTACCAGGCGGCCATTCGCATCCGGGCCGGCGAGCTGATCCAGCAGGGTGTGATCAGCTTCACCGATCCGTGGCTGTTCGACATGCCGCTGGCCGGTGGCTTCGACCTCTTCAGCCTGAATCGGAACTATACCGACTACACGTGGGAATCCCTGGGAGGCAGCGCGCGGCTCAGCAAGCCCTTCGAGGAGTTCTGGCGGGTCACCGGCTCCTACCGCCTCTCGCGCGACACCATCTCCGACATCAACCCGATCGCCACCCAGGCGCTCCAGGACCAGGAGGGAACGACCATCACCTCGATGATCTCGGCCGGGCTGGCGCGCGATAGCCGCGATAGTACTTCGACCCCATCGAAGGGGGGCCAGGTCTCCGCCAACGGCGACTTTGCCGGCCTCGGCGGCGATCAGCGGTTCGTCAAGCTGGTGGGCAACATCTCCTACTTCCAGCCGGTCTGGCTTGACCACATCATCGGGGCCCGCATCGAAGGCGGGTACTTGGCGGGCTGGGGGGGACGGGAGTCGCCGCTGTTCGAGCGCTTCTTCCTCGGCGGACCGAACTCGCTGCGGGGCTGGAAGTTCCGCCAGATCTCGCCCGTCGACTCGAGCGGTCAGCAGACGGGTGGAACCAGCGAAATCCTGGGCAGCGTGGAGTATCTGATCCCGCTGCCGTTCAACTTGCGGCTCGCGCTGTTCGTAGATGTTGGCAATGTCTACGGCTTCTCGACCCCCTTCAACATCACGGACCTCAAGGCCGACGTGGGGGCGGGAATCCGATGGATCTCCCCGTTCGGTCCCATCCGCGTCGACTACGGGCTCAAGATCACCCGGGAATCGGGCGAGGACATCGGGGCCATTCAATTCTCCGTGGGCTCCCCGTTCTGAGGCCGCCCCCCGGGCGAGGAGGAATCGCATGAGACAGCTCGCGGTCGTGATCGCCGCCGTGGTCAGCGTGGCCGGCGGGGTGTGGCTGGCGGCGGCGCAGACGCCGGCTCCGCCGCCCGCCCAGAAGATCGGCTACATCGACGTGCAGCGCGTGCTGGCGCGCTCGCAGGCGGGGGTGGCCGCCCGAGAACAGCTGGAGCGTGAGAAGGCCGCCATGCAAAAGGAGATGGACGGCCGGCGGGCCGAGATGGAGAAGCTCCGCGAGGAGATCGAGAAGAAAGGGCCGCTCATGACGGTCGAGGTCCGGCGGGAGAAACAGGAGTTGTTCGAGCGGAAACGCCGTGACGCCGCTCGACTCGCCGATGACCTCCAGAAGGAACTGGAGAAGAAGGAGGCCGGCCTCCTACAAAAGGTGTTGAGCGACCTGGCCGGTATCATCGATCGTGTGGGCAAGCAGAAGGGGTACTGGCTGGTGGTCGAACGCTCGCGGGGCGGCGTGCTGTATGCCGCCGCCGAAGCGGACCTCACCGACGACGTGATTCGCGCCTACGACCAGGACGCGCAGAACAAAGGGCCGAAGAAGTAAGTGGGGGCGACGGCAGAGATCCATCCGACGGCCGTCGTCGATCCCCAGGCGGTGCTCGGCCCGGGGACTCGCATCGGGGCCTTCTCGATCATCGGCAGCCAGGTCACCATCGGGCCCGAGGCCGAGATCGGCCATCACGTGGTCCTCGAGGGGCGGGTGATCGTCGGCCCGCGCGCGCGGATCGGTCACGGGAGCATCCTGGGGGGCATCCCGCAGGATCTCAAGTTCAAACGGGGAACGCCCTCGGGGGTTCGGATCGGAGCCGGCACCACGATCCGCGAATACGTCACGATCCATCGGGCCACCCAGCCGGAAACGTGGACGGAGATCGGCGACGACTGCCTGCTCATGGCCATGTGCCACGTCGCGCACGACTGCCGGGTGGGCAACCACGTCATCGTGATCAACTATGCGGGACTGACGGGCCACACGGAAGTCGAGGACCATGCGACGGTCGGTGGCTTGACCGGGGTGGCGCCCTTCGTCCGCATCGGCGCGTTCGCCTACATCGGCGGCTGCTCGAAGGTGACCGCCGACGTTCCGCCCTATATGCTGGCCGACGGCGCCCCGGCGACCGCGCGCGGGGTGAACGTGATTGGGCTTCGCCGGAGTGGCATGAGAGCCGCTGAGCGGAGGCTCCTCCAGGAGGCATATCGGATCCTCTACCGCAGCGCACTGGTGCCGGCCCGGGCGGTGGAGACCATCCGCGCCACGCTGCCCGCCACGGCCGCCCTGAGCCATCTGGTGGAATTCGTCTCCGGAGCCCGGCGCGGCATCTGTGGTCCGCTCCGCCGGCGGACCGAGCCCGACCGCGGCGAGCCCGTCTTCTGATGGGAACCGCCGAGCATCGGGTGCGAGCCGGAGTCGTGGGCGCGGGCCACATGGGCCAGTACCACATTCTCGTCTTCGCCGAGCTGTGGGAGGTGGATCTCGTCGGGGTGGTGGACATCGACAGTGAGCGGGCGGCCACCGTGGCGCGGAAGTACGACACCCTGCCCTTCGCGGATCACCGCGACCTCATCGGACGGGTCGACATCGCTTCGGTCGCCGTGCCCACCGACCGACATTACGCGGTGGCCCGCGATCTTCTCGAGGGCGGAGTGAGCGTGCTCGTGGAGAAGCCCATGGCCCCGACCCTCGAGGAGGCGCGCGGGTTGTTCGAGATCGCGCGCCGCGCCGGGGTGGTCCTGCACGTGGGGCACGTGGAGCGGTACAACGGCGCCGTGCAGGAGTTGCGGAAGATCGTGGAGCGCCCCATCCTCATCGAGTCCCGCCGACTCGGGCCCTTCGTGCCTCGCGTGCGGAAGGACACCGTGGTCATGGACTTGATGATCCACGACATCGACATCGTGCTGAACTTGATGCCCAGTCGGCCCCGAGCGATCTGCGCCTTCGGCTCCGCCGTGCATTCCGCGGTGACCGACGTGGCCAGTGTGCAGATCGGTTTCGAGTCCGGGGCCATCGCCATCATCACGGCCAGCCGGGCCACCGAGGAAAAGATCCGGACTCTCGCCATCACCCAGCCCGAGGCCTACATCGTGCTCGACTATAGCGATCAGAGCATCGAGATCCGGCGCCGGGCCGCGCAGGAGTACAGTCTGAACCGCGAGGCCATCCGCTACCGACAGGCCTCCTTCGTCGAGCATGTCTTCGTGCACAAGGACAATCCGCTCAAGCACGAGATCCTCCACCTCGTCCGCGCCTTCCGCACGATGCGGGGGGGCGGCTCGATCGAGCTGGCCGAGGCGGAGGATTTGAGGTCCTTGGCCATGGCGCTGGAGATCGAGCGCATGATCCAGGAAGGGCGCACCGAGGGCCTCCTGCCTGACGGCCTGCCGTGGAGCGCACGCTCGCTCTGATCTGCGGGGCGGGGCCGCTCCCGGCGCGAATGGCGAGTCAGGCGCGAGGGGAGGGATGGCGAGTCGTCGCCTTCACCTTCGCCGCCGAGGAAGGCCTCGACGAGTGGGTCGCCCGGGTGGTGCCGAGCCGGATCACGGAACTCGGGCCGGTGTTGGCGGCCTTTCATGAGGAGAAGGTCGGCGGAGCGCTCTTCTCCGGGAAGTTCTGGATGCAGGAACTGCTGAGCGCCGACCGCGGTCAGGCCGACACCCTCGCCGCGTCGTTTGAGGAGCGAGCGCAATCGCGGTCCGGCAGCCATCTCTCGCGCGTGATCGTCGCGACCCTGGCCGGGCTCGGCATCGAGATCCTCGACCAACGCGATTTCATGGGTGACTGGCTGGCCGAGCCAGGATGCCTGACCCCGCGGGTGCCGACGGAAGAAGAGCTGCGCGATGTGCATACCGGGCTGGGAGTGGCCCGCGCGGTGGCCGAGGAGGGTGTCGGCCAGACCGTGGTGCTTCGCCACGGGATCGTGACGGCGGTGGAAGCCGTGGAGGGAACGACGGTCGCCATCGAGCGAGGCATGGCGCTGGCCGGACCGGGGGCGGTGATCGTGAAGGCCGTGGCGCGCGACCACGACTATCGCTTCGACCTCCCTGCCATCGGTCCCGACACGATTGAGGCGGCGGCCGGCGGGCGCGCGAGCGTGCTGGCCATCCAGGCCGGCCAGGTGGTGCTTCTCGAACGCCAGCAGGCGCTTGCTCGCGCCGCTGCCCTGGGGCTAGCCGTCGTGGCCGTGGTCGACGATGCCGCCAGGTGACGGCGACGTCGCTCAGCGAGCGATGGTGTCCGGGGGGATTGGTCGAGAGGAAGGACGGTCAGCGGCCCGCACCGATACGATCATGATCGTGGCCGGTGAGGCCTCCGGGGACCTTCACGGAGCAGCCCTGGCTCACGCGCTGAGAAGGCAGGCCGAGGGGTGCCGCCTGATCGGAATGGGCGGGCCAGCCATGGCCGAGGCTGGCGTGGACTGCGTGGCCGACGTGACGGGAGCATCGCCGGTTGGCTTCGTCGAAGCGCTCGGGCACCTCGGCGCCCTGCGCCGCGCGTTTCAGCGCCTGCGCGCAGTGGTCGTCGGTCCCACTCCTCCCCGCCTCGTCGTGCTCATCGACTTTCCCGAGTTCAATCTCCGCCTCGCCAGGGTCGCGCGGCAGGCGGCCATTCCCGTCGTGTACTTCATTCCACCGCAGATCTGGGCCTGGCGCCCCAGACGCGTGAAGACCATCCGACGGGTCGTCTCGCTCGTCCTCGCCGTCCTTCCCTTCGAGCGGGCGCTCTACCGGCGGGCGGGCGTGCCGGTCGAGTTCATCGGACACCCCCTGCGCGACCGCATTGCCGCCGCACCGTCACGAGAGGCGGCCCGCGAGCGACTCGGTCTCACGGCCAGCGGGGAGGTGATCGGGCTGCTCCCGGGCAGCCGGCCCGCCGAGATCGACTCCGTGCTTCCCGTGATGCGGGAGGCCACGCGGCTGATCCGCCAGCGGCGACCCGGCGTGCGGTTCGTGCTGGCGCTGGCCCCCACCGTCGAGCGCCACGCGGTGAGCGCGGTCCTCGGCTCGGCGCCGGGCGTGGCAGTGGTCGGTGGGCAAACGTATGCCGTCATGCGCGCCGCTGATCTCCTCCTCGCGACGTCCGGCACGGCCACTCTCGAAGCGGCCCTGCTCGGGACCCCGATGGTGGTGTGCTATCGGCTGACGGCGCTGAGCGAGACCATCGTGCGTCTCTTGGTGCGCGTGCCGTGGGTCAGCCTGCCGAATCTTCTGGCCGGGCGGGCCGTGGTGCCCGAGCTGTATCGGCGGGCCACGTCGCCTGAGAAGCTTGCCGACACGGCGCTCGACCTCCTGGCGAGCCGCGAAGGCCTCGCGGCGCAGCGGGCCGCGTTCTCGGAAATCAGCGAACAACTCGGAACCGGCAACGTCGCCGAGCGGGCGGCCGCTCTGGTGCTGGCGGAAGCGGCCCGCTCGCGATGACGACGGTGGCTGTGCGATGAGAGCGCCGTGCGGGCGATGACCGGCGCGGCGCTCCGGGTGGCGGTGGCGCCTCCCCTAGTCTCGGGCCTCGTGCGATGTCTGGGGCCAACCTTGCGGCTGGCCGTCGAGGGCACCGAGCCCCTCGCCCCGCTCTGGGGGATGGGCCGCCCGCTGATCTATGCGGTGTGGCACGGGCGCATTCTGATGGTCCCATGGCTGAACGCGCGCCTTCGGCACATGGCCGGCGCCCGCCCCGTGCGCGTTCTGGCCAGCCGATCGTCGGATGGCGAACTCGTGGCGCGTTACGTCCGTCGCTTCGGACTCGGCGTCGCGCGCGGATCTTCGTCCCGCGGCGGCGCGGCGGCGTTGCGCGCCCTCGCCGTGGCGTTAGGCGAGGGGGAGGACGTTGCGGTCATTCCCGATGGACCACGGGGCCCGCGCGGTCACGCGCAGCCCGGCGTGGTGGCGCTCGCGGCGTTGAGCGGGGCTCCCGTCGTCCCCATGGCCTTCGCCGCGCAGCCCAGTCTCCGCCTGGCGACGTGGGACGAGTTCATGATTCCGCTGCCCTTCGCCCGCGCCGCCGCGATTTTCGGCGCGCCAGTGCGCGTCGATCGCGACGCCGACCGCGCGGGAGCGCTGAAAGCAGTCGAAGGGGCCCTGGAGGACGTCACCGCGGCCGCCGACCGGCGAGTGCGCGCATGATCCACGGTGTGTATACGGCGGTGCTGGCCGGCCTGATCGCGGCGTATGCGCCCGTGGCCCTCGGTCGGAAGCTCACCCGAGGCGTGCCGCTGAACCTGCGAGCCCGTCTCGGCTTCGATCCCCGTACGCGGTCTGGGCGGCGGCCCGGATGGATCCATGCGGTGTCGGTCGGAGAGTCGATCGCCGCCGTGCCGCTGGCGACGGGCCTCCGGAGGCGCTATCCCCAGCTACCGCTGGTGATGACGACGGTGACAGAAACCGGCGCCCAGGTGGTGCGTCAGCGGCTGGACGAGTTGGTCGAGCACCGCTACTTCCCGCTGGATCTTCCGCGGGCGGTCGGGCGCGTCGTCGATGCGATCGACCCCGCCTTCCTCATCTGCATGGAGACGGAGCTATGGCCCAACCTCCTGCGTCGGCTTCATGCGCGGGGTGTCCCGGTCATGATTGCCAATGGCCGTCTCTCCGACCGCTCGTTTCGTCACTACACCGTCGTGCGGTCACTTTTGCGCCCGATGTTGAAGTCGATCCAGCTGTTCGCCATGCAATCTGAGGAGGACGCGCGGCGCATCATCGCGTTGGGTGCCCCGGCGGATCGCGTCGTGGTGACGGGAAACATGAAGCACGACGTGGTGACGCCCGCGGCCGACCAGGAGGAGCGCTGGCGACGATGCCTCCGGCTCGACGCCGCTCGCCGAGTGTGGATGGCCGGGAGCACGCACCCGGGCGAGGAAGAGGCGGTCCTGGACGCTCACGCGCTGGCGCGTGAGGGATGCCCCGACCTGGCGCTGATCGTGGCGCCGCGCCATCCGGAGCGAGCGACCGAAGTGGTGGACCTGGTGCGCGCGCGGGGTTGGCCCGTCGTTCGAAGGAGCGCGCTGGTCGACCCGCTGGCCCCGGATGCCGCGATGATTGTCGACCCGCCGGCCCAGGATACCGTGATCGTTCTCGACACGGTGGGAGAACTCGCGGGACTCTATGCGGTCGCCGACGTGGTCTTCGTCGGCGGGAGCCTGGTGCCCAGGGGCGGTCAAAATCTGCTCGAGCCAGCGCGGCTCGGAAAGGCCGTGCTGTTCGGTCCCCACACCGGCAACTTTCGCGAGGCAGCCGCCCTGCTCCTGAGCGAAGGAGGAGGTCTGATCGTGACCAACCCGGCCGAGCTGGCGTCGGGCCTACGGGCACTACTGGCCGACGAGACCGAGCGACGGCGAATGGGTGCCGCGGCCCGCGCCGCGGTGGTTGGCCGGCAGGGCGCGGTGGGACGGACCCTCGACCTCGTCGGCGTCCTCCTCACGCCCCCGCGCGATCGCGCCTTCGCCCTTCGCGAGAGCGGATGACGGCGAGCGTGTCCGCACGCATCGTGGCGGCGTGGGAAGCGGGCGCACGGCCGGGTCCGCGTCCGCTGATGACGGCCCTGTCCGGGGCGTACCGAGGGCTCATCGCGACTCGCGAGTGGCTGTACGAGAGCGGGCTGCTGAAGTCGGAGGCAGTCGGCTATCCCGTCGTCTCCATCGGAAATCTCACGGTGGGCGGCACCGGCAAGACACCGGCCGTGGAGTTGGCGGTGCGGACCTTGAAAGACCTCGGATACAAGCCCGCGGTGGTGAGTCGCGGCTACCGGCGCCGCAGCCGCGGCGTTCAGGTCGTGGCAGACGCAGCGGCGATCCGCCTGGAGGGCGAAGATGCCGGGGATGAACCGTTCCTGCTGGCCCGTCGTCTGCCCGGGATTCCGGTGCTCGTGGGGGCGAACCGAGCCGAAGCGGTCAAGGTCGCTCGGAACCGATTCGACATCTCGGCCATCGTGCTCGACGACGGCTTCCAGCATCGGACCCTCAGAAAGGATCTGGAGATCGTCATGGCGCGAGCTCGGCACCCCTGGGGTAACGGCCGCCTGCTGCCCGAGGGACCTCTGCGCGAGCCGCTCGGTGCACTCGCGCGGGCAGACCTCGTGGTGGTCGCGGGGGCGGAAGCGGTCGACGATGCCCCGGAGGTCCTGGCCGCCAGTCGTCGATACGCGCCCGCGTGTCCCGTTTTGGCCGCGCGGTTTGTGCCGGTGGAATGCTGGGAGGCGCAGCGCGGGCGTCCTGTCCCGCTCGCTCAGCTTTCCAGCGCGCGTCTGGTCGCCTTCGCCGGAATCGCGTCGCCTGCGGCGTTCGACGCTACCCTGGCCGAACTCGGCGTGCAGGTGCAGACGGTGGTGGCCTTCCGCGATCACCACTGGTACGAGGAGCGTGACCTGGCCGCGCTCGAGTCCCGAGCGGAGGCACCGGGAATCGACGGGCTGGTGACCACCGAGAAAGACTGGGTCCGCCTCCGCCCCCTGCGCCGGTGTCGACAACCTCTTTACGTCGTGAGCGTCCGCCTGGACCTGGTGGCCGGGCACGCGGCCTGGATGGCGGCCTTCGAGCGCGTATGCCCGAAACGGTGATCGTGCGCCTGCCCAATTGGCTGGGGGACACCGTGATGGCCGTGCCAGCCGTCCGCGCGCTGCGGGGGCATTGGAGCGAGGCCCGGCTCGTGCTGGCTGGGCCTTGGGCTGCACTGCTGGCCGGACAGGGCCTCGGCGATGTCCTTGTCGACTATCCGCGGGATTGGATGGGGCGGTTGCGCACGGCGGACAGCGTGCGCGCCCTCGGGGGTGACGTCGCCGTCCTGCTGCCGAACTCAGTGGAGGCCACGTTGGCGGCGCGGTACTGGGGGGCGCGCCGCATCGTGGGCTTCGCCACGGGCGGACGGGCATGGTTCCTCACCGATGCCCTCCCGTTGCCGAGCCCGCGCGGTCATCAAATCGACGAGTATCTCTGTCTCGTCGAGCACCTCGGCGCGGCGAACGGCGAGCGTGAGCCGCGTCTGATGGCGCCGAATGCCGACGGCCACGCGCGTCGCGAGGTGCGCGCGTTGCTCGACGAGGCGGCCGGACCGGCCGCCATCGCCGGTCGGAGGCGCGTGGGTGTTCACGTCGGCGCTGCCTACGGCGCCGCCAAAGTGTGGCCCGTTGAACGCGTGATCGATTTCTGTCGGCTCCTCGCGGATACCGACCTCGTGGCCGTGCTCCTGGGGGCACCGGGCGATGCCGCCATCGCCGAGGAAGTCTTGCGGGCGGCGCCCGCGGCAAATCTGGTCGGTCGCGATCGCCCCGACCGCCTCACTGCCGTTCTCGCCGAGATGGATGCCCTCGTGTGTGGCGACACCGGCGTGGGCCACTTGGCGGCGGCGATGGGAACGCCCGTGGTCGCGGTCTTCGGACCTACCGATCCCTGGCGGAGCGCCCCGCGTGGGCCCGCCGTGGTCATGCGGAATCCGCTCCCCTGCGCCCCCTGCTTTTACCGCGTCTGCCCCATCGACCACCCCTGCCTGCGAGGAATCGAAGCCACGGCCGTGACCGAGCGCGTTCGTCTCGCACTGGCGGCGAGTGCGGGGTGACGACCCTCGAACGGCGATCGCTCACCATCCTTCATCTGGCCGCCAACCGATGGTGGACAGGAAGCGCGGATCCCGTGATTCGCCTGGTTCTGGCCCTGCGGCAGCGCGGACATCGTGCGCTGCTGGGCGTGATTCCCGGCGATCGCTTCGAGGCAAAGGCCCGTGAGGCTGGTCTGGATCTCGTCGCGTCCTTGCGCCTCCGGGTGCGGGGCGAGCCACTCGCGCTGGCGCGCGACCTGAGGCGAATCCGCGCGGTGGCCCGGGAGGAAGACGTGGATATCATCCACGCCCACCACTCGCACGACCACTGGCTGGCCGCGCTCGCGGCCCCGCGCGGACGAAGTGGACGGCGCGTGCGGCTCGTCCGAACCTTTCACAACTTCCGCTCGGTGAGGGGAGGCGTGCTGGCCCGTGCGCTCTACCGCCGAACGGCGGCCATCCTGGCCGTGTCGCGGCGAATCGAAACGCGCTGCCATGACCTGGGGTTCTCACCCGAGCGGGTGATCTGGACCCCCGGCATGGCCGACCTTCCGCGCTTCGCGCCACAGGACAACGGCCTGGCCATCCGCGAGGAGTTCAAGCTCGGCACCGCTCCGGTCATCGTGAGCGTGTCGCGTTTCGCCCCTAACCGCGGCCACGAGCTGCTGCTCGCCAGCTTTCGACTGCTTCTCGTCCGGCTGCCCGAGGCGCGGTTGCTGCTCGTCGGTAAGGGGGAGAGGCGAGCGCGACTGGAAGCCATGGTCCACGAACTGGGATTGGGCGAGCGCGTAATCTTCACCGGCTACCGCGACCGCGATCTCCCCGCCGTGCTGGGTGCGGCCGACTGTTTCGCGCTCATGGCCGCCGGCTCTGACGACGCCTGCCGCGCCGCTTTGGAAGCCATGGCGGCGGGGCGAGCGGTGGTCGCCCGGCGCGTGGGCGCGCTGCCCGAGACCGTCGTCCATGGCGAGACCGGATGGCTCGTCGACGACGAGCGCCCCGAAAGTGTGGCGACGGCTCTGGAGGGCGTGCTGGCCGACCGGACGTGGGCCCAGGCCATGGGTCGCGCGGGCCGCCGCCGCGCCGAAAGAGAGTTCAGCGCGGAGCGGACGCTGGCCACCGTCGACGAGGTGTACCGCACACTGGCGTGAAGATCCTCCAGCTGATGTCCTGCAGGGGATGGTCCTCCGACGCGTATCTCGCCGCGCGGCTGACGTGCGAGCTGGCGCGGCGGGGCCACGAAGTATGCCTGGGGTGCCGCCGCGGCGCGGGCGCCCGCGTCGTCGACCGAGCGCGCGCAGAGGGCGTGGGACGGATGGACCTTTTCGATTTCGCTGGCGGACTGGCGCCCCGAACCGACCCGGCCGATGTCCGTCGGCTGCTCACATGGCTGCCACGCGTCGACGCGGTGCACGTTCACCGCGGAAAGGAACACTGGCTCGCTGCCGTGGCCAACCGTCTGAGCACGACCCCGAGGCCGCTGGTGCGCACACGGCATATCGTCCAAGCGGTGCGGCCTCATGCGGGGAACCGATGGCTCTACGGACGCGCCACCGCGCTGGTGCACACCGTGAGTGAGGCGATGCGACGGCAGTACATCGCCAGCGGGTTGGTAACCGGTGAGCGCGTCGTGGCGCTGCCAGGCGGTGTCGACATCGCGCGCTACGAGCCGAGCACCTCGGACAGCCGGTGGCGAGCGAGGCTCGGTGCAAACGGGCGGACCATGCTGGTAGGGATGGTCGCTGGCCTTCGGGTCATGAAGGGGCACGAGGTCGTGATCGAAGCTGAGGCGACGCCGCGTCGGGCGTCGCCGCGGGTGCGTGTGGCCTTCGTGGGGAAGGGAAGGCACGAATCGGCCATCCGCGCGGCCCTGGCGCGGCAAGGTCTGGCTGGCCAGATCATTTTGACCGGCTTCGTGGAGGACATCCCGTCGCTCCTGTCTGCCCTCGACGTGGCGCTGTATGTCCCGTTGGAGTCGGAGGGCATGTCGCGCGTGCTCTTCGAGTACTTGGCCGCCGCCCGTCCGATCATCGCGGCCCGCGTCGGGGTCGTTCCCGAAATCCTCCGCGACCGCGAGCACGGGCTCCTCGTTCCCGGCGGCGATGCCCCGGCTCTGCGGGGGGCGCTCGATGAGTTGCTCGGCGACCCCGCCCTGCGCCGCCGGCTGGGCGAGGCAGGGCGCGCCCTCGTCGCAGAGCGCTATTCCGGCGCGTGCCTCGCAGAAGCGCTCGAAAGACACTACGCGCGGCTGAGGTAGCGTGAAAATCTCCGTCGTTGCCTTCGATCTATCCGACAACGCCACCGGGCGCGCCGATCTGCTGGCGCGATTGCTAGCGCCCCGGTACGAGACGCGCGTGGTGGGGCCACGCTCCGAGGCGGAGATTTGGAGGCCGGCTCGCGCCGGCGGCGTGGCCTACTGCGCCCTTCCCGGCGGGCGGTATCCGGCATTCGCGGGACGGGTGCCCGCCTTGCTGGAGGAAATCGACGGCGACGTCATCTACGCGTCGAAACCGCGTCCCACCAGCTATGGCCTTAGCCTGCTCGCGCGAGCGCGACGCGCGCGACCGCTCCTCCTGGACATCGACGACTGGGAGCTGGGCTTCTTCTATCGGGCGCGTCCCTGGCGGCGGATCGGGCGCGCGCTCAACGTCGGCAATCCAAACGGGCTCCCGTGGACATGGTTGATGGAGCGCCTGGTCGCGCGCGCCGACGCCGTGACGGTAGCGTCCCGGTTCTTGGAATCGCGGTTCGGTGGCACGCTGATCCCTCACGTGCGAGACACGGAGACCTGGACTCCGGAGCGCTTCGACCGCGAGGCCGGGCGGACCTCCCTCGGCGCTGACGGCCGCCCCGTCGTCATGTTCCTCGGGACCCCGCGCGCCTACAAGGGCATCGACGACCTCGTGGAGGCCGTGGCGCTCCTTCCGGCAGACGTCCTCCTGGCCATCGTCGGCGTGAAATCGGGCTCCCCGGAGGCCCGGCGATGGGCGTCGCGTCCCTTTGTCCGACTGGTGGGCGAGATCCCTTTCGACGAGGTGCCGCGCTACCTCGTGGCGGCCGATGTGGTGGCCGTTCCCCAGCGCGCCACCATCGACACCGTCGGCCAGGTGCCCGCCAAGCTGTTCGACGCCATGGCCCTGGCCCGTCCCGTCGTCTCGACGCACGTCTCCATGATTCCCGAGATCCTCGACGGATGTGGTCTGGTAGTGCCGCCGGGCGACGTGCGCGCCCTCGGTGGGGCGCTCGGGCACCTGCTGGCCGATCGCGCTCTGGCCGAGGCCTTGGGCCGCCGGGCGCGAGCGCGCTGCGAGGAGCGCTATAGCTTCACCACCGCGCGACAGCGGCTGTATCCGCTCGTCGAGCGGCTCGTCGCCTCGGGCGGACGCCGGTGAGAATTGCCGTCATCGCGCGTCCGTACTCCTTTCACGGCGGCGTGGAGCACGCCACCGAAGGGCTCTTGCGCGGCCTCGTCGAACGCGGCGAAGAAGTCGAGCTGCTCACGCCGGGGCCGCCGCCGCCAGTGTCGGGTGTGGGTGTCCGGCATCTCCGCGTGCCGCCACTGCCCGCCGCGGCTCGCATGCTCGCGATCGCCGTGGCCGCGCGGTGGGCGGTCCGGCGTGGGCGATGGGACATCGTGCAGAGCCATGAGCGGACTCTGGACCAGGACATCTATCGCGCCGGTGAGGGCTGCCACCGAGCATACCTGGCCAGCGTGGAGCGCCTCCCGCGGCGTCGGGTCTATCACGCCGTCGCGCTCGCGTTGGAGCGCCGGCTGTTCGCGCGCACGCCGAGGATCGTGGCCATCGCCGCCCGAGGGCGGCGCGAGATCGAGCGCTTCTACGCGGTTCCAAACGAACGGCTGCGCGTGGTCTACAACGGCGTGGACCTCGATCGCTTCCATCCCAGGAACCGAGAAGTGCACCGCGAGGCGGCCCGTCGCGCCATGGGGGTTGCCGCGCCGACGTTCGTCGCCCTCTTCATTGGCAGCGGTTTCGAGCGCAAGGGGCTGGCCGCCGCCATCGAGGGGTTGGCGGCCATGGGCGATGCGTCGGCGCGGCTGCTCGTACTCGGTCGGGGATCGCGGGCGCCCTTCGAAATGGTCGCCGAGCGGCGCGGCGTCGGCGACCGCATCATCTGGCTGGGGCCGCGATCGGACACTGAGCGCTGGTACGCCACCGCGGATGTCGTGGTCCTCCCCACCCGCTACGAGCCGTTTGGCAACGTCCATCTCGAGGCGCTCGCCTCTGGTCTTCCTGTGGTCACGAGTGAGCTGGCCGGCGGTGCGGAGTTGATCCAGGATGGGCTGAACGGGTATGTGGTGGATCCGTTCGAGTCCGGCGCGGTGGGACGCGCGCTCGACCAGGTCCGAACGAGTGATCCCGAGGCGATGGCCGCCGACGCCCGCCGCTCGGCCGAGCCCTTCACCCATGCCCTCCAGGCCGACGGATTCGTTCGGATCTACCGGGAATTGAGGGCCGCAAGGGCTGAAGATCCTTGAGGAATCAGCAATGAGCGCTTACACTTACGCGGTGGATAGCGTGGGCCTGCGCTCCGCGGTGGAAGGTTTCAGCGACCGGACCGTAGCCGTCATCGGCGATCTCATCGTCGACGAGTACCTGTCCGGAAAGCCCGCCCGGATCTCCCGCGAAGCCCCTGTCCTCATCCTCCGTTTCACCGAGCGCGACGTACGGCTTGGAGGGGCGGCCAACGCCGCCCACAACGCCCATGCGCTGGGCGCTCGCGTCATTCCGGTCGGCGTGGTCGGCGGTGATAGTTTCGGCGAGGAACTCTTCGCGCTCTTCCGCCGGGAGGGCGTGAGGACGGATGGCCTCGTCGTGGAGGCGGGGCGGGAGACTCCCGTGAAGACCCGAATCATGGCTGGTGGCTATCGAGCCACGCGCCAGCAGGTCGTGCGATTGGACCGCGAGCCGGCGACTGAGGTTGCCCCCATCACCGAGGATGCGCTCCTCGAGCGCCTGTCGACGCTGGCCAGCCGCGTCGACGCCATCATCGTCTCCGACTACGGGTACGGGACCGTCACGCCGCGGGTCTTCGAGCGCGTCCGGAGCATCGCCCAGCGCTGTGGTGCCGTGGTCACCGTGGACAGCCGCTACGATCTGCCGCGCTTCACCGGAATCACTGCCGCCACTCCGAACGAGCCCGAACTCGAGCAGCTCAGCGGCATGCCCGTCGACACCGAGCGAGCCGTCGAGAAGGCCGGGCGGCAGCTGCTGGAGCGTCTGGACGCGGGCATGCTCCTGGTGACCCGCGGCAGTCAAGGTATGGCCCTGCTGGAGCGCGACGGCGCCTCCAGTTTCATCGCCATCCACGGCACCGACGAGATCGCGGACGTCACCGGCGCCGGCGATACGGTGATCAGTGCTTTCACAGTCGCCCTGGCCAGCGGCGCAGCGCCGCTCGACGCCGCCCATCTCGCCAACGTGGCCGGCGGACTGGTGGTGATGAAGCGCGGGACCTCTACCGTATCGCGCGCAGAGCTGGCGCGGAGCGTCGGCGCCCGCGCTCGCTCGTGACGCCGGCTGCTCTCGCCGGGCCCATGGCCCTCGACGAAGCGGCGGCACTGGCGGCTCGGCTACGGGCGGCGGGCCAGCGCATCGTGCTGGCCAACGGCTGCTTCGATCTCCTTCACGTCGGACACGTCCGATATCTGCGCGCGGCCCGTGCACTGGGGGATGTCCTGTTCGTGGGCGTCAACTCGGATGCGGCGGTGACCCGCCTCAAAGGACCTGGGCGGCCCCTTATGGCCGCGACGGAGCGCGCAGAGCTCCTCGCGTCCCTGCGTGCCGTCGATCACGTGGTGGTGTTCGACGATGACACCGCGGACCGTCTGCTGGCCGCCCTGCGGCCCGCCATCCATGCGAAGGGCACCGACTACGGGCCGGACAACGTGCCCGAGGCGGCGACGGCGCGAGCCCTGGGGACGGAGGTGGCCATCGTCGGCGACCCCAAGGATCACTCGACCGGCGACATCATTGCCCGCATCGCGGAGCGTTTTTGATCGACGGTGAGGCGGGGCGCACGGCGATGAACGTCGCCATCGTCAAGCTCTCCTCGCTGGGCGATGTGGTGCACGCACTCCCGGTCGCCGCCGCGCTGCGCGCCCGTTTGCCGCATGGACGTGTCACCTGGGTCGCGGAGCGCCGCGAGGCCGCGCTCCTGTGGGGCAATGCGGCCATCGACGATGTCGCCATCGCCGACACCCGGGGATGGCGGCGATGGCGGGGGTTGAAGACGGGAGTGCGCGCGGCGCTCGACATGCGGACGGTCTTTCGCCAGTTACGGGCGCGGCGCTTCGACGTGGCGCTCGACCTCCAGGGGAACATCAAGAGCGGGCTCCTCACCGCCGCCACGGGCGCGGCAATCCGCATCGGCTTTGGCGCGCGCTACTGCCGGGAGCCGCTGAACGCCCTTTTTACCAATCACCGCATCGAACCGCCCGCCGCCGCTCGCCACATCGTCGATCAGCACCTCGCGTTGCTCGGGGCCCTGGGCATCGTCGCTCCCTCGGCCAGCTTCTGGCTCCCGTCGGATCCCACCGCCGCCGAGGCCATGGAGCGCTTCTTCGCCGGCCACGGGCTCAAGGCAGGAGATCGCGTGGTAGCGCTGAATCCAGGGGCGGGCAAAGACGCGAAGCGGTGGCCCGCGGCGCGCTTCGCCGAACTGGCTCGGCGCCTCCGGGCCGAGGTCGGGGCCACCGTGCTCGTGGTATGGGGACCGAAGGAGGTGAGCCGGGCCCAGGCCATCGTCGAGGCAGCGAGGATCGCAGGCGCCATCCTAGCCCCGCCCACTGATCTCCACGCGCTGTTGGCGCTCCTACGTCGGGTACGCGTCATGGTGGCCGGAGATACCGGACCGCTGCATCTGGCCGCGGCCCTGGGCCTCGCTTGCGTCGGCCTCTACGGCCCCACGGATCCCGTGCGCAATGGTCCTTACGGACCCGGGCACCGAATCGTCTGCGGGTCCGGTGGCTCCATGCAGATGTTGCCGGTGGAACCGGTTCTCAGCGCCGTGGCCGCGCTGCTCGACTGAGGGGCCGTTGGTGAACCACGTGGCGCCGGACTCCCGAAGAACAGGTTGCCGGCTTCACTCAGGAGACGCGGCTGACCCGCACGGCACTCGCTCAAGTCGCCGAGCAGCAGTTGATGAGGCGGCGAGAGAGCGAACGCTTCCCCCGCCGTCGCCAAAGTGGCGGTGGGGGGTGTGGGGGGGGGCGGCCCTCGCTCCCCCCGACGTGTAGTGCCTTCGCGCGCGACGTGCTCGGCTGTCGTCATCACGCGCAATGAGGCGCCGCGGCTGGGAACCTGCCTGGCGAGTCTGGCCTGGACCGATGAGATCGTCGTCGTGGACGCCGAGTCGAGCGATGCGACGGTGGAGATTGCGCGGCAGTTCACCGAGCGCGTCATCGTGCGACCGTGGCCCGGCTTTGCCTCCCAGAAGAACTTCGCCACCGGTCATGCGCAGGGGGACTGGATTCTCTCGGTGGATGCCGACGAAGAGGTGAGCACCGACCTTCGCCGGGAAATCTTGGCCGTTCTTGCGGAATGGCCGCCGGTGGCCGGCTACGCCGTCCCCCGGCGGAACATCTTCTGGGGGCGCTGGATTCGTCACGGGGGCCTGTACCCCGACTGGCAAGTGCGGCTCTTCCAGCGGGGCCGTGGGCGCTTCGTCGAGCGGGCAGTGCATGAGTCGCTCGAGGTCGCCGGCGAGGTGCAACGGCTCGGCGGCCCTCTCGTCCACCGAAGCTACGAGAGCGTCACCGAGTTCCTCGAACGGGCCCACCGCTACTCGTCCCTGGCCGCCGATGATCTCATCCGGGGCGGCGCGCGCATCGGCCCCGCGCAGCTGGTCTTGCGCCCCCTGGCCCGCTTCCTGAACATGTACCTGGTGCACCGCGGCTTCCTCGACGGCACGCCAGGGTTTCTTCTGGCGGCACTCTACGCGTACTATGTCTTCATCCGTTCGGCCAAGGTGTGGGAGAAGACGAGGGCCTGATGACGGCTGTGCGCGACCGAGTCCTGTCCGGCATGCGTCCTACCGGGAAGGTGCACCTGGGAAACTATCTCGGGGCGCTCGACAACTGGGTTCGCCTCCAAGAGACGAACGAGTGCTTCTACTTCGTCGCCGACTGGCACCTGCTGACCGACCATCTCGACACGCGCGAGGTCCCCTCCAACACCATCGAGATGGTGGCGGACTGGCTTGGCGCGGGACTTGATCCCGAACGCAGCACCCTGTTCATCCAGTCGCTGGTGCCGGATCACGCCGAGCTGCATCTGCTCTTCTCGATGGTGACGCCGGTGAGCTGGCTGGAGCGCGTGCCGACGTACAAGGAGCGGATCGAGCAGCAGGAGATCGCCTCACCGTCGTACGGCTTGCTCGGCTACCCGCTGCTCCAGTCGGCGGACATCCTCATGTACAAGCCCCGGTGGGTTCCGGTCGGCATCGACCAGGTGCCACACATCGAGCTGACGCGCGAGGTGGCTCGGCGCTTCAACCATGCGTTCGGGCCCGTTTTCCCGGAGCCAGACGCCAAGCTGACCGAGATCCCCAAGGTCACCGGAACGGATGGCCGGAAGATGTCGAAGTCCCTAGACAACTGCATCTATCTGTCCGATGGGCCCGAGGTCGTCATGCAAAAGGTGAAGCCGATGGTGACCGATCCGGCGCGGAAGCGGCGGACGGACCCCGGCAATCCGGACGTCTGTCCCGTGTTCGATCTGCACAAGATCTTCACGCCGCTCTCGGATCGCGACGACGCGGCTATGGGCTGCCGCACGGCGGCCATCGGCTGTCTCGACTGCAAGGGCATCCTGCTCAAGCACCTGCTCCCGGCGCTCTCGCCCATCCGCGAGCGCCGGCAGGCGTTCGCGGAGAAGCCCGATCGGATCCTCGACATCCTCCAGGAGGGAACGCGGCGGGCTCGCGCGGTGGCCGCCACGACGATGGACGAAGTCCATCGCGCAGTGCACTTGACTCCGTGAGCACTGTCGAGTCCCCCGGGGCGCTCACGCTCCGGGTTGGCGACTTCCAGGGTCCCCTCGACCTCCTCCTGCACCTGGCCCGCACCCAGGAGATCGACCTCGCGAGCCTGCCCATCCGCATCATCACCGATCAGTACCTCGCGCATCTGGAGGCCATGGAGTTCCGGGATCTCGAGATGGCCGGGGCCTATCTCGTTATGGCAGCCACCCTCATCTATCTCAAGTCGAAGCTGCTGGTGCCGCCCGATTCCACAGCGCCGGAGCAGCTCGACGACGAGGGCGAGGCCCTGCGTCACGAGCTGGAGGAGCGGCTGCGCGCGTACGCGGGGATCAAGGCGACAGGAGCCTGGCTGGCGCAGCGCGAAGCCGAGCAGGCACTGCTCTGGGGACGGCCGGGAAGCTGCCTCCCGCCCCTCGACGACATCCCGCTCGACGATCTCAGCGTCCACCTCCTCGAGCGGACGCTGCGCCGGCTCATCGAGGAGCAACGCCGGCAGCGGCCGCGCGAGGTGGAGCCCAATCCTCCCTCCGTACTCGAGCGCATGACCGAGATCCTGGCGGTTCTTCGCGACGCCTGGTCGCTGCTATTCTCCGCGCTCGCCGGATCCGATCGCCGTCGCTCGGACATCGTGGTCAATTTGCTGGCCGTTCTCGAGCTGATCCGTCTCGGAAGAATCCGCGCCCAGCAAACAGAGCTGTTCGGCGAGATCGTGATCGAGCGACAGCCCGCGGCAGGCGCGACAACGGAGGGCGACATCCCGCTGGCCAGCGAATTCGACTCGACACCGCGTGAGCGGCCCGGCGCCAGTGGCCAGGGCGAAGGGGCGAGCGCGATCGAGGCGTCGCGGCGCACTGGGGGGGGCCTGCGGGGGGGCGCCGCGTCCGGGGCCGGGGCTACCGACAACAGCGAAGGGGCGAGCGCGATCGAGGCGTCGCGGCGCACTGGGGGGGGCCTGCGGGGGGGCGCCGCGCCCCTCCCGCACTTCAAGGACACCGGATCAGATGCCTGAGCCCATCGACGTCGTGGAAGGACTGCTCTTTGCCTCCGACGCCCCTCTGGAGGCCGAGCGCATCCGCGAGGTGCTCAGCCTCGACTCCGAGGACGAGGCTCGCGACGTGGTCGCGATGTTGCGCGAACGCTACGAACGCGAGTCCCGCGCTCTGCAGATCACCGAGGTCGCGGGGGGGTATCGCATGGTCACGCGCCCCGAGTTGGCTCCCTGGCTCATCCGGCTCGCGCGGACGCGCACGCGCGTGCGCTTGTCGCGGGCCGCGCTGGAGGCGCTGGCCATCGTGGCCTACAAGCAGCCGGTGTCCCGACCCGAGGTGGACGCCGTGCGCGGCGTAAACTCCGAGGGCGTCCTGGACAATTTGCTCGAGCGCCGACTCGTCCGCATTGCCGGGCGCAAAGAGGCGCCGGGCCGACCGTTCCTCTTCGAGACGACCCGTGAGTTTCTTGTGGCCTTTGGCCTCCGGGATCTCGACGATCTTCCCAAGGTCGAGGGGGAACTGGTGTTACCCGGTGTCCCGGGAAGCGAAGATGGAACGGAGGCGGCCGAGCCCGATGGCCAAGCTCCGGCTCAACAAGATCCTGGCCCAGGCGGGTCTGACCTCGCGGCGGGGCGGTGACCGCCTGATCCTCGACGGTCGTGTGGCGGTCAACGGAACCGTCACACGCGAGGCGGGCACCCTTGCCGATCCAGCGGCCGACGTCATCACCGTCGATGGTCGTCCACTCCCAAGCCGTGAACCCCTGCATTATGTGCTTCTCAATAAACCTCCCGGCTACGTCACCTCGCGATGGGATCCGCGGGGCCGCGCGGTGGTGACGGACCTCGTTCATGCGCCGGTCAGGCTCTACCCGGTGGGCCGCTTGGACTACGACGTGGAAGGGGCACTGTTATTGACCAACGACGGCCTCCTGACCCATCGGCTCTTGCATCCGCGCTACCAGATCGCACGCGTGTACGAGACCGCGGTGCGCGGCAAGGTGACGCCGGCAGATCTCACGCGCTGGCGCCGCGGCGTGCTGCTCGAGGATGGAGTGGCGCGGCCGATCTCGGTGGAGTTGCTGCAGAGCGGCGCGGAGGAGAGTCGAATCCGCCTGGTGTTCGCCGAGGGACGCAAGCACGAGGTCAAACGGTACGCCGAGGCGCTCGGGCATCGCGTGCGCCACCTCCGACGGGTGGCCTTCGGACCCATTCGCCTGGGGACCCTTCCGAGTGGCCAGAGCCGGCCCCTGAGCCCTAGGGAGGTCCGCGCGTTGCGCGCGGCGGTCGCTGACCCGTCGCGCTAGTTGCGCCTCTCGGAGGCGTTTGCCTATAATGCCAAGGCCTGCGAGAGTAACCGCGGCAGGAGTCCCTATGAACCTGGGCGATTGGCGCTCCAGGATTGACGACCTAGACGACCAAATCCTCAACCTCCTCAACCAGCGCGCCGAGGCCGCCCTTCAAATAGGAGACCTCAAACGACGGCAGGACGCGCCGTCGTATGTCCCAGAACGCGAGGCGGAGATCCTCCGCCGTCTCCTGGCGCGCAGTCCCGGACCGCTGGGCGCCGACGCGGTACGCGCGATCTGGGCGGAGATTCTCTCGGGTTGCCGCGTGCTGGAAGGCCCTATGGCGATCGCGTACCTCGGCCCCCCGGCGACGTTCACCCACCAGGCCGCGCAGCAGCGCTTCGGCTCCGTGGCCGAGTATCGCCCGGTGCGCACGATCGTCGACGTCTTCGAGGAGGTCGAGCGCGGACGAGTGCACTTCGGAGTGGTGCCCGTGGAGAACACCACGGAGGGCGCCGTGAACGTGACGCTCGACCGCCTGGCCGAGTCGAGTGCGATGATCTGCGGCGAGTTGGCCCTCGACATCGCCCAGTACCTTCTGTCGCATGCCCGCGACCTCGGCGAGATCAAGCGCGTGCTGTCCCATCCTCAGGGACTGGCCCAGTGCCGCGACTGGCTGAGCGCGCACCTGCCGGACGTGCCGCGCGAGGAGGTTCCTTCCACGGCCGGCGCCGCCGAGATCGCCGCTGTCGATCATTCCGCCGCGGCGATCGCCTCGGAGCTCGCCGGGCAGCTCTATGCTGTTCCCGTGCTGCGCGCGCGCATCGAGGACACCCGGCACAACTCGACGCGGTTCCTCGTCATCGGAGCGCGGGCCACCGGCCCCACCGGACGAGACAAGACTTCGATCCTGTTCGCCATGCGCAACGAGCCCGGGACGCTCTACAAGATCTTGGAACCCTGCGCCCGCCTGGGTATCAATCTCACCAAGATCGAGTCCCGGCCCGCGAAGAGCCGACCGTGGGACTACGTTATCTTCGTCGACCTCGAGGGGCACCGCCAGAGATCGCCCATGGCCGAGGCCCTCGCCGAGATCGAAAAGCGCACCCTGTTCCTGAAGGTCCTCGGATCGTATCCGGCGGCATAAGGAGAGAGCATGCACGTGCAGTGGGAGTCGCTGGCCAACGAACACATCCTGGGAATCGAGCCGTACGAACCGGGAAAGCCCATCGAAGAGCTGGAGCGGGAGCTGGGGATCCACGACGCCATCAAGCTGGCCTCCAACGAGAATCCCCTCCCGCCGTCGGCGCGGGTGCAGAAGGCCATCGAGGCGGCGCTGTCCCAGCTCAACCGCTATCCGGATGACAGCGGGTTCTATCTCCGCCAAGCCCTGGCCAAGAAGCATGGGGTGACGGCAAATCAGATCGTGCTCGGCAACGGGTCCAACGAGCTGATCGAGCTGATCGTGCACAGCTTCCTGAAGCCGGGCGACGAGGCCGTGGTGCCCCATCCGTCGTTCGTACTCTATCCGATGGTCGTGCAGGCCGCGGGGGCTATCCGGGTGATGGTGATGCTCAAGGAGTACCGGCTCGATCTGGAGGCGATGGCGCGTGCCATCACTCCGACCACCAAGCTCGTGTTCATCGCCAACCCCAACAATCCCACGGCGACGATCGTGACGGCCGACGAGGTCGAGCGCTTCATGTCGCGCGTGCCTGATCGCACCATCGTCGTCTTCGATGAGGCCTACATGGAGTTCGCCCACGGTCCCGACTTTCCCGACACCTTGGCCTACGCCAAGCAAGGGCGCAAGGTCGTGGTGCTCCGGACTTTCTCCAAGGCCGCCAGCCTGGCCGGCCTCCGCGTGGGCTACGGCATCGCCGATGCCGACGCCATCTCGCTCATGAACCGCATCCGTCAGCCTTTTAACGTGAACTCCCTGGCCCAGGCTGCCGCGCTGGCCGCCGTCGACGACGAGGCGCATACGCTGGAGTGCGTGCGGATGATCGAGGCCGGCCGGCACTTTCTCTACGACGGGTTCAAGCGCCTCGGCCTCCGGTACGTGCCCTCGCGCGCTAACTTCGTCCTCGTCGACGTCGGTCGAAACGCGGGAACGATCTATCAGAAACTCCTGCGCGAGGGCGTCATTGTGCGGGCCATGACGTCCTTCGGCATGGAGACCACCCTGCGGGTCAGCGTCGGCACGCCGGAAGAGAATCGACGGCTGGTGAAGGCCCTACAAGCCGCGCTGGCGGGCGGCGGCACGTGATCCAGCGCCTGGCCATCGTTGGGATCGGACTGCTCGGTGGCTCCGTCGCGAAGGCGGCGCGAGCCCGCGGGATCGCGCGGACGATCGTCGGCATCGGTCGCGACCAAACCCGACTGGCCAGTCCCCTCCGGGACGGCACCCTCGATCATGCGACCACGGACCTCGCGGTCGGCCTTCGCGACGCCGACGTCGTCGTCTTGGCGGCCCCCGTGTTGGTCATCGAGCGGGTGCTCCCAGTGGTGGCCGCCGCGGTGCACGCGGAGACGCTGGTCACAGACGTGGGGAGCACCAAAGCCTCCATCGTCAGGGCGGCCGAGGCTCTGGCTGCCGGGAGGCCCTTTCGATTCGTGGGGAGCCACCCCATGGCGGGATCCGAGCGCGCGGGATACGGCGTGGCACGGGCCGATTTGTTCGAGAAGGCGACGGTCATCGTGACCCCGACCGACGCGACCTCCCCACGCTCGGTGAAGGAGGTCACCGCCTTGTGGGAGGCGATGGGCGCCCGGGTGAGTCAACTCGAGCCGATGACCCACGACCGCGTGGTGGCGGCCATCAGTCATCTGCCGCACCTGGTCGCGTTCGCCGTCGTGGCGGCCGCTCATCGCTTCGAGCCGTCGTCCTTCGGCTTCGCGGCGCGGGGATTCAAGGACACCACGCGCGTGGCGGCGTCGGATCCGGTGGTCTGGCAGGAGATCTTCCACGGCAACCGCGATGCGCTGCTGGCCAGTGCGGCGAGCTTCCGGGCGGCCCTGGTCGAGATCGAACGTCTCGTGGAAGCCGGCGATGTCACCGGACTCCAAGAGTGGATCGCCGGCGTCAAGGCATTGCGCGAGACATTGGCATGAAGCGGTGGATACGTCGGGTCCAACGGTTCGAGGGGCGATCATCGAGGGCCACGTCGATTTCCCACCGGGCCACGCGGTTCGGCGCCGATAGAGAGACGGGGATCGACGAGGCGGCGTGCATTCCCCGATCATTTCCGAAGTTTCCGGAGCCAGGCAACCGGCTGGTTGGAGTGACCGCCATCACGGGGGAAGGGTGAGGGAACGCGAGCCAGTGGTCGCCATCGATGGTCCCGCGGGAGCCGGTAAGAGTACCGCCGCCCGCATGCTGGCGCGCAGGCTGGGGTACCGTTGGCTCAACACGGGGAGCATGTACCGCGCAGTGGCATGGAGCGTGGCGCGAGCGCACATTCCCCCCGTCGACGGGCCACCCCTTCGCCGACATCTGGCGGCCCTGCGGGTCTCCGTCGATGGCGAGCGGGTGAGCGTAGACAGTCGGGACGTGAGCGACGAAATCCACACGCCCGAGATCAGCGAGTTGACATCGCACCTCACGACGTTGGCGCCCGTCCGCGAGAAGCTCACGCCCCTTCAGAGAGAGTTGGCCACGCCCGGTGGGGTCGTCTTGGATGGGCGCGACACTGGAACGGTGATCTGTCCCGACGCCGAAGTGAAGTTCTATCTCGACGCCTCGCTCGATACCCGCGCCCGGCGGCGGCAGGTGGAGTTGGCCGCGCGAGGGGTCGAGATGGACCTCGACGAGGTGCGCCAGCAGGTGCAGGCACGGGACCGGCAGGACACGGAGCGCGCGCTGGCCCCGCTGCGGAAGGCCGTGGACGCCATCGTCCTCGATTCCAGCGCGCTGACCGTGGAGCAGGTCGTCGCCTCGATGGTGTGCACGGTGAAAGGTCGGCGGGCGTGCTGTACGAGATCCTGAAACCACTCGCGGTGTTCTTCATGCGGCGGATGTTCCGCCTTACCAGTGTGGATCGGCACCACGTGCCGGCCACCGGACCGGTGCTGTTGGTCTCGAATCACCTGAGCGTCTTGGATCCACCGCTCGTGGGAGGCGCGACCGACCGGCAGCTCTCGTTCCTCGCCAAAGCCGAACTGTTCAAGATCCCGCTGTTCGGCCGGCTGATCCGCGGGCTGAACGCGCGGCCGGTTCGCCGGGACGGAGCGGACGCTTCCGCTCTGCGCGACGCGCTTCGCGCGCTCGGAGAAGGACGAGCCCTCCTCGTGTTCCCCGAGGGCACGCGCGGGCAAGATGGGGAGCTGCGTGCGGCCAAAGCGGGGGCCGGGATGCTCGCCGTGCTGAGCGCCGCGCCGGTCGTGCCGGTGTACATCACCGGCAGCGGTCGGGCGTGGCCCAAAGGCCGGCGCTTGCCCCGGCGGAGCAAGGTCACGGTGACCTTCGGGCCGCCTCTGACCCTCAGCGAGGACCGCTCACGAGCGCGCAAGGAGCGCTACGCGGGCGCGAGCCGCGCGATGATGACGGCCATTGCCGAGCTCCGCGATCGCGCGGCCGGGGCGACCCCAAGCCAGGTACCATGGCAGGACGTACGAGCGGTGGGCGGGGCGGGCGTGACAGCCCAGAGCCCGACCCAAAATCCCTAGGGAGGACGCAGCGGCATGGAGAAGGAGCAGACCCGCACTAACCTCGGCTTTGGAAAGGAGGGTGCTCGCGACGCCGAGGAACGGATGGAGGACTGGTATACCGAGGGCACCACCAGCGAGGTCGAAGAAGGTGAAGTCGTTCGCGGGCGGGTCGTGCATATCGGGACCAGCGAGGTCCTCGTTGATGTCGGGTATAAGAGCGAGGGCGCGATCCCCATCGATGAGTTTCGCGGGGCGCTTCCCAAGGTAGGCGAGGAGATCGAGGTCTACCTGGAGGCGAAGGAGGATTCGGAAGGGCTGATCGTCCTCTCCAAAGACAAGGCGGACAAGATCAAGGTCTGGGACGCCATCACGCGCGCCTACGAGAAGGGCGCCGCGGTAGAGGGCCGGGTCGTGGAGGTGGTGAAGGGCGGTCTCGCCGTCGATATCGGCGTGAAGGCCTTCCTGCCCGGCTCGCAGGTCGACTTGCGCCCGATCAAGAACCTCGGCTCGATGATGGGCCATACCATCCGGGCCAAGGTCATCAAGCTCAACCGCCGCCGGGGCAACGTGGTGCTCTCCCGCCGCACCCTCCTGGAGGAGGAGCGCGAGGACAAGAAGAAACACACCTTGGAGGTTCTGGCCGAGGGCATGGTCATGATCGGCGTGGTGAAGAACATCACCGACTACGGGGCTTTCGTCGACCTCGGCGGCATCGATGGCCTCCTGCACGTCACCGATATGTCCTGGGGCCGCGTCGGGCATCCCTCGGAGATCTTCCAGGTCGGCGACCAGATCGAGGTGATGGTCCTGCACTTCGATCGGGAGTCTGGCCGGGTGTCTCTCGGCTACAAGCAGAAATCGTCCGATCCGTGGGAGCGCGTAGAGCAGACCTATCCACCGGGCACCAAGACGCACGGCAAGGTGGTGAGTCTCACGAACTACGGCGCCTTCGTGGAGCTGGAACCGGGGGTCGAGGGGCTGGTGCACGTCTCGGAAATGTCGTGGACGCGCCGCGTCCGCCACCCGTCGAAGCTGGTCAATGTGGGAGACGACGTCGACGTAGTGGTGCTGGACGTCAACAAGCAAGCCAAACGGATCTCACTCGGCATGAAGCAGGTCGAAGCCGATCCCTGGGAGACGATCGACGAACGGTACCGCCCGGGACAGCGAGTGGCCGGCAAGGTCCGCAACCTCACGGATTTCGGAGCGTTCGTCGAGTTGGAGCCCGGGGTGGACGGCCTCCTGCACATCTCGGACATGTCCTGGACGCGCAACGTCGGCCATCCGTCGGAGATCCTGAAGAAGGGGCAGGACATCGAAACCCAGATCCTGAACGTCGACCGAGAGAACAAGCGGATCAGCCTCGGGCTCAAGCAGATCCAGCCCGACCCCTGGACGACCGTGGCCCAGCGCTACCCCATGGGCTCGCGGGTCACGGGCAAGGTCGTGCGGCTCACCGACTTCGGCGCGTTCGTGGAGCTGGAACCAGGCGTGGACGGGTTGCTGCACATCTCTCAGATGGCCAATCGGCCGATTGGCCGGCCCGACGAACTCGTGAGCGTGGGTGACGAGCTCGGGCTGCTGGTGATCCGAGTCGATCCGCACGAACGCCGCATCGGTCTCAGCCTCAAGGAATTGGCCCACGCCGTGGAGCCCCCGCGCGAGGTCGACGAGCGTGGTGGCCACGGACGGCGTGGCCGTCGAGGCAAGCAGCGGGACGACTACGACTACGAAGACGAGGAGTAGGCGCGTGGCGAGGCGAGCGTTCGTCCTCGGGACGAGCCTCGTCATCTACCTCGTGGTGGTTGCGCTATTCGTCATGACCCTCCGCGCTTTCGCGCGGCCCGGGGCTGAAGGTTTCGGCTTCGGGCCGCGGGTGGCCGTGGTCGAGCTGGACGGGGTCATCATCGACACCGGCGAGCTGATTCGCGATTTGCGACAGCATCGCGAGGATCCGCTGGTCAAGGCCGTGGTGATCCGGATCAACAGTCCGGGTGGCGTGGTGGCGCCGACCCAGGAGCTGCATACGGCCCTCATGCGAGTCCGCAATGCGGGCAAGCCGGTGGTGGCGTCGCTCGGAGCGGTGGCGGCATCGGGGGGCTACTACGTCGCGGTGGCGGCCGATCGCATCTACGCCAACCCCGGAACGCTCACCGGTTCCATCGGGGTCATCATGCAGCTGGCGAATCTCGAGTCTCTCTTCAAGAAAGTCGGCGTCGATTGGGTCGTGGTCAAAGCCGGCCAGTTCAAGGATATCGGCAACATCGCGCGGCCCATGAGCGTCGAAGAGCGACGCGTGCTGCAGGCCTTGCTGGACGACGTCCACGGGCAGTTCGTAGTCGCCGTCGCCGACGGGCGCAAGCTCGACCGCGCCGAGGTCGCGATCATCGCCGATGGTCGGATCTTCTCCGGGGCGCAAGCCAAGGCGCAGCGCATGGTGGACGAGATGGGTGGACTCGAGGATGCGATCAACGGCGCGGCCGCACTGGCCGGGATTCCGACGCCCCCGAGGCTCATCATGCCCAGACGCCGATTCTCCCTCGGGGAATTCCTCCGCAACTCCGTGGGGCTTTCTGCGCTCACCGCGTTCAGGCCGGACTTGCCCAGCTTCAAGACACCCCTCTACCTCATGGACTGACCCAGCGTGGTCCCGTCATCTAAGTGCCTACCAAAGTTGACATTATTGAAATCGGCATGGTAAGGTCCCCCTCAGGTTCAAGCGCCGGACACGGGGTGGACGATGACGAAAGCGGAGCTGATCGACGAAGTCTCCAAGCTGTCGAACCTGACCAAGAAAGAGACAGAAACGATCGTCAACACCATCTTCGACAACATTACGGACGCGCTCGCCCAGGGCGACAAAGTCGAATTGCGCGGGTTTGGGAGCTTCCGAATCCGCCGGCGCAACTCGCGCAAGGGTCGAAATCCCAAGACCGGTTCGTCGGTCGAGGTCCCCGAAAAGCGCGTTCCGTTCTTCAAGGTCGGCAAGCGGCTCCGCGAGCTGGTCAACACCTAGTTTCGCATTCCCGCGCGTGGACCGCCTGTGGGCGCCTTGGCGGATGGCGTATTTGAGCGGTGCCCTACCCCCCGCGACCGGCTGCTTCCTCTGCGACGCCCGAACCACTGATGACGACCGCGCCAGCTTGGTCGTGGCGAGGCGCGGACGGGCCTTTCTGATGCTCAACGCATACCCCTACGCCTCCGGGCATCTCATGGCGGTGGTCAATTCGCACGTCGGGACGATCGAGCACGTCGAGACGGGCGAATTGCACGACGCCCTCGCTCTCGTCACGGAAGCGACGACCATGCTCAAGGCCGAGTACCGGCCGGACGGCTTCAACATCGGCGTCAATCAAGGTCGGGCGGCCGGGGCCGGCGTGCCAGAGCATCTGCACGTGCACGTCGTTCCCCGCTGGCAGGGGGATCTCAACTTCATGCCTGTGCTCGGCGACGTCCGGGTACTCCCGGAGACGCTCGACCAGACCTGGACGCGCCTGCGAGGACGGTGTGGTGTCTGACGCGCCGCTGGCCGTCACGCCCATGATGCGGCAGTACCAGGAGCTGAAGCAGCGCTATCCCGATTTTCTCCTGTTGTTCCGGCTCGGCGATTTCTACGAGATGTTCTTCGCGGATGCCGAGCGTGGTGCGCGCTTGCTCCAGATTGCGCTCACCTCGCGCCAGGGCGCGCCCATGGCGGGCATCCCGCACCACGCGGCGGAGGGCTACATCGCGCGGCTCGTGAAAGCCGGGCAGAAGATCGCCGTCTGCGAGCAACTGGAGGCGCCGGGCAAGGGCAAGAAGCTGCTGCGCCGAGACGTCGTGCGGGTGATCACGCCCGGCACGATCACCGACACCGCATACTTGCCGGGGGCGGCCAACAACTTTCTCATGGCCCTGGTGCCGGTTGGCGATGGCGGGCGGCGGCGAGGCCTCGGTCTCGCCCTCCTCGACGTGTCCACGGGGGATTTCTGGGTAGGCGAGGAGAGCGAGCCAGACGAGGGTCTTCTTGGCACGGGCCTTCTCCGGCGTCCGGCCGAGATTCTCTTCCCGGACGCCATGAGAGAGGCGTGCCCGGAATTGCTCGGCCGCCTGCAGAACGTCGCAACGACCTTGACGTTCTATGGTGCGGCGCCGCCGACGCTCCATCAGGCTCGCGACGATCTCCGCACGCAATTTGGGGCGCCAGCGGTCGAAGCACTTGGACTGGCTCGGATGACCGCCGGACTGCAGGCTGCATCGATCGCCCTCCAGTACGTGCGGGCCACCCAGGGGGCGTCGTCGCTGGCCCATCTGACCACGCCACAGAGACTCGTGCCCGCCGATGCGCTGGCCCTCGACGAGACGGCGGTACGCACGCTGGAACTTCTGGAGGGGGCGGACGGGAGCGTCCGCTCATCGCTGCTCGGCGTGCTCGACGCCACTGTCACGCCCATGGGTGCGCGATTGCTGCGGCAGTGGCTCCTGCGCCCGTTGCGTTCTCCCGATGCGATTGCCACTCGTCAGGAGGCCGTGGCCGCTCTGATCGACGATCCGGGCGCTCGTGCCACTCTCCGGCGAAGCCTGGGGGCTATCGGTGACCTGGAACGGTGCACGAGCCGCGCGAGCCTCGGGACGGCTCACGCCCGGGACCTGGTGGCCCTTCGCGCGTCGCTTGGGTTGCTGCCGAATGTCCGGGAGGCCGCCTCGAGACGAACGGCCGCGATGCTCGCCGAGGCCGCCGCGCAGATCGCCCCCCTGGAGCCGCTCCGTGAGGTTTTGGTGGCCGCTCTCGTGGACGAGCCGCCGCTCCTGCTCCACGACGGCGGGATGATTCGCCAGAGCTGGAGCGAGGCGCTGCGCGCGATCGCCGAGGAGGCGCGCGAAGCCCGGGAGTGGATTGCCGGGCTCGAAGGGCGCGAGCGCACGCGCACCGGCATTGCTGGACTGCGCGTGCGGTTCAACCGCGTCTTCGGCTATGGCATCGAGGTCACCCGCTCACAAGCGGGGCGGGTCCCTGCGGAGTACGTCCGTCGGCAAACGCTGACCACGGGCGAGCGCTACATCACCGAGGAGCTGAAATCCCACGAGACCACGGTGTTGGGGGCGGACGAGCGGCGCCGCCGGCTAGAGTACGAGCTGTTCGACGAGGTCCGTCGCCGCGTCGCGAGCCAGGCTCCGGCGCTGCAGGCGACGGCGCGCGCGGTGGCCCTACTCGACGTGTGCGCCGCGCTGGCGGAGGTCGCTCACCTGCGCGGCCACACCCGGCCGACCGTGGACGATAGTGACGCGCTCTTCGTCGTGGACGGTCGCCACCCGGTGCTCGAGGCGCGCGGGGAGGCGCCCGTCACCCCCAACGATGCGGCCCTCGATGCCGACACCCGCATCATGATCCTGACCGGGCCCAACATGGCTGGCAAGTCCGTCTATCTCCGCCAGACCGGGCACATCGTCCTCATGGCCCAGATCGGCGCGTTCGTGCCCGCGCGCGAGGCCCGCATCGGGACGCTCGATCGCCTCTTCACGCGCGTGGGAGCTCAGGACAATCTGGCCCGCGGGCAGAGCACGTTCCTGGTGGAGATGGTCGAGACGGCGGCCATTCTTCACAGCGTCACTCCCCGGAGCCTGGTCCTCCTCGACGAGGTCGGCCGGGGCACGTCGACCTACGATGGGCTCGCCATCGCTTGGGCCGTCGTGGAGGCCCTCCACGACCGGGCACCGGGGGCCAAGGTGCTGTGCGCCACGCACTTTCACGAGTTGACGCGCCTGGCCGACCGGTTGCCGGGGGTCAGGAACTTCCACGTGGCGGTGCGCGAATGGCACGACGAAATAATCTTTCTGCACAAGGTGCGCCCGGGCAGCACCGACCGCAGTTATGGAGTCCAGGTGGCGCGGCTCGCGGGGCTGCCGCCCGCGGTCATCGCGCGCGCCCGGGCGCTGCTGGCGGAGTTCGAGCGGGAGCGCGAGGGGCGACTCGAGGCCCGTGATACCAAGCAGCTCGGCCTCTTTGCGCCGGTCGAACATCCTCTGCTCGCGGAGCTGGCGGGCCTGGAGCTCGCACACGTGACGCCGATCGAAGCGCTCAACCTGCTGGCCAAGTGGCAGGAGCGGTTCAGGAGCGGCGGGTGATCCGAAAGCTGCCCGAGTCGCTCATCAACAAGATCGCGGCCGGCGAAGTGGTCGAGCGGCCGGCCTCGGCGGTCAAGGAGCTGGTGGAGAACGCCCTCGACGCCCAGGCGAACAGCATCTCGGTGGAGCTGCGCGACGGCGGGAGTGCGCTCATCCGGGTCACCGACGACGGCATCGGCATGACGATGGACGAGTTGCCCCTCGCCCTCGAGCGGCATGCCACCTCGAAGCTCGCGCGCGACGAGGACCTGGCAGCCATTCTGACCATGGGTTTTCGGGGGGAGGCGTTGCCGGCGATCTGCGGCGTCGCGCGGTTCACCATCACGAGTCGAGCTCGCAGCTCGGGGGAGGGCTTGCGGCTGAGCGGCGAGGGGGGTGCGATCGCGCAGCGTCTGACGGTCCCCGCCGAGCCGGGGACCACCGTCGAGGTGTGCGACCTGTTCTTCAACACTCCGGCGCGTCTGAAATTCCTCAAGAGTGCTGCCGCCGAGGCCGCGGCCACCTTCCGAACGATGACGGCCCTGGCCGCGGCCCATCCGCGCGTCCAGATGCGCGTGACCCACAATGGCCGTGCCGCCATCACCGCGCCGGAGGCCACCGACGACCGCGCCCGGATGGGTGCTTTGTGGGGCTGGGAGGCCGCGGAGCGGCTGCTCCTCGTCGACCGAGCCGAGCACGGTCTTTCCGTGCAGGGCTTGGCGGCGCCTCCGGACCTCAGCCGCGGCAACCGCGACGACATTCTGATCGTGGTCAATGGCCGCCCCGTGCGCGACCCGGCACTGGTCCAGGCGGTCCTCGAAGCCTACCGCCCTCTGCTGCCCCGGGACCGCTACCCGCTCGCCGTCGTACATCTCGCCCTCGATCCCGCCAGCGTCGACGTCAACGTCCATCCCACCAAGGCGACGGTGCGCTTCCGCCATCCCCGACTCGCGCACGAGATGGTCGTGGCGGCGGTCCGCGAGGCGCTGGGGCGGCGCGAGGTGGTTCCCGAGATGCGCCCCGCCCCGCCCGCACCGCCGGGGCCCGGGCTGGCCACATCGGAGGCGGCGGCGGTGGAGCAGGCGCGGCTCTTCGCCGAGGAGCCTGCACCGTACGCGCCTGCGCTTTTCGGGCGGGTGCTCGGGCAGGTGCAGGAGACGTTCATCGTCTCCACCTCAGAGCGCGAGATCTTCTTCCTCGATCAGCACGTGGCCCACGAGCGAGTGGTCTTCGAGCGACTGCACCGAGACCTGCGCGAAGGGATCCTCGCCTCGCAACAGCTCCTCTTCGCCGAGCCACTGGACATCAGCCCGGCCGCGCGGGCGCTGCTGGCGCGATGGCGGCAGCCGCTCGAGCGTCTGGGCTTCGCCTTCGAGGAGCGCGCCGACGAGTTGATCCTGATCGCCGTGCCGACCTTGCTCAAAGCGGAGGATCCGGTCCGGTTGATCGAGGCGGCCGTCGACGATCTCGGGGCACCGCGCATCGGTGCGCCCGCAGTCGATCGCGTCCTCGCCTTCGTGGCGTGTCGGGCCGCCGTCAAAGCGGAGACGCCGCTCAGCCGCGAAGAGATGGAGCGAATCGTGGACGATCTTGCCGCCACCGCGACGCCGTACTTCTGCCCCCACGGCCGCCCCATCGTGAGCCGGGTTTCCCTGGCCGACATTCGCAAAGAGCTTCGCCGCACGTGGTAGCGCCGGGCCCGCCGCTCGTGATCATCGCCGGCGCCACTGGGGTGGGAAAGACGGCGACTGCCGTCGCTCTGTCCAATCGCCTGCCCATCGAGGTGATCGGAGCGGATTCGCGGCAGGTGTACCGCGGCATGGACATCGCGACGGGGAAGCCGACGGCCGAGGAGTGCGCCGCGGTCCGGCATCATCTGATCGACATCGTCGATCCAGACGATCGCTACCACGCGGCGCGCTTTTGCGTGGACGCGACGCGGGCGATCGAGGACGCCCGGGCGCGAGGCCAGATAGCGGTCGTGGTCGGGGGAACGGGACTGTATATCCGGGCTCTGTTGCGCGGTCTGGATCCGGCACCTCCCGCCGATCCAGCGCTCCGCGCCGAGCTGACCGCGCTGGCCGCGCGTTGGGGGCGCGCCGCCCTTCACGAGCGGCTCCAACACGAGGCTCCCGCGCTCGCGGCGCGGCTGCATCCCAACGACTCCGTCCGGATCATTCGGGGCCTCGAGCGGGCGCGAGCCGGGCGAACGCAGCAGGGGGCATGGGGCCGATCGGGCGCGTCCTTTCCCCACCTCTCCATCGGGTTGACAATGAATCGAGAGCATCTGGCCATGCGCCTCCGCTCCCGCTGTGAGGCGATGGTGGCGGCCGGGCTGGCCGCCGAGGTGGAGCGGCTCCTGGAACGCGGCTACGACGAGTCGCTGCCGGCCATGCAGGGGATCGGCTATCGCGACTTCGCGCGGGCCGTGCGCGGCAAGGTGAGCGAGGCCCAGGCCCTGCGCACCATGCAGCGGGACACCGTGCGTTACGCCAAGCGGCAGACAACGTGGTTCCGGCGTGAGCCGGACTTCGAGTGGATCAATGTCGAACGCGAGGGTGGACCAGAACGGGTTGCCGCCCTCGTGGAGGAACGCCTGGGGTGAGAGCAAGCGCGAATGGTGGCGGTCCAGAGCGGGCGGTCGTCGGGGCCCTCCGGTTCGGGGGAGAACGGCGCTGGCAGGTCGAGGAGTCCCTCGACGAGCTGACGAGGCTGGTCCACGCGGCAGGAGGGGTGGTCGTCGAGCGCGTCATTCAGGAGCGCGCGTCGCCGTCGCCTGCCCTGTATTTCGGCCGCGGCAAGGTGGAGGAGATCGGCGAGACGGCGAGGCGGCTCGGAGCCAACCTGTTCGTGTCCGACGATGCGCTCACCCCGGTCCAGGAGCGCAACCTCTCCGAGATGTTGGGACTGAAGGTCATCGATCGGACGGCGCTGATTCTCGACATCTTCGCTCAGCGCGCCCGCACCAGCGAGGGCAAGCTCCAGGTGGAACTGGCCCAGTTGACCTACTTCATGCCCCGGCTCATCGGGCAGTGGAAACATCTCGAACGCCTCGGTGGCGGAATCGGCACCAGGGGACCAGGAGAGACGCAGCTCGAGTCCGACCGCCGCGTCATCCGCCTGCGGGTCCGGCAAATCACGCGGGACCTCGAGCGCGTGAAGGTTCATCGGCGCGTTCAACGCGATGGTCGGCGCCGGGCTGGTCTGCCCGTGGTGGCCCTCGTGGGCTATACCAACGCCGGGAAGACGACCTTGCTGAACCGGGTCACGGGCTCCGCGTTGACGGCCGCCGATTCACTCTTTGTGACTCTCGATCCCGCGGCTCGGGTGGTGAATGGCCACGGACTTCACGCCTTCATCCTCACCGACACCGTCGGCTTCATCCGCAAGCTGCCGCACGAACTGGTGGCGGCGTTCCGGGCGACGCTCGAAGAGCTGACGGACGCCGACGTCCTCCTCCATGTGGTTGATGCGAGCCATCCTCAGGTCGACGAGCACATGGCGGCGGTGGACCGGTTGCTGGAAGAGCTCGGGGTCGCCGCACGGCCGCGGCTGGTGGTGTTGAACAAGCTCGATCGCTTGGAAGATCCCACGGTGGCCGCCGGGCTCGCTCGATGGCACGGCGGGGTGGCCGTGTCGGCCCGCACGGGTGAGGGCCTCGATGGACTTCTCAGAGCCATCCGCGACCTCTTGCCGCGACCGGGGGGACCTGTCACCCTGCGCATTCCTCATGGCGCCGGCGCCGTGCTCGCATCGTGCTACGAGCGGGGGCGCGTGCTCGTGCGATCCGACGAGGCCCAGCACGTGCGCGTGGAAGTGGAACTGCCGCCCGACATGCTGGGGGCGTTGAACGTCTATCGCGTGACGTGACGTGGGGGGCTCGAAAGGCCTCCCACAACCTCCAACGCGCGAAGCCCCGGCAAGGGGGTCGTGGCGTTCGTCGCGTCTTGCAATGCTCCGAGCGGTCCGCGCCCGGCCGGGCCCCGATGGTGGCAGTGGTAGACTGAGTTGCTTTCATGGGACTGGCAAACTGGTTGACCGTCCTCCGGATCGTTCTGATTCCAGTGTTCGTGCTGCTGCTCGTGTACCGGCGGCCGGGCCTTGCCCTGGCCGTGTTTGCGCTGGCCGCCCTCACGGACATGCTGGATGGCTACGTGGCGCGCCGGCGGGGGAGCCAGAGTCGGTTGGGCGCCTTCCTCGATCCCATGGCCGACAAACTGCTCCTCACGGCGTCGTTCATCACCCTGACCCAGCTCCGCGTGTTGCCCGCCTGGATCACCATCGTCGTCATCAGTCGGGACGTGATCCTCATTGTGGGAGCCCTGCTGATCCACATACTCGGTGGGCGGATCCATCCCCGTCCGACATGGGCCGGGAAGGCGGCCACCTTCTTCCAGATCTTGACGGTGCTGGTGGGTTTGCTCGTCCGCTACGCGCGGACGCCCGCGGGGACGGGAGCTCTGGTGCTGAATTCCGTCACCGCGCTGGCCGCCGTGTTCACCATCGCGTCGGGCCTGCAGTACCTCGTGCACGGCATGCGCTATCTCAACGCGACCGACGCCGCCCGCGAGGAGTCCGATGAGAGTGTGCTCTTCCGCTGAGGGCGTCGTGGTGGCCGCCGTGCGGCCGCGGTCGCCGGCCGCCGCGGGGGGAATCGCCGCCGGTGACCGGTTGCTCACCATCAACGGCCGGCCGCTCCGCGACGCGATCGATTTCCAGTTCCACGCCAGCGAGGACTTGCTGGACGTGGAGCTGGAACGCGGGACGGCGCGGCGCCGCCTGACCGTGCTGCGGGACTCCCGCGACCTCGGGCTGACCCTCGAAGCTCCCCGGCCCGGCGAGATCGCCACCTGTGCCAACAAGTGCGTCTTCTGCTTCATCCACCAGCTGCCGAAGGGTATGCGGCGCAGCCTCTACGTCAAAGACGACGACTTTCGGCTGTCCTTCCTGCACGGCAACTACATCACGCTCAGCGATCTCGCCGAGGACGCCGTGGCCCGCATCATCGAGCAGCGTCTGTCGCCCCTCTACATCTCCGTCCACACCACGGACCCTGCGCTGCGCCACGCCCTGCTAGGCCGCCCGCGCCACTCTGCGGAGATTCTGCCGCGCCTGGAGCGCCTGGCCCGCGCAGGGATCCGCATGCATGCGCAGATCGTGCTCTGCCCGGACTGGAACGATGGCGCGCATCTGGAGCGCACGGTGCGCGAGTTGGCCCCTCTGGCGCCCCAGGTAGCGACCGTGGCCATCGTCCCGGTGGGCCTGACCCGCCACCGCGAGCGCTTGCCTGCGCTGCGCCCCTTGGCTGACGACGAGGCTCGCGCCCTCGTCGACACGGTGAGGGGCTGGCAGGGCCACTTCCTGGCGTCCCTGGGCACGCGCTTCGTCTTCCTCGCCGACGAAGTATACCTGCAGGCCCAGGTGGAAGTGCCGGCCGCGAGGGCGTACGAGGGCTTCGCCATCGCCGAGGATGGCGTGGGCCTCGTCCGCCGCTTCGAGGATGCGTTCGCCCGCTCGGTGGCGCGCCGGCGCCAGTGGAAACCCGGTGGCCCCGTCACGGTGGTGAGCGGTGCGATGTACGCGCCACGGTTGGGGAGTCTGCTGACCTCGCTCGCGCCGCGCGGTGTCCGCGCCCACGTGGCTGGCGTGACCAATGACTTCTTCGGCGGTGGTGTGGCCGTGGCGGGTCTCCTCACCGGGCGGGATATCCAACGGCAGCTGGCGGCGCACGATGATCTCGCCGCGACGGTGCTGGTCCCCGCGGTGGCTGTCCGCGACGGGGATGGAGTGTTCCTGGACGACCTCACCGCGGACGATCTGGCGCGTGGCCTCGGCGTCTCCGTGCGGATCGTCGAGCCGGATGCGCCCAGCCTGCTCGACGCGCTCCTGGGACCGGCATGAAGCCCGAGCCGGTCATTGCCATCGTCGGGCGGCCGAACGTCGGCAAGTCGACGCTCTTCAATCGGTTGATCGGGCGGAGGGCATCGATCGTACGGGACGTTCCGGGGGTCACGCGGGATCGGCTGTACGGGCAGGTGAGCCTGGGCCGGTGGCAAGCTACCGTGATCGACACGGGAGGATTCGATCCCACCACGGCCGAGCCGCTCATCGAGGGCGTCCGCCGGCAGGTGATCGCCGCCGTCCACGAGGCCGACTTCGTGCTGTTCGTCGTCGACGCTCGCGCTGGCGTCACTGCGCTTGATCTCGAACTGGCGCGTGCCCTGCGGCGGGCGGGGCGACCGGTCGCTCTCATCGCCAACAAGGTCGACACCGCAGGGGTGGAGAGCGGGACCGCCGAGCTGTATCGGCTGGGATTCGGAGACCCTCTGCCCGTCTCCGCGGAGCATGGACGCGGCGTGGCCGAGATGCTGGAGGTCGTGCGAGATCGCGCGCCAGCCCTCCCCGTGCCGGCGCCGATTCGGGAGTCGGCCGTTCACATCGCCGTGACCGGGCGGCCGAATGTTGGCAAGTCATCACTGGTCAACGCCATGGTGGGCGCCGAGCGGGTCCTGGTGGACGCGGCGCCCGGGACCACCCGCGATGCCGTCGATACCCCGTTCGTCTATCAGGGCCGATCGTATGTGCTGGTCGATACCGCCGGCATCCGCCGCAAAGGGCGGGTGACCGAGGCGCTCGAGAAGCTTGCCGTCGTCATGGCGCGGAAGAGTTTCGAGCGCTGTCAGGTGGCGTTGATCGTGCTCGACGCGTCCGAGGGGATAGCTGCCCAGGACGCGCACATCGCCGGATACGCGGAGGAGGCGGGTCGGGCCACCATCCTCGTCGTAAACAAGTGGGATCTCGTGCCCCCCGGCATGGTGCGCAAGGCCGAAGTGATCGACCAGCTTCGCGATCGCCTGCCCTTTCTCGACTACGCGCCGGTGTGCTTCACGTCAGCCCTGCGAGGCGAGGGCATGGCCGACCTCTTCGCGACCATCGATCTGGTGGCCGCCGAGGGGCGGCGACGCCCGCCCGGCCGGGAGGTCATCGAGACGCTTCGCCAGGCCATCGAACGGCGACCGATTTCCATTGGAGGCGCTCCGCTGGCGATCCAGTCGGCCGTGCAGATTGCCGTGAACCCGCCGACCTTTGCCCTGCGGGTGAGCCGACCAGATGGCATTCACTTCTCCTACGCGCGCTACCTTGCGAAGTCACTGCGGCGCGCCTTCGCCTTTACCGGGTCTCCTATCCGCCTCGCGTTCCGCCAGGCGATGACCCGCAAGAGGCGCGCTCAGCGGGTGAGACGCTGAAGCGTCGCGTCCTGCTCGGCGCCGCGGCGATGGCCCTCGTCGTCGCGGTGACCGCAGGGGTGGTGCTGCGGCGGCAGGCTGCGTTGCCAGGGCTGATGGACCCGCTCCCGGGGGGGTCAGTGGCGCGCGGTCGAGCGCCAGCGCTGCCCGTCATCGACCCCACCGTCAATGTTCCGTTGAGCGACCGGCTTCCCCCGCGCCTGCCGGCGGCGGGTATTCCCGTGGGATGGCGTCTACGAGAATTCGCCGGGCGATCGGACGTGGAACTGGTACGCGACGATGCCGTCGCGCTGCGGCTGCGAAGCCAAGGAGCTTCGTACGTCCTCTATCGCGATGTGGTCGTCGACGTCCAAGCGCATCCGTGGTTGTCGTGGTCGTGGAAGATCGTTCGACTTCCCCCCGGGGGCGATGTCCGCATGGCCAGCGCCGACGACCAGGCCGCGCAACTCTATGTCGTGTTCCCGCGCTGGCCGGATCCACGAGGAAAGAGCCAGGTCATCGGTTACGTATGGGATACCACGGCTCCCGTGGGGACTCGCACGATCAGCTCTCGAGTCTCCAACGTGAAGATCATCGTGGTCGCCTCCGGCGGTGGCGGCCTCGGGGCCTGGCAGCGCTTTCAGCGCAACCTGGCCGCCGATTATATGGACCTTTTCGGACGCCAGCCCCCCCGGGTCGGGAAGGTGGCCATCATGATCGACAGCAACGACACGCGATCCGATGCCGAGGCCCTGATCTCCGAGGTTCGCTTTTCCCGCGCCGCCCCAGAAGGGAAGGAAACTCCAACGTCCATGCTACGATAGCGCCGGTCAGTTCGCCGAGATCGCCAAGGAAGGGAACATAAGGCATGAACTCAGGCCGCGATCCCGACGATCTCCGAAAGCGTGGTGCTTTCGCAGAGAGGTGCTCGATCCTTGGGCCGACTCGTTGGTTTCGAACCGCGCCGGTCATTTCGCTCGTCTTGGTGAGCGCGATCGGGATCGTGTCGGCGCCCGCTGCCGCGAAGACTTCCGAGACCAAGCCGGCCAGGGCGGTCGAGGAGGCGGCGCCGGCGAGACCCTCCCGCGCAGCGCAGCCTACCTTGGAATCAGGCGAATCGTACTGGGTCCAGGTCGGTGCCTACCGCGATGCCCAGATGGCCAAGCGCGTCGCCGAGCGGCTCCGCCAGGATACGTATCAGGTCCAGGAATCCGTCATCACACGCCCGTTCTCCGGCGCGGAGAGTGCCGTGGTCAGCGGTGACGCCACATCGCACGTCGGCCGTGAGCGCTACGAGGTGATCATCGCGCGTTCGTCCCGCGACGTGGCGGCAACGCTCACCGCGAAGGGCCTCGCCAGCCAATCGGACGGCGAGGACACCGCAATCACTCCGAGCCTACCCCTTGGAGAGGCCGTCGCCCTCTCGAGGGATCTCTCGGAGAGTGGCCTCGCCGTGCGTGTCCGCCGGGTCGCATCGCCTGCCACTCCGCCGGCCTCCCCGCCGGGCGTCGGCCGGACGGAGACGCTTTATCGGGTTCGCGTGGGCGGTTTTCCCGATCGGGCTGCGGCGCTGGCCGCGATCAAGGACCTGGAGTCGCGAGGCTACAAACCATTTCTCATGCGGGGCAACCAGTGAGCGCGAGCCAGTCTGCGACAGGGGGGTGAAGGGTCACGTGACGAAGAACGATCTGGTGAATGCCGTCGCCGCGCACGGTCTCTCTAAGCGGCAGTCGTCATCCGTCGTCGAGTCCGTGTTCGACATCATCTTCAATTGCTTCGAGAAGGGCGAAGACGTGAAGATCGTCGGCTTCGGGCACTTCCGGATCCGCCAGAAGGCCTCGCGGCGGGGACGGAATCCGCAGACCGGGGACAGCATCGAGATCACCGCGCGCAAGGTGCTCACGTTCAAGCCGAGCAAGGGACTGAAGCAGCGAATCAACAGCTTCTCGGTCCGGTCCGGGGGCACTCCTCCCGCGGCGCCGACCTCCACCTCGCAGCCCTAGGCCGGCGCCATGGCCGCCGAGGCAGCCGAGAAGCTCTACTACCGGATCGGCGAGGTGGAGTCGATCACGGGCGTGCCGGCCTACGTGCTGCGCTATTGGGAGTCGGAGTTCAAGCTGCTGCGACCGAAGAAGAACTCGGCCGGTCAGCGCCTCTACCGCCACCGCGATCTCGATCTGGTCAAGCGCATCAAAACGCTGCTGTACGACGAGCGCCTCACGCTGGAGGGCGCCAAGAAGCGACTCCTGGCCGAATCGCGCAAGGGGCCGGAGCAACTCGATCTGGGCATGCGCGAGGCCTCGTACGCGGCGGCGCTGCGCCGGGTGCGCGATCACCTCACCGCGCTTCGCGCGAAGCTGAAGGGTTGAAGGCCCCGCGCGCTTCTGCGAGAATCCGAGGCGAGGTCGGGGCGTGGCGCAGCCCGGTAGCGCACATGACTGGGGGTCATGGGGTCGGAGGTTCAAATCCTCTCGCCCCGACCATCTGATCTGACGGAGCACGGGGCGGTCGGCCGCTCCGTGTCCGATCATACCTTCCATGCCAGTGCTCCTGGTTACGAACGATGACGGCATTCACGCCGACGGCCTCGCCGCGCTGGCCCGGGCGGTGGAGGGGCTCGGCGCTGTGTACGTGCTCGCCCCCGAGCGGGAGCAGAGCGCCTGCGGTCATGCGCTCACCTTGCACCGCCCGCTTCGCGTGGACCAGGTCGCCGAGCGCCGCTTCGCCGTGAACGGTACTCCGTCGGACTGCGTGAATCTCGCCGTGCTGGGCTTTCTTCCTGAGCGCCCGGTGCTCATTCTGTCGGGGATCAACCATGGCTCCAACCTCGGCGACGATGTGACCTACTCGGGCACCGTCTCGGCGGCCATGGAGGGAACACTGCTCGGTGTGCCCTCCATCGCCGTGTCCCTCGCCACCGGCGGCGATTTCGAGGAGGCCGGCCGCATCGCGCGCCTGGTGGCCATGCGCGCACTCGCGAGTGGCTTGCCCGACAAGACCCTTCTCAACGTGAACGTGCCGTCCGGGGCGCCGCGGGGCTTCCGGGTGGCGCGTCTGGGCCATCGCATCTACGGCGGAAAGATCCTGCAGCAGGCGGATCCCCGCGGTCGGCCCCACTACTGGATCGGCGCGGGGCCTCCGGAGTGGGGCCTGCTCGAAGGCACCGACATGGGTGCGGTGCACGACGGTTTCGTGGCGCTGACGCCGCTGCATCTCGATCTCACCCACCACCGGGCCCTTGCCGAGATGCGAGACTGGCCCACGTGGCTGACCGCGCAGCGTCGCCAAGCACCCCCCGCGCCCCCGTGAACGGAGCCGACCTCTTCGAGCGGGAACGCGGTCGCATGGTGGAGGATCAACTCGTCCGTCGCGGGATCAGCGACGGACGCGTGCTCGCTGCCATGCGTCGCGTCCAGCGCCACCGATTCGTGGAGGAGGCCTTTCGGGAGCGCGCCTACGGTGATCATCCACTCCCCATCGGTCAAGAGCAGACCATTTCGCAGCCCTACATCGTAGCGCTCATGACCTCGCTGCTCGCGCTCACCGGTCGCGAGAAGGTCCTCGAGGTCGGTACGGGCTCCGGATACCAGACGGCCGTGCTCGCCGAGCTGGCCCGACGCGTCTGCTCGATCGAGCGCATTCCGGCCCTGGCGGCGCGGGCGCGCGGCGCTCTCGAGGCACTGGGCTATGCCAACGTATGGGTGCGGGTGGGCAACGGTACTCTCGGCTGGCCGGACGAGGCTCCGTTCGACTGCATCCTGGTGGCGGCGGGAGGCCCCACCGTACCCCCGCCGCTGTTCGAGCAACTTGTCGATGGTGGCCGCATGGTGCTCCCCCTCGGAGACCAGACGGGCCAGACGCTCACCCTCGTGCAGAGCGTGGGTGGGCACATGCGGACGCGCCCGTGCGGCGATTGCCACTTCGTGCCTCTGCTCGGCAAGTACGCCTGGAGCCTGTGAAGCCTGTATAATCGAGCGATCACTCCGGGGCGTAGCGCAGCCTGGTAGCGCGCACGGTTCGGGACCGTGAAGTCGGAGGTTCAAATCCTCTCGCCCCGACCATCACCGTGTCGCCGCCGATCGGTCGTGCCGGTCGGCGGTCGACTGAGTCTCAACGAACGGTTTGGACGCAACAGCACGGGAGGCGGCGGAGATCACCATCGAGGGCCGCGTGCAAGGAGTCGGGTTCCGCGACTTCACCCGACGTCACGCTCGCGACCTGGCCCTGGTTGGGTACGTGATGAACCTTGCTGACGGCCGGGTGCGCGTGTGGGCGGAAGGGCCCCACGAGGCCATCCAGAGCCTGGCCGATCGGCTCGAGCAAGGGCCTCGTCTGGCTCGAGTGGATCGCATCGCGGTGACCTGGGCCGCATCGACCGGGCGTTGGCCGACATTCGCGGTTCGTACCGAGAGCGCTGACCGGTGATCGCCGGCCGTCGAGCGCGACGGATCGGCACCGTCGCCATGCTGGCGATCACGACGGCCAGCGTTCCCGCGCGCGCGATCGCCGCCGGCCCCGGGGGGATGTCGCACGAGGTGAGGCGCAGCGACACGCTCAGCGGCATCGCGCGGCGGTATGGCGTCAGCATCCGCGAGATCGTGGCGGCCAACCGCCTTCCGGGACCGCGCGCCCGCCTTCCCGTGGGACGCCGTCTGACCATCCCCGACCAGACCATTGGCGAAGGCGCGAAGTCGACCTGGCGCGCCATCGCGCGGCCCGGGCCGCGGACCACGCGAGCGGCCCTTCGAGCCACGGCGCGTGAATCCGTGTCGGATCCTCCGGCCAATCTTCTTTTGGCGGTCCCTGAGTTCAGCGTCCCAGTCCCCCCCTTTGCCTGGCCGGTGGACGGCGTCGTCAGCTCCAACTTCGGACGGCGCGGCCGGGGTTGGCACCGCGGGGTGGACATCGCGGCCCCGGCCGGCGCGCCCATTTCTGCGGCCGCGGGAGGTCTCGTCATCGCGAGCGGGATCGAGGAGCGGTACGGGCGCGTCGTGAAGATCGAGCACGATGCGGGCTTCGTGACCGTCTATGCGCACAATCTGTCGAACAGCGTGGACGTCGGAGACCGCATAGCCACTGGTCAGGAGATCGGGCACGTGGGACGGACTGGCCATGCCACCAGCTCGCATCTGCATTTCGAGATCCGCCATGAGGGGCGCGTCGTCAATCCACTCTATCTCCTTCCGCTTCCGCCTCGGGTGACCGCGGAGGAGTTTGCCGTCGCGCCCGAGGACGACGATGAGTGAGGAGGTCGACGAGGCGGTCATTCCCGATGAGCCCCTCGGCTCGCTGATGGACGTCGCTGACCACGAGGTCCGCCAGGAGACCCGGGACACGAGCCGGGCCAACCTGGGCTTGTACCTCTCGGAAATCTCGCGCATCCCTCTGCTGAGCCGGCAGAAAGAAGGGGCGCTGGCGCGACGCGCGAGAGCTGGCGACGAGGCGGCCAAAGCGCGCCTGACCGAGGCCAATCTGCGGCTGGTCGTCCAGGTCGCGCGACGGTACCTCAACCGCGGGCTTCCGCTGCCCGACCTGATCGAAGAGGGCAATCTCGGACTCATGCGCGCGGTTGAGAAATTCGAGCCCGAGCGTGGGACTCGGTTCTCGACGTATGCGACGTGGTGGATCCGCCACGCCGTCGTGCGCGCTTTGGCCAACCAGGCCCGCATGATCCGCTTGCCCGTCCACGTAGAGGCTCTCTTGGGGCGCTATGCCAAGGAGCACGCTCGACTCACGCAGGAGCTGGGGCGTGCGCCGACGGCGGACGAAATCGCCTCGGCCCTTCAGACCACGGTAGAGCAAGTGCGCGAGCTCGAGGAGATCCGTCAACCGCCGGTGTCGCTGGATGTCCCCGTTCGCGACGACGCCACCCTGCGGGACCTGGTGGCCGATCCGGCCCCGGAGCCGGGCGCGGCCATCGGCAACCTTCTTCGGTCGCGCTCCGATCTGCTCACGGTTCTGGACGACCTGCCCGCCAACGAGCGCACCGTGCTCCGGCGCCGCTTCGGACTCGAGGGCGATTCTCCCGAGACGCTGGAGGCCATCGGACGCCGCCTGTCGATCAGCCGTGAACGCGTCCGCCAGATCGAAGCCAACGCGCTTCGGAAGTTGCGCGGTCTCCTCGCCGCGCGCGGCATCGACGCCGCTGATATCGACTGACTCGTCCCGCCGAGAGCTCTACCGCGTAGTGTCCGAATATTCGGTCGAGGCCTTCCCGGTACCGGTCCGGGCGTAAGGCTCGGTAAGATCGGCCTATGAAGGCCGATCTCTACGCCTTGCGGGTGCTACTCGTAACGCTCGCTGGATGGGTCAACCGCCACCAACAACACGTCTTGCCGGTCCCGGGAGGAGACCGACGAGCAGGACGTTGTGGCCGATAACAAGCCGAGCGGCTACGTGCTTGTCCTTTCGACGGCAGGCTCTTGATTCCAATGCGCTTGCCTTTTCTCTGGCGGAAGGAACGGAGGAGTGGCGGCGTCTTGTGAAATGCGGAGAGGTCGATGAGCTGCTCGGTTACGCTCCGATCTCCGCTGCTGCCCGTTCACGCCAGAACTGCATATCCATCTCGTGGTACATCGTCGTCGCGGTGCTGAGGTGCTCCTGCGCCTCTTGCCGCTTTCCGATGCACCGATAGAGCTTGCCGAGGCCGAGGTGGCAGTGGGCGATGAGGGGACGCATTCCCCGCTGCTCGGCCAGCGCCAGCGCTTGGCGGTACTGATCCTCGCCGCGCTCGGAATCGAACCGATCGGGATGCGTCGCGATGTCGCCGAGCAGGTGTAGCGCATGGGCCGCGAACCCGGGGTGCTGCGGAGATGTTTCGACCACGCGATCGCCGAGGTCTCGCGCCTCGTCGAACCGGCCGAGCAGCAGACCGGCGCGACCCAGTGCGTGGTGGACCCAGCCGCGATAGCCGACGATCCCCGCCGCCTGCTGACGCTCGAGAAGCTGCTCGCCTTCACGGAGCCGGGGCAGCGCCTCACTCGTCTCGCCGAGTTGCGCCAGCACCCAGGCGGAGCAGGCAACCGCGTGGGGGAGCAAGAGGACGATGTTCGCCGTTCGAAGCACCCCGATCTCACGCTCGAGCAGAGCGCGTGCCTTCACCCAGTTGCCTTTCACGAGGTGAAGCCAGCCGGCGGCGCGGAGGGCAACACCGAGGGTATACGGATGATGTGTCGACTCAGCCAGCCGAATCGCCTCGACTTCGTACTCGGCCGCCTCGGCGAATCTGCCGAGTTCGGCCATGCTCATGGCGAGCCAGCCGCGATCAGCGACTGATGGCAGCGCGATGTTTCCGAAATACTCGTAGACCCGCTCGGTAGGCAATGCTGCGAGGTTGTCGGTGGCCAGCCGAACCACTCGCTCGAATTCGCCTCGGCGGTAATGACCCTGCTCGAGGAGGGTCGTGGTGAGGATGCGAAGCTCGAAGTCCCCTCGCATCCAGGCAATCTCCAGCGCGCGGGTTCCATATGTGTGAGCCTCATCCAGCCGGCCGAGATGCATGTAAATGGCCGCCGTGTCCGCCCACACATACCCGCGCCTGCGGTCGTCGTTCAACCGCTCGGCAAGCATCTCTCGCTCGCGCAGCCATTCGAGCAGGGGACCGACTTCGCCGAGCTGGACGAACGCGGTGTGCAGGTCGCAGCGGATCTCGAAACCGTGCTCCAGGGTGGACTGGTTGTCCGGGAGATGGGCCAGCGCGTCGAGCGCGCGCTCGAAGGACGCCACCGCCTCCCCGTTGGCGGAGCGTTCGAGGGCTCTCGCCCCAGCCCGGCGGAGATGGACGACGGCCTTGTCCCAGACCTCGCCCTTGGCGTAGTGAAGACCGAGCGCGAGGTGGTGCGACTCCAGCCTCCCTTCGTGGAGGGCCGCGAGCGCCTCCGCTACACGGCGGTGAAGTACCTTATGGCGGGGAACGAGGATGCGGCTATACGCTACCTCGCGCACCCGATCGTGAGTGAAGTCCAGACGCTCGCCCACGCTGTGCAGCACGCGCCGGCGGATCAGCTCCTCCACTCGCCGCGCCGCCTCCTCCTCGCCAAGCCCGGAGACGTGCTGGAGCAGAGCGAACTCGAACTCGCACCCGACGACGGAGGCTTGCGCCACCAGCTCACGGCTCCGCTCGTCGAGACGATCGAGCTGGCGGCTGATGATGTCACGGACACGTTCCGGCAGTGGCAGCCCCTCCAGCCCGGGGGGGAGCACCTCGTGAGCGGCCGCCCGCATCGCCTCGATCACCACGAAGGGATTCCCGCCGCTGGTGCGCCACATGTCCTCCCCCAGGCGCGCCGTCTCCACGTCGTCCGTTCCCGGACGCGTGAGAGCCTCGACGAGGTCGAGCGTGTCGCTCCGGGACAATGGTCCGAGCGCCACCCGGGTCACGTGGGGCTCGCGCTCCAGCTCGCCGAGCGTCCGCTGCAGCATCGGCGCATCGACCAGCTCCTCCTCGCGTGCCGTCACCAGCAGCAGGAGCCGCCACGCCCGGAGGCGGCGGGTGATGAACGCCAGCAGCCTGACGCTCATCTCGTCCGCCCAGTGGAGGTCTTCGAGGATCAAGACTGTCGGCTGCCGGTCGGCCACGTGGCCGAGGAGCAAGCTCACACCCTCGAAGAGCCGCAGGTAGTCGGGAGGGGCCGCCCACTCGGCATCTCCGAACCCCAGTTCGGGAAGCAGACGTCCCAGCTCGCGGCGGATCGCCAGCGGCAGGGTGTCGAACCATTCCCGGTCTTCCCCCACGTGCCCTGTGCGCAAGGCCTCCACCCAGGGGCCGAACGGCAAGATCTGCTCGCTTTCGTGGCAGCGTCCGATCAGCACGCGGGTAGTGTCCACGGGAACCTCTGCTGCCAGTTCCGCGACGAGTCGTGTCTTGCCGACGCCGGCTTCGCCAATGAAGGCCACCACCCGCCCCTGCCCGCTGACGGTCTCCGCGAGGGCCGCTCGCAACCGGGCCATCTCTTGGTCGCGCCCGATGAGGGGCGTGTCCCTGGTCAAGACTAGGGACGGGCGCCGGATGCTCGCGAAGGGTTCCGACCCTTCTGAACCTGCTGGCTCGGAGGTCGTCGTGAGGAGCGGTCGCCGGCGGAGGATCTCCTGGTAGAGACGTTTCGTCTCCTCCTCCGGCTCCACCCCCAGCTCGCGCTGGAGGACACCCACGCAGAGCTGGTACTGGTGGAGGGCAGAGCCCCGTCGCCCGAGCTGGGCGTAGAGACGCATGAGCGTGCGGTGCACTGGCTCCTGGAGCGGGTCGAGCGCGCTCAGTCGCAGCCCGGTCTGCAGGGCGGTCTCCACGGCCCCGGCGGCACGCTGCGCGGCGAGCAATGCGGCGTGCGCCTCAATCGCTAGCTCGCGCAACCGCTCCCGCTCCGCCATCAGCCACTCCTCGAACGGGGGCTCTTGCAGGGTCAGCCCGTCGAGCAGGTCGCCCCCATAGAGTTGGACCGCCTGCCCAAGCGCCTCGGGCGTGCGCGCGCGCACCAGCCGCTCGAAGGTCGCCGCATCGACGTCGACGGCGTGCGGGTTCAGGGCGATACTCGCGCCCTCGATGTCTAGACAGCCGGGGCGGGCGGGCTCCACGGCCGGCCGGAGCGAAAACAGGGCCTGCCGAAAGCTTTTCCGGGCGTGTCCCCGCGAGAGGTCCCCCCAGAGCAAGGCGGCTAGTTTGTCGCGTGAGTGCCTTCGGCCAAGGGGGAGAGCGAGATAGGCGAGAAGTGCCTGGAGCTTCTTGGTGGGCAGCGGCAGGGGCGGGCCGGCACCGAGCCGAGCCTGAAAGCCGCCCAAGAGCGTGAGGGTGAGCCGCGCCATAAGGCCCTCCTCGCCTACGGGGCTCCAACCTAGCACCGCCTCCGTTTGGTACCCAAGGGTTCCTTGACGTCCTTTTGACGTCACATCGACGGATTGATGACGCGCCGCCGTCCACGCTCGCCCACGCCGTGACATCGAGTGGCGGGAGTGGCCGGCAAGCGCATGACGTTCATCGTCCGGATCTTCGTTGACGAGGGAGGTGCGATCAGCGGCGTGGTGGAGCAAGTCACGAGCGGCAGGAAGGAGTCCGTCCACGCCATCGCGGACGTCAGCCGCGTCATCGCCGTGATGGTCACGGGCGAGAAGGCGACCGGCCGCATGTGAGGCGAGTCTTACAGGATGAGGTTGAGGAGGTGAGAACGGTTCCGGTACTTGATGATGAGGCAAGGCTGATGCGGGTGTGCCTGGCATACTCAGCCCTTCAGCCGCCCACACGACGACCTCATGGCATTGCCGAAGGAGAAAAGTATGATTTCAACGCTCAGAGCAGTCGGACGTGCTGCCCTCGTCACAATTCTGGCAGCCTTGATGCCGATGGGCCTTTCGGGCGGTAAACGCACAGGGCTCGAGCTGGGGCTCCAATCGGCTGTCGCGGCATCGAAGGCACTCGCAGCTTCGCGGGGTGGGCCCCTGATTCTGAGCCTCAGCGACAATCCCGGACCTGGCGAGAGTCCGGGGCCACCCGTGTATGCGGGCATCGCGTTGTTCTTCATGAATACCGACGGCGAGTGGGTGGCCATCGAGTTCGTTCGTCAACCAACGTGTATTCCCCAGTACTTCAACTTGCTTGAGTTCTTCGATCTCCCCGGCGCGTTCGCGTGTCCGCTCACTTTCGCGGGAGAGGAGTGGTGGCACGCCGAGGATCTGATCGGGCTGGATCCCTGGGAGACGCTACCTCCGTTTCCGTTTCAGGCACACTACGTAGGGGGCTGGCGCCATTCCGATCTACTTCGTCAAGCTGGCCGAGTTGACAGCAGCCATGGCAGACGGCGTCCTGACCATCGGCGAGCTTGATGCGCTGCCTTCGTTGCTGGTCGGCCGCACGAGCAAATACCAGATGATCCAGCTCAACCCGGAACAAGGCCACCGACCCGGCCATTCGACCACGGTAGCCCACGGTGCGCTGCAGGACGGGCGCTCATTCCAGTACCACAAGGTCGATCGGAACAACGAGACGATCAGCATCGAGATCAGCTTCGATTGAATCGAGCTGGCTGGGCCTACCGGCTCCAGCATGACTCCACCTTGCGGACGATCTGCTCGTGTCTGTGCGGGGCGGGCGCCACAACTACGCCGGAAAATCGATCTGCGACGGCGGGCTGATGATCGGCCTGTCGCGATGAAGGGGATCCACGTGGACCCCGGGCGGCGGACAGCCCCGCCCAGGTGTAACGGAAGTCACAGGCGAGTTGATGACGTTCATGGTCCGAATCTTCGTTGACGAGGGAGGTGATATCCGCGGCGTCGTGGAACAGGTGAGGACCGGCAGGAAGGAACCGATCCACGCAGTCGCTGACGTCAGCCGCGTGATCGCGGTGATGGTGGCGGCCGAGCGGCCGGATGGGCGAATGTGAAACGACGGCTCTTCGCGGAGGAAATGATGGAAGCTCTCTTGCCGCACAAACACAGGATGATCCGGCTCCATGGTCTGCCACAATGCCGCCGCCTCGGGTTCTCCCTCGGAGCCGGCGTTCTGGTGACGCTGGCCCTTCTCGGGCCGGCCTCCTCCCTGGCGCTCGCGGCGGGCGTGCGGGCCCGCTTCGATCTCGATGATCGCCGGGGCAGTCCGTTTCCGAGCGATCGCTTCACCGTGGCCGATACAACGCAGAACACCGGGCTGCGCGTCAATGTCCCCAAGCCCGACTGCACGACGCGCCGAACGACTGCCAGAATCTCGGCGTCATCAACACGCTCGACGGCTTCAACGTGCAGCCACGTCTCTCCATCCCGTTCGACGGAACGATCGATGTGACGAGCGTCAGCAGCCAGACCATCTTCCTGGTGAGCCTCGGGAGCACGCTGTCGGGCGGCGACGGCGGTGGCCAAGTGATCGGCATCAATCAGTGATATGGGATGTGGCGACGACCACTCTCCACGCAGAGTCCGACAGTATGCTGGATCAGCACACACGCTACGCACTCATCGTGACCCGTGGTGTCTTGGACGCCGCCGGAGATCCGTCGAGGCCGACGACGCCATCCGGCGATTCCGCCACGACCTGAACTTCGGACAGACGGGGCACGATCCGGTCCTCAAGCGCTACCGGAAGGATCTCCTCGACGCGTTGGCCGCCGCGGGGGTGGCCGAGCAGGACGTGGCGGTGGCGAGCGTCTTCACGACCCAGAGCGTCACCGCGATGCTGGAAGCGGTCCGCGATCAGATCCCGCTGGGGACACCTTCCGCGGCCGACTTTGTGAGGATAAGAATTCCAAAGCCCGTTCGTTGCCGCTAACCTTTCCCCCTTACCCCCTGCCGCAGGCCACGATCGCGCTCCCGGAGGGAGCGTAAGTCAAGCGGCCGGGAAGGGTGATGCCCTTCGGCGGTGCTCAGAAGGGCGGCGATCCGTCGAGGGACCGTGCCCTCGTAGAGAAGAAGACGGGAGCGGCCAGAGCCAGAACGAAGACGGGAGGCAGACGACGGGTTGCCGACCCCTGCTCGGTTAGCCATCGTGCGCAGTCGCGGGGGCCAGTTCACAGAGAAATCGGGGTGGATCTCGCCGGGCGTGACAGGGAGGCAGCTGAGGTCGGCGAGATGGGCCCGAAGTGAGGATCCGTGGCGGCCAGCCTGGAGAAGATGAAGTCCGTGCTCGGGTCTTCGCGCCAATTGGCGGCGCCGTGCACATCGTCAGCGCGAGGGGACCTGACTCCGCACGCTCACACTATAAGGCTCGAGACGACCGATCGCTCGTTCTCCCTTGTCACGAACGACAGAGCATTTTATGGTCAAACCGACCTTCCCCTTGTCCATCCTTGCTACCAAATCAGCGTGGGGAGCAGCTCGACCTACTCACCCGGCGCGTGGTCGGTCGACGGATGGAGCACGGGCCGACACCGGAGACGGACTGAGGCGCTGGACAAGCTGATGGTGCTCCGAGCCTGGACGGCGCGGCGCTTGGTGAACTGAACGTGGGAGGCGAAGGCCCGACGGTCGGGATAACTACGTAGCCTTCCGATGACCCGGCCACGTGATACCCAGAGGCATTCTCTTCCAACGCGCCGCTGACAGGAGAATGTCCGCATGACCGGACTGAGGAGGCACCTGAAAATGGGTCTGGACTCGAGCGCGCGGCGGCGGCTCATCGATGACTTCAATCGGCTGTACTACGACGGACCGGAGGGTCGTCATCTCTACGAGACGACAAAGTGGCTGGGCGTCCCCGTCCAAAAGTGTCCGCTCGACCTTTGGATGTATCAGGAAATCCTCTACGAGACCAGGCCGGACGTGGTGATTGAAAGCGGAGTCTACTGCGGCGGCAGCAC
>JBKPAK010000052.1:0-12440 GCA_046726415.1 Candidatus Methylomirabilota bacterium
CGCGAGCCCGAGTACTACGCCAAGCAGGCCAAGGTGCTCTCGAACTTGATCAACATTCTCGGCTATACGGTGGCGATGTTCATGGCCATCGGGGCAACCTTCGGCGCCCTCAACTGCATGTACTCGGCGATCGCCAGCCGCCAGGTCGAGATCGCCACCCTCCGCGCCATTGGCTTCAACGGCGGCCCTGTGGTCGTCTCCGTGATGATCGAGGCGCTGTTGCTCGCACTGCTGGGCGGGGCGGTGGGCGGGGCCCTCGCCTACGTCTACTGCGACGGCGCCTCGCTCTCGACCCTCAACTTCAACACCTTTTCACAGGTGGCGTTCGACTTCCGGGTAACTCCGAGCCTCCTGGGGCAGGGTCTGCTGTGGGCGCTGCTCATCGGTTCCGCCGGCGGCCTGTTCCCGGCCATCCGCGCGGCGCGGCTCCCGGTGACGGCGGCGCTGCGGACCATGTAGATGGGGGGCCCCGAAAGGGCCCCCCAAGCCCCCCGGGCGCTCGGGACGCCCCGGCGGAGCCGGGGCGGCCCTCGATATCGCGCGGCATTGGGGCGGGCTGCCGCGGCCACGGCCTTCCCGCTCCGGGGGCCGCGGCGGAGCCGGGGCGCCCCTCGATATCGCGCGGCGCTGGGGAGGGCTGACACTGCTACGGCGTTCGCGCTCGGGGGGCCGCGGCGAAGCCTGGGCGGCCCTCGATATCGCGCGGCATTGGGGCGGGCTGACGCGGCCACGGCCTTCCCGCTCCGGGGGCCGCGGCGAGCCGGGGCGCCCCTCGATATCGCGCGGCGCTGGGGAGGGCTGACACTGCTACGGCCTTCCCGCTCCGGGGGCCGCGGCGGAGCCGGGGCGGCCCTCGATCTGGCGCGACGGTTGGGCGGGCGGACCCAGATGCTTTCGGCGGCTCCTTAGGAGCGGCGCCAGAGGCCGCGCTCGGCCTGTCGGGCGTCGCGCTGCAGCTTGACGAGGAGCTCTTGATGGCGGACGTTCGGCGGGATCGTCATCACCTGGGCGTATCCGCGGCGCACGAGCTCGGCGTTGACCATTGTCTCGCCTATCCACACGTAGGCGAGGAGTCGCCCGTAGCGGTCGCGCTCCTGCACGTCGAGCTCAAGTCGCACTTGGCGCCCTGCGACGAGGGCGCGATTAAGCGCGGCGGCCTCTCGTCCCCCCGGCTGCTCGCCTTTGCTCGGATGATGAACTTCCGGAGTGTTCACGCCAATGTAGCGGACCTTCTCCACCCGACCGGCGACGCGGACATGAATGGTGTCGCCGTCCACGACCTTGACCACTTCTCCGGCCACTCCGGCCCGCGCCGTCGCGATGGCGGTGACGGCGAGGCAGGCCAGGACCAGAAGGAGGACGAGCGAAACAGCCCGGCGCATGGCCCCACCGTTTCATTGGGGTCTGCATGGTGTCAACTTTCGGAGACACGTTCCTCTTACCCACCACCCCCATGCCGCAACGCCTCGCCTGCGGAAGCGCTACCGTCGGTTGCGCGCGCTGCTGAGACGATCGCGCCTATGCCGTTGCCGGGATCAGATTGAGCGGGACTTCGCCCCGCGCGGTCCGGTGAATGTTCTCGGCGATGAGCGTGGCCCGCGCCTCCATCATCCCCTCGGTCCAGCCAGAGACGTGCGGCGTCATGAGCACGTTGGTCAGCTCATGGAACGGGTGGTGCGCGGGGCGGGTAGGGCCTGGGGCGTCGGGATATCGATACCAGACGTCCAGAGCCGCGCCCGCGATCGTCCGATCGGCCAGCGCCCGATAGAGCGACTCCTCCTCGACGATCTCGGCGCGCGCCACGTTGACGAGGAAGGCGGTCGGCTTCATCGTTCGCAACTGCTTGCCGGCGAGGAGACCGCGGGTGGCTTCCGTGAGCGACAGCGCGACGAGCAGGTAGTCTGAGCGCGACAGCACCTCGTCGAGTGCGTCGAGGCCGCCGAGAAGAGCCAGATCGTCCATCGCCGATCGCCCGACGTCGCGGCGGATGGCGCAGATCGCCATGTCGAACGCCCGGGCGCGCCGGGCCACGCACTGACCGATCCGCCCGTAGCCGAGAATGCCGAGCGTCTTCCCGGCCAGCTCTGGCCAGACCGGCGGGGGCGGTACCGACACCGCCCACTGGCTCTCCCAGTCTCCTCGTCGCAGGCTGGCGTCCACGCGGCAGAAGCCTCGGTTCAGGGCCAGCATGGCCCCGATCGCATACTCGGCGATGCCGACCTCGTGGCCGTAGGCATTCGCCAGCCACGCCCCGGCCGGAAGCGCGGATCGGTCGATCCGGTCGAGGCTGGCGCCGGGCACCTGCACGAGCTTCAGCCGTGGAGCCGATGCCCCCATCGCGCCCGTAAACCCCATGGTCACCAGCACGTCGACGTCGGGTAGCCGCGGGATGAACCTGCCCTCCTCCACGATGACGTCGCACGGAATGGCCAGACGAAGCCGGACGTGTTCCGCGAGGCGAGCGGCGAAGACTCCGGTGAAGGCGACGCGCAGCATCGGTGCCCTCCTTTCCGATATTGCGAATAATCCTCGGCGCGGCGCGCCGGGCATTCAATTCCCTGGCGGGGAATTGCTGCCCGCCGGTGCGCGCGTACGTTCGGGCTCGTGAGAGGTGGACGCCGCGCGCAGGTGCCTCGATGGCGATAGACTCGAGGCCCGGGCGATGACGAATCAGACGGTCAAGAGCTTCGGCTCCCGCCTGCGCTGGTGGCGCGAGCGCCGTGGCCTGTCCCAGCTCGAGCTCGCCGCTGCCGCATCAACCACCCAAAGACACGTGAGCTTTCTGGAGTCCGGGCGCACCTCGCCGAGCCGCGAGATGGTGCTGCGCCTCGCCGCCACGCTCGACGTTCCACTCCGGCAACAGAATGCACTGCTCCTGGCCGCGGGCTTTGCCCCGGCCTGGCATGAGCGCGATCTCTCCGCCCCGGAGCTTGCCAAGGTCAACAGCGCGCTGGACTTCATGCTGGCGCAACAAGAGCCGTATCCGGGTTTCGTGGTCGACCGGCGTTGGAACGTGTTGCGCGCAAATCTCGGGGCCCAACGGCTCACCGAATATCTCACCGGACCGGCGCCGGCGCCGCCGCCCTCAGAGCCCGTCAATCTGGCCGAAGCGCTGGTGTCTCCCGACGGCCTCCGGCCGTTCATCGACAACTGGGAAGATGTCGCCCTTTACTTTCTTCGCGGCGTCCAGGCCGACGCACTCGCTGACGGCACGGCCGAAACGGCCCAGCTCCTGAAGCGACTGCTTGCATTTCCTGGCCTTCCCGCGCTGTCGCAGGTCGTGCCGCCGGGAGAAGGGCAAGCACCGGTGCTGGCCATCCACTTTCGCCGTGATCAGACGTCGCTCCGCCTGTTCACGGCGATTGCCACGCTCGGCACACCCCTCGACGTGACAGTGCAGGAGATCAGAGTGGAGGGTTTCTTCCCGGCCGACGACGAAACCGCGCAGATCCTCCACGAGTGGGCGGGTCGCGCGAAGACCTAGGCGCGGCCGCGAGGCGGCGGTCAGATCATCGCGGAGTGCCTCGGGTGTCCGACGCGCGCAGGGGCTCGGGCGGGGCCCACTGTTCCCGACTACTTCCGGTTGCCGCTCGAGAGGGCGGCGGCCACGCCGAGGCCGATGTACATGCCGCCGGACACCCACCGCCCGCCCGCCAGGAACCGAGCGTTCGCGCGCAGCCATCGCCGCGCCGCGCCAGCGCTGACCGCGTAGAGTCCGTCGGTGAGCACACCGAGTGACACGAAGAGCAACCCCAGGGCGAGGATCTGCGCGGCGACGGCGCCCCGTGCGACGTCGACGAACTGGGGGAGGAACGCAAGGAAGAACAGCGCCGTCTTCGGATTCAGGACGTTGACCACGATGCCATCGACGAATGCGCGGTGGAGCGGGGCGTAGTCGGCGCATGTCGTGGTTTCGGCATGGCGGTGGAGGACACGGCGCACCCCCAGATAGACGAGGTAGGCGGCCCCCAGATACTTCACCACGCCGAACGCGGTGGCCGAGGCGGCGAGCAGAGCCGACAGGCCGACCGCGGCCGCGGCAATGTGGACGAGGGTGCCGACGTGCACGCCGAGCATGGAGATCAGTCCCGCGCGGCGCCCCTGATCGATGCTCCGGGCGACGATGTAGAGCACCGCCGGTCCCGGTGTCAGCAGCGGGACGAGAGCCGCAGCGACGAAGACGCCGAGGCTCGACCAGTCCGGAAGCATGTACGGACATCTCCTCGTGGCTCGATCTGGGCGCGTCGGCCCGCGCCAGGACAGGTCAAGTGTACCCAAGCCCGGCAGGAGCCGGGCGGTCCACGTTCACTTCACCGTGACGCTCTTCGCGAGGTTGCGCGGCTTGTCGGGATCGTGGCCGCGTCGGCGGGCCAGGTCGTACGCCAGCAGCTGAGCGGGAACGGCGTTGACGATGGGCGTGGCCGGCCCGAGATCCGCGACGGGAATGTGATGGTCGAAGGCCTCGTGCGGCTCGGGCGAGAGCCCGATGAGCATCGCTCCGCGCGCCTTCACCTCCATGGCTCCGGAGAGGATGTCCTCGCGCGTCTCGTCGCGCGGGGCCACGACGAGACACGGGGTTCCGGGCTCGATCAGGGCAATCACCCCGTGCTTCAGCTCGCCGCCGGCGAAGCCCTCGGCATGCAGATAGCTGACCTCCTTCACCTTGAGCGCCGCCTCCAGGGCGAGAGGGTAGCTCGGACCCCGCCCAATGACGAAGAGATGCCCGTGACTCTGCAGGCGCTCGGCGAGCTGGCCGATCAGCCCACGCCGGTGGTCGGTGAGCAGGCGCTCGATTTCATCAGCCGCGCGTTGCACGAGGGCCGCGCCCAGCTTGGACTGACCGGCCAGCGCATGCGCCACGCGCAAGACGACGGCGAGCTTGGCGGTGAAGCTCTTGGTAGCGAGCACACAGCGCTCGGGACCCGCCCCCAGCGGCACCGGGCAGTCCGCGAGCCGCCAGAGGCTGGAGCCCTCGACGTTGACGAGAGCGGCGATCAGGGCGCCGCGGCGCCGGGCGGCCTGGACCGCCTCGATGACGTCGATGGTTTCGCCGCTCTGGGAGAAGGCCACGACGAGAGATCCCTCGTCGACGAAGTTGCCGAGAAGGGCAAACTCCGAGGCCGGGGCAAAGGTGACCCGCCGGCCGGCGATTCTGGCCATCAGGTACTGGGCGGCCAGCGCGGCGTGGCCGGCCGTGCCACAACCGACGACGACCACGTCCCTCGTGTCGCGCAGCAAGGCGGCGAACCGCTGAACGTGCGTGGCCCAGCCGGTGGCGATGCGGCGCAGCACCTCCGGCTGCTCGTGGATTTCCTTGGTCATAAAGTCGGAATAGCCGCCCAACTCGGCGGCCGTGGCCTCCCACTCGACCTCGGCGATCGCCGGAGTTACCTCCTGGGTCGTCGCCAAGTCGAAGAGGCGCACCGAGGTCGGATCGAGGAGCGCTGCCTGGCCGTCCTCGACGAAGGTGACTCGGCGCGTGTGCTCGAGCAGGGCGCTGTAGTCCGAGGCGATCAGATTGCCCCCTTCGCTCCAACCCAGCACGAGCGGAGAACCATTCTTGGCGGCGGCCAGCTGTCCGGTACGCACGTCCAGAACGGCGATGGCGTTCAGCCCGTGGAGCTGGCGAAAGGCCGCCATGACCGCCGTCACCAGCTGATCGGGTCCGGCCGGTGTCCGGGCCAGGCAATCCTCGAGCAGATGCACCACGACCTCGGTGTCAGTCTCGGAACGCATCCGATGGCCGGCCCGAACGAGTGGTTCGCGCAGTTCGCGGTAGTTGGACACGATCCCGTTGTGGATGAGGGCGAGGCGCCCAGAGCAATCGAGGTGCGGATGCGCGTTGCGCTCCGTCACCCCCCCATGGGTGGCCCACCGCGTGTGCCCGAGACCGATGGCGCTGGCCGGCAGACCGGTGACGGCATCGCCGATCTTGCCGACCCGCCTCTCGACGGCCACGCTACCGTGGCGCGCCACCGCGATGCCCCATGAGTCGTAGCCGCGATACTCGAGCTTTCTGAGCCCGCGCAGGACGATGCCCGCCGCTTCGTCGCCGTCGCTCCCAAGATACCCAAAGATCCCGCACATGCGCTGTCCTCTCTTCGGGGCCGGTACGCGCGATCCAGACTCACGACGGGCAGTCGAACGCCGCCGCTGGCCTCGGGGAGGGGGAAGGGAATGGCGAGACGGGTCAGGAAGAACCCGCCGCACCTCGCGAGACGGGTCAGCACAACCCGCCGGCACCCTGGGTGGCCTTTGTCAGCGCGTCACCGCACTGGTTTGCTCCACCCATCACGACCGTGCCCGCCGAGGGACCACCCGCCGAATAGTTCGATCGGTCCCTGCCTCGTCATCCGCCCGAAGGCGGACCTGGCGCTTGTCCTGCGCGACCCCTCGATCCCCTCCGGATCGCCCTCGCGCCCCTCCTTCCCGGTCTTGATCGCTGAGACGATCTTACCAGCCGGCCCGGCGAGCGCAAGCGCCCTGGCGCGATCAGCACCCTCACTCCGGTGTCCCGACGTGCGTGTCTCATTCACCGAGTACGGCGCGCCGACCGCGCGCGGATTGCCAGGGGCAAAGCAATCCATTCCTCCGCACGTCCGCGTATCCCCTCGTGAAGCGCGCGCCACAACGCAACAACGCACAGTCAAGGAGGGAGCAAATGGAAGCTGAGGTTCGGATCGAAAGGCATCTTGGCAGGTACGTGCGATCGGCGGTGCTGGGGCTGGGCGCTCTGGCGATCGTGGCCTCGCCGAGTCAATCAGCGGCGACCGGGGCCTCGCCTTTTCTGTCCCTGGGGAGCGACAACTTCTGTAGCCAGATCTTCGTGACCAACACCCAGAACCAACTGCTGCGGATCGGTCGCCCCCGCGAGTTGCTCGGCGAGGATAACTTCTTCTCGCGGCTCTTCGGGGATACGGTGTTCGTCCGATCGCGCCAGAGCATCACCGGTCTGGCGGCCGGGGAAAGCCTCGTGGGCATCGACGTGCGCCCGGCCAATGGGGTTCTCTACGGATTGGGCCGCATCGGCACACAGGCCGTCGCCCAGCTCTACACCATCGACACTGGCACGGGCGAGGCGAAACCCGTGGGGCCGCGCGCGATTCCGCTGAACGGTGTCGCCTTCGGCGTCGATTTCAATCCAGTGCCGGATCGCCTCCGGATCGTGAGTGATGCCGGCCAGAGCATTCGAGTCAATCCCGACAATGCCGAGGTGGTGGGCACGGACACGATGATCGCGTACGCCGCGATGGGGGACCCGAACTCGGGCCGTGCGCCCCGGGTGGTTGCCGTCGCCTACACCAACCCGGACACCGACGGCCAGACCAACACCGTGCTTCACGACATCGACGTGGCTCGCGGGGCCGATCCCGATCGCGCCGGGGACGGTCTGGCCATTCAGGTTCCACCGAACGCGGGAACGCTCAACTCCGTTGGCGCCCTGCGGGTGGATGTCGGTGACGTCGGCGGGTTCGACATCGGGCCCGACAACGAGGCGTTCGCGGCTCTTCAGCAAGTGGGAAGCGCGTTCTCGCGGCTCTACTCCATCGATCTCGCATCGGGCGAGGCGACGAATCTGGGCCGGATCGGTGGAGGCGAAGTGGTCACCGGGCTGGCCATCGGCCTCGGGCCGCGGTGCAAGTAGGCCTGACCACGTGGGGGCCTCGATATGACCCCCAAACCCCCGCGCGTTCAGAGCGCCCCGGCGAAGCCGGGGCGCTCCTCGCTGTCCGGCGGCCCCTCCTCGCCCGGCCTTCAGCTACTTGTGGCTGGCTCTCTCGCGGGTGCGCTGGAGCATCGAGCGCACGAGCGTCGCCACCGCCTCGCCCTGCACCTGGTTCACCACCCACGTGGGGAGTGCACCGCCGGGATCGCTGAACACCTCATAGCGCACCGCGGCCCCCCGGCCCTCCGGTCCGGGCTCGATCAGCCAGCGTCCCCGGATCGACGCGATGCGAATGTGGCTCCGGTCGGGAGGTGGGCCGGCCTCGTTGGCGGTCACGAAGACAATCTCGTAGCGCTGGGCCTCGGTATCCACCCGCCTCTGGAGGCGGACTGTGTAGTCGCGATCCCTCGCCAGCGGGATCTCGATCTGCTCGTACGCCACCCGCTCGTCGCCCGCTTCCGCGAGCAGATCGAGTCGCTTGAGGTAGGGCACGAACTGAGGATGGTCCTGCTGTCTCCAGACCGTGTCGAAGATCGCAGCGGGAGAGAGCGAGCTCTGGGTCGTCGCGCGGACCTCGTAGAACGCCGAGCCTTCGTTGGCCCGGCGCTCGATGAGGAGCCCGTCCTTGTTGGACAGGACCTGCCATTCGGTGGCGGACGCAGCCAGCGCAGACAGGATGACCACCAGAAGTGCGGCGATCAGCCCCGCCGATGTCGGGAAGGCGCGGCTCATCCGGCCGTCGGCGGTATCACCGTCTGGGGCCCCGCCCGTGGTGCGAAAGATGTGATCCCATAGCGGAGAGCTGACACCCCAGCGCGCCTCCGGAGTCGCGAAATGATGAAGCATGTGCCAGCGTTGCAAGAATCGCCCGAGCCGCGTGCGAGGCCGGCCACGGTGCGCGGCGACGTGGATGTAGTCGTAGGCGAGATAGCCGATCAGGAAGAAGGCGAAGAAGGGCTCGACATACCGCGATCCCAGCAGGGCGCGGAACACGCCGTACAAGGTTGCCGCCGCGATGATGGCGGGGAGCGGCGGCATCACCAGGCGCGTGGGATCGGCCGGAGTCTCGTGATGGACGCCGTGCACGATGAACTGCAGCCGCCGCCGTATCGGCGTCGTGGCCTCGAGATGGAACACGAAGCGATGCAACAGGTATTCCGTCAGGGTCCAGACGAGGAGGCCCGCCCCCGCGAGTAGGACCATCGTGCCAGCCCCCAGCCGAGGGGCCATGGTGGAGGACCACAGCAACCAGGCGATCACCGGCACCCAGAGCAGGAGCGCGGCCAGCGGATGAGCGTGTGAGAGGCGCTCGAGCAGGCGGTTCTCGAAGAGCCGGACGCTCCAGACTGAGGTTCGCATGCTGGGCCCCCGCCCAACATACATCGGGCCGGTGGCGGTTGCCTACAAATCGCCCCTCCGGCGGCCGCACGAAGAGTCACCGTGGACGGCGCGTTTCTTTGTATCATCGTCGCGGTGCGCACCCTTTTCCTCACCGGCGGCACCGGGTTCGTCGGGAGCCATGTTGCGCAGGAGTTCCTGGCCCGGGGTTGGAATGTCCGAGCGCTGGTGCGCCGGCCCGAGCGCGCGAGCCTGCTCCCGCCCGGCGTGGAGCCGGTGCGCGCCGACCTGCTCGATCCGGCCCACTATCGCAGCGACTTGAGAGGCTGTGCCGCCGTCGTCCACTGCGCCGGCGCCACTCGTGCCCTCAGCCTCGCCGAGTTTCGCCGCACGAACGTGTCCGGCGCCGAGGCTGTCGCCCGGGCCGCCAGCGAGTCGTGTCCCGACGCCATGTTCGTCTACGTCTCGTCGCAAGCGGCTGCCGGTCCCTCCCGGACCGGGGCGCCAGTTCGGGAGAGTGATGCGTCCGCGCCCGTCTCCTGGTACGGGCGATCCAAACTGGAGGGCGAGCTGACCGTGGCCCGTCACCACCTCGGCCGCTGGTGCGTGGTGCGCCCGTCCGTGGTGTATGGTGCAGGTGACCCCGGCCTCATCGCCATGTTCCGCGTCGTCGCGCGCGGGGTGGCGCCGCTCCTCGCAGGGAGCCGTCGGCGCGTGCAGCTCCTCGCCGCCGAGGATCTGGCGAGGATCCTCTTTGCCACCGCGCAGCGACCCGACTTGCATGGCCGGCGAGCCTTCGCGGCCGGCGACACCGTGAGCGTGGAGGAGCTGGTCCGCGCGGTCGCCGCTCTTCGGACACCGCGCGCGCGCGTCATCGCGGTTCCCGGCCCTGCTGTCCGCGTCTTGGGAGTGCTCGCGTCCCTCCAAGGGGCGCTCACCCGCACAGCCTCAGCCTTCAACCTCGACAAGGTCAAAGAGATGCTCCAGCCCGACTGGCTTTGCGACAGCGAGCCCTTCCTGCGGGATCTGCAGGTCACCACGGCCATTCCCTGGCAGGAGGGCATCCGACACACTTGCCGCTGGTACGTGCATGCGCGGTGGCTGGCGCCCACTGCGTTCGCGGGCGTATGACGGCGAGGAACGTTCGCGCATCGGAGGAGGTGTTCATGCCGGACGCTGCGGCACCCCCGGTGGACATCGCTCCAACCCCTCTGCCCGTGTTCGACAAGTGCCGGGTGCTGACCGACCGGGTGGCGGAGGCACGGGCGGCCGACGCGTACTGCTACTTCCGGCCGATCGAGTCGGCGCAGGAGCCGGAAGTCGTGGTGGGCGGGCGGACGCTGGTCATGCTGGGGTCGAACAACTACCTCGGGCTCACCAACCACCCGAAGGTGAAGGAAGCGGCCATCCAGGCGGTGCGGCGCTACGGCACCGGATGCGCGGGCAGCCGGCTACTGAACGGAACGCTCACCATGCACGAGGCGCTGGAAGAGAAGCTGGCGCGCTTTGTCGGCAAGCCGGCGGCGGTGACCTTCTCCACCGGCTTTCAGGTGAACCTGGGGGCGATCTCCTGCCTGCTCGATCGCGGCGACGCGGTGTATCTCGACAAGCAAGATCACGCCTGCATCATCGACGGGGCGCGCCTGTCGTTCGCGCACATCCGCAAGTTCGCCCACAACGACCCAAGCGAGCTGCGGCGCCTCATGGCGGCCGAGCGCGGCGCCCGCGGGCGCCTGGTCGTGGTGGACGGCGTGTTCTCGATGGAAGGCGACATCACCCCCCTGCCGGACATCGTGAAGGTGGCGCGTGACTACCAGGCCGCCGTCATGGTGGACGATGCCCATGGCCTCGGCGTCCTCGGGCGCCGCGGACGCGGGACTCCCGAGTATTTCGATCTCGTGGACGAGGTCCACCTCATCATGGGCACGTTCTCTAAGTCGCTGGCCTCCATCGGCGGCTTCATCGCCGGGGACCGCGACGTGATCACCCACATCCGGCACACCGCCCGGAGCCTCATCTTCTCCGCCGCGCTCGCCCCGGCGGCCGCTGCCGCGGCGGGAGCGGCCGTCGACATCATCGACAGCGAGCCGGAGCGCCGGGAGCAGCTCTGGCGCAACGCGCGCTTCCTCAAAGGCGGGCTGTCGAGCCTCGGCTTCTGCACCGGCGACTCCCAGACCCCGGTCGTTCCGATCATCGTGGGCGACGACGACCGCGCCTTCGCGATGACGCGGCGGCTCGATGAGGAGGGGGTCTTCGTCAATCCGGTCATTTCGCCGGCCACGCCCCCCGGCCGGGCCCTCCTCCGCACGAGCTGCATGGCCACCCACACGGAGGCTCATCTGTCGCGGGCGCTCGAGGCCTGCGCCCGGGTCGGGCGGGAGTTCGGCATCATCGCGTAGGCGCTTGGCCGATGGCCGGCGAGCTGCGTCTCGAGGAGCTGTCACGCGACCGGGCGGGTCTGCGCCGGTTCCTTCGCGTTCCCTACGGGGTCTACCGCAACGATCCGCACTGGGTGGCGCCCCTGCTGAGCGACCGCCGCCAGGTGCTCGGTCCGGACAACCCCTTCTTCCGCCACGCGCAGATGGCTCTCTGGGTGGCGACGCGCGCCGGCCGCGACGTCGGCAGCGTGGCGGGGATCGTCGACGAGCATCACAACGCACGCCACCGCGAGACCACTGCCTTCTTCGGGTTCTTCGAGTCGGTGGACGACATCGCGGTGAGTCAGCTGCTACTCGATGCGGTGCGCGGGTGGGCCCGCCGCCTCGGGATGACGCGTCTGCTGGGCCCCATGAACCCGTCGATCAACGAGGAGTGCGGGCTGCTCGTCGAGGGGTTCGACGCGCCCCCAGTCGTCATGATGACCTACAACCCCCGTTACTACGCGGAGCTGTTTGCCAAGGCCGCGCTCAGGCGGTGCAAGGACCTGCTCGCCTACGATGTGGCCCTGGATGGCAGGCTGCTCGCGCGCCTCGAGCGCCTTGCCGCGCGGGCGCTTGACCGCGCCGGCGGGGTGACCGTTCGACCCGTCGCCAAGCGCGCGTTCGCGCGGGATCTCGCGAAGATCCAGGAAGTCTACAACACCGCCTGGGAGGACAACTGGGGCCACGTGCCCATGACGCCGGCCGAGATCGAGTTCATGGCCAGACGGCTCGCACCGCTGCTGGAGGAAGAGCTAGTCCGGCTGGCCGAGACGAAGGAGGGGGCGCCGGTGGGCTTCATCCTGGGTATGCCCGATCTGAACGAGCCTCTCGGCCGGCTTCGCGGCCGCCTCTTCACTCCGCGGTTGGCTCTGACTCTGCCCTACCTCATCAGGTTCAGGCGTCCGCGGTTTACGCGCGTGATCGCGCTGGGGGTCAAGCGCGAGTATCGACAGCGCGGCATCGACGCGGCGCTGATCGCGCCCTGCCTGCGAGCGATGTTGCGCGGCGGCTACCAG
>JBKPAK010000053.1:0-17291 GCA_046726415.1 Candidatus Methylomirabilota bacterium
GTCGAGGAGCGCCCCGGGTTGCCCGGGGCGCTGCGCGCGGTGGGGGGGGTTGGGGGGCCGGTGGTCGAGGAGCGCCCCGGGTTGCCCGGGGCGCTGCCGAGCGGTGGGGGGTTTGGGGGGCCATTTCGGGGCCCCCCATTACAATAATCCGTAGAACTTCCCCGCGTTCTCGCAGGTGATCTTGTGGACGACGTCGGGCGGCAGGTGGCCGAACTGCTCTTCGATGTACTTCGACGACTCGGGCCACACGCCGTCGGTGTGCGGGTAGTCGGACGCCCACATGAGGGTTTCCACCCCCATCTCGTCGATCAGCTTGGTGCCGATCCGGTCAAACTGGAACGTGGCCTTGCACTGGCGCCGCCAATAGTCGCTGGGCTTCATGGTGAGGCCCAGATCGCGGAAGCGGTCCTCCCACTCGAAGTCCATTCGATCCAGCGCGTACGGGATCCAGCCGATGCCGCTCTCGCCGAACGAGATCCGGAGGCTCGGATAGCGCTCGAGCACGGCGGCGCCGATGACGGCGGCGAGGATGTTGACGAGATTCATCTGGAAGGCGGAGACGCCGGTGAACATCGCGGCGCGGCGGGTGAGTCCGGTCGCCTTCTCGCGGACGCCCGGCGGCATCGAGGGGAACGTATGGAAGTGGAGCGGCAGGTTCACTTCGTTCACCGCCTGCCACAGGGGCTCCCAGACGGGGTGCCACATCGGCTCCATGTCCCAGGAGCAGGAGAGCTCCAGGCCGCGCAGCCCCAGCTTGGCAACGCGGTGGATCTCCTTCACCGCGGCGTCGATGTCGCCGTACGGCAGGCATGCCAGCCCGATGTGCCGGTGCGGGTAGTGACGACAGAAGTCGGCCAGCCAGTCGTTGTAAATGCGGAACATCTCGCGGGCGGCCTCGTGATCAGCCAGCCGCGTCGCCGCGCCGAGGATGCCGAAGATCACCTCGGCGTCGACGCCGTCGAGTTCGGCGTCCTTCACTCTGAGGTGGGGATCGACGACGCGCCGGATGCCGCGCTTGGCGTCCTCGTAGAGCCCGGTCTCCGCCATCTTGTCGACGCGGTAGTTCTGGCCCGGGACGTACTTTTGACCGGAGGGCCCGACACCGCAGACGAGGCCGAACGACATGCCGTTCCTCGAGGTCCAGTAGGGCCCGTCCGGCCCGTCGGCGACGTACGGCATCCGGTCCTTGAGCGCGGCGGAGGCGTTCGAGGTGAACAGGTCCGACGGCACCCAGGGCAAGTCGATGTGACAGTCCGCGGAGATCCGGGTATAAGGCATCGCGCCCTCCTCTCGAGGATGCGCGATCGTACCCGCGTTTCTCCCGCGGCGGCAAGGGTCTCCGGCCTGCCTGACTTTCTGGGCGATATCCACGCTGGTCACTCTGGTCTACACTGTGGCGCGGATGTCGGGTTCGATCACGAACGGGCGTGCCGACGTCTCGAGGGCGCCCTGACTGATCCGGGAGGGGACATCGGTGGCACCGGGCAAAGCGGAACTGGTCGACATGCTCGGCAAGATGGTGATGATCCGGGAGTTCGATCAACTCGCGATCGAGCTGCGCAAGCAGCGCCGGATCTATGGCGCGCTGCATCCCTACGTCGGGGAAGAGGCGGTGGCCGTCGGCGCATGTTCCGCACTGCGCACGACCGATCGCATCACCAGCACGCACCGCGGCCACGGGCACTGCATCGCCAAGGGCGCCGACATCAACCGGATGATGGCCGAGTTGTTCGGGCGGGTCGACGGGTACTGCAAGGGCAAGGGCGGCTCGATGCACATCGCCGACTTCGCCATTGGGATGCTCGGGGCCAACGGCATCGTGGCCGGCGGGATGCCGATCGCCTGCGGGGCCGCCCTGGCCGCCCAGCTGGAAGACGCGGGCGGCGTGGCCGCGTGCTTCTTCGGCGATGGCGCCACCGGTGAAGGCGAGTTTCACGAAACCCTCAACATCGCCTCGCTGTGGAAGCTGCCGCTGATCTTCGTCTGCGAGAACAATCAATACGGCGCTGGCAACGCGGTCGAATCGGTGCGGGTGGTGCCCGACATCTCGCGGCACGCCCAGGCCTACGGGATGCCCGGCGTCTCCCTCGATGGCAACGACGTCCTCGCCGTCCGCGCGGCGACAGATGAGGCGGTGGAGCGGGCTCGTGGGGGAGGGGGTCCGACCTTGCTCCATTGCCAGACCTTCCGCTGGCTCTTCCACGCCATGCGCGACGTGCCGCCACCCGAGACGCGGCCGGCCGATCTGCTCGCCGAGTGGCGAGGCCGCGCTCGCGATCCCATCGCTCGACTCGAAGATCACCTCGTGGGCCACCGGATCGCGACGGAGGCCGAGGTGCGGGTGATACGCGACCGGGTCCAGCGCGATCTCCAGGCGGCGGTGGACTTCGCCGCAGCGAGTCCGTATCCCGACCCCAACGACCTGTTGATCGACATGTTCGCCGCGTGAGGGTGCCGGTGCGGGAGATCAGCTTTGCCCAGGCCCTGGTCGACGCCATGGCCGAGGAGATGCGGAGAGATCAGCGCGTGATCGCGCTGGCCACCACACGGGCGCCCGCCCTCGAGAACGAGTTCGGCGACAAGCGGGTTCGCATCACGCCGATCTCCGAAGCGGCCTTCACCGGGATTGGCCTGGGCGCGGCGGGCAGCGGCTTTCGCCCGGTCGTCAACTGGGGAATGGTCACCTTCTCCTTCGTGGCCATGGACCAGATCGTCAATCAGGCGAGCAAGATCCGCTACATGTTCGGTGGCCAGGCCGACTTCCCGGTGACCTATCGGTGCACTACGGGCGGTGGGGCTCAGGTGGCGGCCCAGCACTCGCAGAGCCCGTATTCGATGTTCATGCACCTGGCCGGACTGAAAATCATCCTTCCCTCGACGCCGGCGGATGCCAAGGGGCTGCTCAAGAGCGCCATCCGGGACAACAATCCGGTGGTCTTCTTCGAGTGCAACCGACTGGCGGCGATCACCGGGCCCGTGGCGGAGGGCGACTACACGGTCCCGATCGGGGTGGCCGACGTCAAGCGCGCGGGGCGCGACGTGACCGTGGTGGGACTCGCCTACTATGTGCACGAAGCGCTCGCCGTGGCGGAGGCGTTGGCGGCGGAGGGGATCTCAGTCGAGGTGATCGACCCGCGCACCCTGGTGCCGATGGACGGGGAGGCGATCCGTGCCTCGGTGCGCAAGACCGGGCGGCTGGTGGTGGTCGACGAAGCGCCGGCGACCTGCTCGGCGGCCTCCGAGATCATCGCCCTGGTGACCGAGGATCCCGACACCTTCCAGGCTCTCAAGTCGCCCGTGCGGCGGGTGTGCGCCGCGCCGGTCCCGGTTCCGTTCAGCCCACCGCTGGAACAGGCGGCGCTGCCCGACCAGGCCCGGATCACGGCGGCCATTCGCCGCGTTCTCGAAGGCGCGCCCATCGCGGTCTGACGCGACGAGGGCGCGGCGAGCAGTGACCTCAAGTGGGAGGAGGAACGCATGATCCACGAAGTTCGCACGTACACGCTGCGCACCGGGGCGGTGGCCGAATTCGAGGACCGCTTTACCAAACGCAAGCCGCTGCGGGAAAAGCATTCGAAGCTGGGGGCCTTCTGGCACACCGACTTTGGGCCCCTCAATCAGGTCATCCACGTCTGGGCCTACGAGGACCTGCAGCATCGCACCGCGGTGCGGGAGGCGATGGCCAAGGACCCGGAACTGAACCAGCTTCCCGGTGGCCGGGACCTGATCCTCGCGCAAGAGGCCGACATCATGATCCCGGCTCCGTTCATGCACCCCCTGGGCAGCCGCGACTTCGGCAGCGGGAACGTGTATGAGATGCGGATCTACACTTACGCGCCGGGCGACATTCCGGCCGTGCTGGAGGCCTGGGGCAAGGCCGTTCCTGCCCGCGAGAAATTGTCACCTCTGGCCGCCTGCTGGTCCAGCGAGCTCGGCGGGCTAAACAAATTTGTGCACGTTTGGGTGTACCCGGACCTCAACGCGCGCGTTCGCATCCGCGAGGAATCCCGCAAGGGTGGGCAGTGGCCGCCCCAATCCGGGGTGCGGCCGATCCGACAGGAAAACAAGTTGCTGATCCCGGCAGCATTCTCACCCCTGCGGTAGTCTTCGATCCAGATGGGGGGCCTCGACATGGCCCCCCATGCTTCTCGCACTCGGAGGCCGATGGGGCGTCAGCTTCGGCGCTCCGAGCTTGGAGGACGTTCCGGGCCGGGTCACTCCGTGGTTCTCCGATGCGTGATGCCGTCTTGACTCCGCGGGCGGGCTAGCGCAGCCTCTCAGGACGGATCTAGGAAAACACCCAACGGCGCGAGGGGCGTGTCCAATGACGACGCAGGCAATCGAACCGCGGATGGAGCTGGAGCAGAACCTCCACATGTACCGCCAGATGGCGAAGATTCGCGCCTTCGAGGAACAGGTGCACGAGCTGTACAAGAGCGCGAAGATGCCGGGCCTGGCCCATCTCTACGTCGGCGAGGAGGCGGTGGCGGTCGGCGTCTGCGAGGCGTTGCGCCGCAACGACTTCATCACCAGCACGCATCGCGGGCACGGCCACTGCCTGGCCAAAGGGGCATCGGTCAATCGGATGTTCGCGGAGCTGCTCGGCAAGGAGTCGGGCTACTGCCGCGGCAAGGGCGGCTCGATGCACATCGCCGATCCCGAGACGGGGAACCTCGGCGCCAACGCCATCGTGGGCGGTTCGGCCGGCATCGCCACCGGCGCCGCGCTGTCGGCCAAGATGCGGGGCAGTGGACAGGTGGCCGTATGCTTCTTCGGCGACGGCGCGCTGGGCCAAGGCCTGGTCTACGAGGCGATGAACATGGCGGCACTCTGGAAGCTCCCCGTCATTTACGTCTGCGAGAACAACCTCTACGGCGAGTACACGCCCTGCGGCGAGACGGTGGCCGGCGAGATCCTGGCGCGGGCCCGGGCTTTCGGCATCCACGCCGAGACGGTCGACGGCCAGGACGTCCAGCTCGTGAACGCGGCGATGCGCAAGCTCGTCGAACGCGCGCGCCGCGGCGAGGGGCCGGCATTCCTCGAGTGCAAGACCTACCGGTACTACGGCCACCACGTCGGCGACGTCAACCGCGAATACCGCACGCGGGAGGAAGAGAAGGAGTGGATGAGCCAGCACGACCCCCTCCAAACCTTGGCCGGGCGGCTCACTGCCCAGGGGCTCGCCGACGCCACCGTCTTCGAGCGGATCCAGACCGACGTGAAGGCGGAGATCGACACCGGCGTGCAGTACGCCCTGTCCGCGCCGTACCCGGAGGCAACCCAGGTCGACGAGGACGTCTATGCCTGAGGTGATGCTGGCGACATCGCGCCTCTCGCCCTCGGGGCCGCTCGCCACCGCGTAGAACGAGCGACCGCGCGCCGCGTGGGCCACCCATCGGCGTCGACGAGACCCGCCCCCGTCATCTGCGCCTTCCGCGATCGTCGTTCGGTCGCGCTCACCACGACACCTCGTGGGCACCAGGCACGACCACCCGCTTGTAGCGCTCCGGCGACTCCCCGAGCGGCATCGTGGCGTCGAAGCCCATCTTCGACGAATGGCGGTGCACCGGGGCCGACGGATCGAGTGGCGCGCCGACCATGGGCGGAAAGATCATTGCGTCGGCGCTCGGCTGGCACCGGGTATACACGGCCCATAGGACCTGGTTCAGATCGCGCACGTTGACATCGGGGTCGACCACGATGCAGTACTTGGCCTGGGGCGCCCCGGCCGTCGGCCCCAGCACGCTGAGAATCACGTTGCGCGCCTCGTAGGCCAGGCGCTTCTTGATCGAGACGATGGCGAAGTAGTACGGGCCGATGGCATGCACGTCGACGACTTCGGGGCAAGCCTGCTGGGCCATGCGCTTGATGGACTCGCAGATGGCCGGCCACGCCTGCACGTGGTTGTCGGTGGTGGGCATGCCGGTGAGGGCCGTCTGGTACATGGCATCGCGCCGCATGGTGACGGCGCTGACCTCGAAGACGTGGCGATCGCCCAGGAGACCGTAAGTCCCGGCGACTTCCCCGAACGGCCCCTCGGGTTCGCGGACCTTGGGCAGGAAATGACCCTCGATGACGATCTCGGCGTCGGCAGGCACCTCGGCGTCGACTGTCTTGCAGGTGACCAGCTCGATTGACTGGCCGGCGAGCGCGCCGGCCACGCCCAGCTTTTCCTGGGCATGCGGGATCTTGGCCTGCGAGCCCAGGTCGACGAATGGGCCGGCGCCTAGCACGACTGCCACGCCGAAGCGCTCGCCGCGGTCCTCCGCCTTCAGCGCGGCACGACCCACCCGGCGCTCGGCGGGCATGTTGACGCCGAAGCGGCGGGGCCCCTTGAGCTGCATCCGTTGGAGACCGACGCCAAGGACGCCGGTTTCCGGGTCGCGCCCGAACATCACGCCGGCGGTGAGGTAGCGGCCAGCGTCGAGCTCCGAGTGCACGACGACCGGCAGCCGCGTGCAGTCGACCTCTTCGCCGGTAAGGACCATCTCCTGGCAGGGCCCGCTCGAGATCCGGCGGGGCGCGATGGGCTTGCGCACCGCCTCGCCGTACCGGTCGACGATCTCGCCGATGGGACAGCGGAGCGCGACGGGCAGGCGCGCCATCGTGCCGTAGAGCCCTGCCGCCACCTTCCAGCCCGGATGGCCGGTCACGTTCTCGAAGAGGAACGCCGGGCCATCCGTGTCGGACGACTTGCGCACATAGGCCGCAATCTCGAACTCGGGGCGAACGGCCTTGCCGATGTGCACGAGCTGGCCGGCGCGGCTGAGCGCTTCGAGGTAATTGCGGAAGTCCGACATGCGTCCTCCCTGTGATCACCCGCGGGCGGCTATCGTAGTATAGGCGGCGGCTGCTGACCACGGCACCACCCTGCTTCACTTTGGGTCGTCCGAGCTTGGGGTAGCGTTGTCACTCCTGGAGAGGTGCCATGATGAACGTCTACGCGTTCTGCACCGGGTCCATCGAGCTGGACCGCGCCAGCATGATCTCTGATCTGGCTCCGGGCTAGCGCTGGGCCGTGCCTCTCGCTCTTCGACGCTGGTCACGAGCCCTGAGTGGAATGAGCGCGTGTTGACATATTGATGCTTAGCCAGTATGTTTTGATGCATGCGCACTACGATTCGCCTGAACGAAGAGCTCCTACGCCAGGCGAAGGCACTTGCCGCCCGGACGGGTCGAACGCTCACCGCAGTGATCGAGGACGCACTGCGCGAGACCCTTGCCCGGCAGCGCAGCCGCCAGGAGCGGCCGCGGGTGGCCCTGCCCACTTTCCGAGGCAACGGCCTGCAGCCGGGTGTCGATCTCGACGACACCGCCGGCCTCCTCGACATCATGGACGGCAGCCGTGATCCTTCCTGACGTCAACGTGCTGGTGTACGCGTATCGCGAGGATGCGCCGAGGCATGACCGGTACCGGATTTGGCTGGAGGGCGTGCTCAATGCGCGTGAGGCCTATGGTCTTTCGGACCTCGTGCTGGCCGGGTTCGTGCGCGTGGTCACCCATCCTCGGGTGTTCTCCCCGCCGAGCCCCACGGGGCACGCGTTCGAGTTCGCCGAGGCGTTGCGGGGTCACCCGAACTGCGTCCACGTCGTGGCCGGGGAGCGCCACTGGGACATTTTCGCCGGGCTGTGTCGCGACGCGCGGACCAAGGGCAACCTCATTCCCGACGCCTATCTGGCCGCGCTCGCCATCGAGTCAGGAAGCGAATGGATCACGAGCGACCGGGATTACAGCCGCTTCCCCGGTCTGCGCTGGCGCGATCCTGGCGCCTGAGGGAAGCAGGACTCATATAATCGCCGCCATGCGACGTAAAGCGCCGCTTCCGGCGGAGATCGAACAGCGGCTGGCCACGCTCGGCGCGGTCCTCGAGGCACAGCCGGCGGTCCGGTTCGCCTATGTGTTCGGGGGGGCGGGACGCGGGACGCTCCGCCCGCTGAGCGACGTCGACGTGGCGGTGTACCTCGACGATGCGGTGGATCCGGTGCAGACGCGGCTCGACCTCATCGGCGTGGTGACGAAGCACCTCGGCACCGACGAGATCGATCTCGTCGTCCTGAATCGGGCGGCGACCGCCCTGCTCGGACGTATCTTGCAATCCCGACGGATCATCGCCGAGAAGGACCCCTTCCTGCGGCACCGCTTCGAGTCGCTCGCGCTCCGGCAATTCCTGGACTTCCGCGTCTTCGAGCAGCGCTTCCTGGACCGCCGTTTCGCCCGTGGTTGACCGCGACCTGCTTCGCCGGAAACTGGCGGAGCTGGCGGAATACGTCAACCAGGTCTCCGAGTACCGTGGCCTCACGGTCGAGCACTACCGCGCGGAGTGGAAGACCCAGCGCATCGTCGAGCGCACTCTGCAGATGGCGATCGAGGTGTGTCTCGACATGGCGAGCCACATGGTGGCCGACCGGGGACTGCGCGCACCGACGACGTACGCGGAAACATTCGAGATTCTCGTTCAAGCCAGCCTCATGTCGCCGGGCCTCGGCCGGGCGATGGTCGCGATGACCGGATTCCGGAACGTCGTCGTCCACGAGTACGCGCGCATCGACGCAGATACGGTGATCAGGATTCTTCGGGAGCATCTGGAGGATTTTCACCGGTTCGAGACCGAAGCGCTGCGCTGGTTGTAGAGGCTGATCCGGCGCGAGCGGCCGGCCGGGCCACCCGATCGTCCACGACAAACAGTCAGATCGCTCCGTCCTCCGCGAGGGCGCCTATCGCGGCGTCGCTGTAGCCCAACTCCTTCAGGATCTCCTGGCGGTGCTGGCCGAGCAGCGGCGACGGGCCGATCGTCGTCGGAGAGGCCGAGAGCTTGATCGGATTGCCGACGGTCACGTAGCGACCCCGCACCGGATGCTCGACCTCGACGATCATGTCGCGCGCGTGGAGGTGGGGGTCGGTGAGGATCTCGCCGGTATCGAGGCAGGCTCCACAGGGCACGCCGGCGCCGGCCAGGATCTTCATGACCTCGTGCTTCGAGCGTTTCGACGTCCAGCCCTCCATGAGCGCGTCGACCTCGTCCTTGCGCTGCCCGCGCGCCTCCGCGGTCTCGTAGCGCGGGTCGCCGATGAGGTCGCCGCGCCCGATGGCGCGTAGCAGCGGGTGCCACATCTGTTGCTGGGCGTAGATGAAGACGTAGTCGTTGGGGCCGCCGGGATGACAGCGGTACGTCGTTCCCGGCACTCCGCCCACGAGCTGGTTCCCCGTGCGTTCCCTCGCTTTGCCGAAGCGCTGGTGGTCCCGGATGCTCACGCGAACGAGATTCAGCACGGCGTCCTGCATCGACACCTCGATCTGCTGGCCTTCCCCGGTGGTCTGGCGCTGCATGAGCGCGGCCAGGATGCCGATTGCGCAATGCATCCCTGTCCCGGAGTCGCCAATCGATGGCCAGTGATACGTCGGCGGCCGGTCGGGGAAGCCGGTGACGCTCATGGCGCCGCCCATGGCCTGCGCGATGGGCTCGTAGCTCTTGTAGTCGCGGTACGGCCCGTACGAGCCGAAGCCCTTGATGCTCGCGTAGACCAGCCGCGGATTGAGCTGGTGGACTTCGGGATAGCCGAAGCCCAGGCGCTCGATGACGCCCGGGCCGAAATTCTCCAGGAGGACATCGGCCGTCTTCAGCAAGGCGCCAAAGACCTCCTTGCCGCGCGGGTTCTTCAGATTGACGGTCAGGCTCCGCTTGTTGCCGTTGAAGGAGAGGAAGAAGAGGCTATCGGCGTCGGGGCGATCCTTCATGGAGCTCCGCGCGGGGTCCCCCTTCTCGGGCTCCTCCACCTTGATCACGTCCGCGCCCAGCCAGGCCAGCATCTGGCCACACGACGGACCCGCCTGGTTGTTCGTGAGATCGACGACCCGGATGCCGGCCAGCGCTCCACTCATCGGTCAGGACCTCCTTTCCCGCTCGATTCTACGTCGTGACAGATCAAATCCCGACTCGAGGCCTCGCCGGCGCTAGAATCAGGGCACATGCGAGAGGGAGGTCGCCCAATGCCCGTCATCACCCGCCAGATCGGCCCGTGCTTCGCCGCCGAGGTGGAAGGCGTCGATATGACCAGGCCCTTGTCCCCCGATGACGTGGCGGCGATCCATGCCGGCATGGACCAGTACGCGGTGTTGGTGTTCCACGACCAGAAGATCGACGACGAGCAGCAGCTCGCCTTCACGCGCAGCCTGGGGGAGCTCGAGCACGCCATCGGCACGAGCCTGCGCGCGCCGGATGACTACCGCCTGCCCACCACGTTCGCCGACGTGTCCAATCTCGACAAGCACAACAAGACGTTCGCCCGGGACGACCGGCGGCGGCTGTTCGCCATCGGCAACCGGCTCTGGCACTCCGACAGCTCCTTCAAGGTGGTCCCCGCGAAGTACTCGCTGCTGCACGCGCGGAGCATTCCGTCAAAGGGCGGCAACACCGAGTTCGCCTCCATGGTCGCCGCCTACGATGCGCTCGACGCCGAGACCAAGGCGGAGGTCGAGGAGCTGATTTGCGAGCACTCGCAGATCTTCTCGCGCCAGCAGCTCGGCTTCACCGACTTCACCGACGACGAGCGCGAGCGCTTCAAGCCGGTGCGCCAGCGCTTGGTCCGCACTCACCCGGTGACGAAGCGGAAGTCGCTCTACCTGTCCTCGCACGCGGGCTCCATTCTTGGCTGGCCGGTGCCGGAGGCGCGGGCCTTTCTGCGCGACCTGGTCGAGCACGCCACCCAGCGGCAGTTCGTCTATGCCCACCGGTGGCGGGTCGGCGACCTCGTGATGTGGGACAACCGCCAGACCATGCACCGCGCCCGTCCCTTTCCGGCCCACGAGCCGCGCGATATGCGTCGCACCACGCTCGTCGGCGACGGACCGACCGCGGCTCAGGCCGCCTGAGGTCGCGAAGGCGACCAGCCCGACCCACCCATTTCCGGCACGCGGTCGCGTTTACTGCCGCGCGAGCAGGTTGGCCAGGATGTCTCGGACCGTCGAGGGTCGGGAACTGAGGTCTCCTGCGGAGGTCGGTGGCGTTTCCCAGGCCCGGCTCGGGAGGTCGCCCATCAGCAGGTCGGCGCCCGCGACCGTCTATAATCGCCGAAGAGGCCAAGGAGAGGAGGTGAGCCCATGGCGAAAGGCAAGAGCATGCAGAAGGAGAAGAAGAAGCCGAAGCAAAAGAAGACGAAGTAGCGTCGGATGACTCGCTCGCTCCTGCTCAGCTGTGAAGCGATCAGCGTGGCCTATGGGACCCGGTCGCTCTTCGACGATCTGTCGTTTGGGTTGTTCGAGGGCGACCAGGCCGGTCTGGTCGGCCCCAATGGCTCCGGCAAGTCCACCCTTCTGAAGATACTCGCCGGCGACATGACACCTGACCGCGGCACCCGCTCGCTCCGCGGCGGCGTCCGTGTCGGCTACGTGCCGCAGGACCCCGTCTTCACAGCCGGTCGCACGGTCAGCGACGTCGTGCTCACGGCGTTGGTCGAGGTGGGCGAGGAGGACAGACCCGGCCGCCTCGCGCACGCTCTCGGCCGCGCCGGGTTCACGGATGGGCGCGCGGAGGTCGACACGCTGTCGGGGGGCTGGAGGAAACGGCTCGCCATTGCGCGCGAGCTGGCGGCCGAGCCCGACGTTCTCCTGATGGACGAGCCCACCAATCACCTCGACGTGGAGGGCATTCTCTGGCTGGAAGGCGTGCTGTCAGAGCGGGCGCGCGCATTCCTCGTGGTCAGCCACGACCGCTACTTCCTGGAGCACGTGGCCACACGGATGCTCGAGCTGAACGGGGCCTATCCGGATGGCCTGTTCGAGAGCGAGGGTCGATACAGCGAGTTCCTCGCGCGCCGCGACGAGTTTCTGCGCGGGCAGGCGGCCTATCAGGAAACGCTGGCCAACACCGTGCGGCGCGAGATCGAGTGGCTCCGCCGCGGCGCCAAGGCGCGTTCCACCAAAGCGAAGGGGCGCATCAAGGAGGCGGGACGGCTCATCGAGGAGCTTGAGAAGAGCCGGGCGCGCGGCGCCACGGCCACGGCGGGGATCGACTTGGCGTCCACGCAGCGCCGGACGCGCCGGCTCCTGGTGGCGCGCGGCCTGACGAAGTCGCTGGGCGGCCGGCGGCTCGTCAGCCACCTCGATCTCGTTATCACGCCCGGCAGGCGCGTGGGCCTGATCGGCCCGAACGGCAGCGGCAAGACGACGCTCTTGAACCTGCTCGCCGGCACGCTGCCGCCCGATGCCGGTGAGATCGAGCGGCCGGACGACCTGCGCATCGTTCGCTTCGAGCAAGAGCGCGGCGGCCTGGATCCCACCCAGAGCCTGCGCCGCGCGCTGGCCCCCGAGGGCGACGCCGTCACCTGGCAGGGCCGCAGTGTCCACGTCGCCTCGTGGGCCAAGCGTTTCCTGTTCCGACCGGAGCAGCTCGAGGTGCCGGTGGGCCGCCTGTCGGGTGGCGAGCAGGCCCGCATCCTCATCGCGCGCCTGATGCGCGATCCCGCCGACCTCCTTATCCTCGACGAGCCCACCAACGACCTCGACATCCCCACCCTCGAGGTGCTTGAAGACAGCCTCGCCGAGTTCGATGGCGGGCTCGTCCTGGTCACCCACGACCGCTTCATGCTCGAGCGCGTGTCCACCCTGATTCTCGCCCTCGACGGCGCGGGCGGGACGGCCACCTTCGCCGACTACGCGCAGTGGGAAGCAGCCCGGCGTGCGGTCGAGCCGGCGCTGCGTCAGACGGCGGAACGCGCGTTCGACCGCGAACGGCCGCGGGCGAAGCGCCTCGCCTATCTCGAGCAGCGTGAGTGGGACGGTATCGAGCAGGCGATCCTGGCCGCTGAGGGCGCGGTCGAGGCGTGCCAGCGTGGGGTGGAAGACCCGGCGATCGCCTCCGACCCGAGCGCACTCCAGCTGCGGTATGCGGCGCTCGAGGCCGCACGCGCGGAAGTGGACCGGCTCTACGAGCGCTGGGCTGAGCTGGGGGCCAAGCAGGACGCCTGACCCCCAGCTCCGCCGGACGGACTTATTTTCCTTCCAGGCCGGCCAGCGGCGCGTAGTCGAACGTCGAGCCGTGGCCTCCCGCGAACTTGAGCGGCGAGATGCCGGCCTTCTTCACGCCGGCGACGAGCGCGGCCGTGTTCGGGACGAGGCTGAGGCTGGCGGGTAGCGGAGCGGCACCGGGGCTCCAGATGTCGGTGACGTAGCCGAGGCGCGCTTCGGGGATGTAGCCGATCAGCATGCTGGCGGCGTGAGGATTCTCGATGACATAGGCCTCGACCTGCCGCGAGCCGTCCGAGAACACGCGCTTGTCCACCACCTCGATGATTTCCGTCCGACTGAGATCGCGCCCGGTGAGGTCGGGGTTGCGGGTGTACGGGGCGGCGAGGACGCGGCGGAAATGCTCACTGGCACCCCGGCCGACGACGAGCGTGGCGCCCTCGGCGACGTAGGCGCGCAGCCCGCCGGCGTGATCCATGTGGTGATGGGTGAGCACGAGGTACTTCACGGGCTTGCCGGGGTACTTCGCGCGAGCGGCGTTGAGCACCCAGTTCGACTGCGCGTCGCTCACCGGGGCGTCGAACACGATCAGGTGGTCGCGCATCTCGACGACCAGGCTGTGATGGGTGCCGCCGACCGCATGCTGAACCCCCGGCGCCAGCTCGTTGAACCGCAGTCCCGTCGACGCCCGCGTGTCGTAGCTGGGAGAGTCGGAGTCCATGTAGGTACCGATGAACTGCCGGCGGATGACCCACTGGTACGGCAGGGCGCCGGTCGCGGGCTTCGGCGCCCCGGTGATGTACGCCGTGGGAATCCCGAACCGCTCGGCGGGGACGGATGCGTTGAACTTCACCTCGGTGAGCTTGATCTCGGCGACCACGCGGCCGTTCAGCTCGTACTTCCGCGTGGTGGCGACCTTCACGCCGTCGAAGGTCTGCCAGTCTGAGAGCACGAGATCGTAGGTCACGTCGCCCCAGATATTGTCATAGTCGAACGAGCGGATGCGCGCCGGCAGGCCAGTGGTGGCATCGAACATGACCCAGAGGCTTTCGTAGAGCGGCACCGTCGCCGGCAGAGGCGGGCACGCGCTGCTGAAGTTTGTCCCCGGCGCGGGCAGATAGACCCCTTGGCACCATTGCGCGACCCCACTTCCGGGTGCCCCGGGTGTCCTCGGGATTGGGGCGTCACCCACGCGGTACTCGACGGTGGGATAGGCGACCCCGCCTACCGTCACGTTGGGAACGTTGTAGTCGTGCGCGGGGTTCCGGTACATATCGAGCAGCAGCAGGGCGGAGTTGCGTCGCAGCTCGCGCTGGCTGACGGCGAGGCGCAGCCCCGACATGTTGTGGGCCGGTGGGTTCGAATCGAGACTCTGCTTGGTGCGCCCGTTGCTGTCGATGCCGGCCACATAGCCGACCTCCGAGGTGACGATCTCGGTGAAGGTGAACGTGCGAGCAGTCGGGTACGCGAACTTGCGCACCCAGTCGACGCGCGTGAACCCGCTGCTGGCGTCGGTGACCGAGTCGAATGTCGCCTCGTTGGCGAAGCGCATCTCCCCGCCGGGAGCCATCGACTGCTCGGGCTCCCATTGCTTCACCGTGCCCTTCATCGAGACGGTCTTCACACCGCGCAGTGTGTCGAGACCCCCGAGCGCATGGACGGCGCGGACTACGGGGTCCTGACTCTCTTGCGGCATCGTGGTACTCGACACCGCGACCAGGGAAACAATGGCGAGCAGGAACACAAGCCGCTTCATAGCGCCTCCTCCAGCCGAGGATCGAACCGCCGCACGGTACTGACACGGCGCCCCGCATGTCAAGTCCGCCCAACGACCGGGCCTGGACAGATGTTCCCGCGGTAGAGCGCCCGGTGGGAGAATCCTGCCGGCGGCACGACCGACCAGGACATGCCTGTCTACGTGCTCACGAGGTTCAAGCCGGGGATGTCGCGATAGTCCGGGCCGTTCAGCGTCCACAGACCCGCGCCGTTCGCCAGGGCGCACGCGGCCACTCCGAGGTCGAATTCCCGGTGGCGCGCCCGCGGCAGCGCGCGATACAGGTCGGAGGCCAACGCCGCTTCCCGAGGACCGAACGGCACCGCGTGCTCAGCCGGGAGGAGCGCCTCCTGGTGAGCGAGCTCGGATGCGCGGCGCGGTCCGCGCAACCATTCATACAGGACAAACGCCGAGATGGAGATTCGCTCGCCACGATCCAGGATGTCGCGGAGGGCGGGCGCCGAGCGCCTCGGCCCCGTCAGCGCGTCGACCAGTGCCGAGGTGTCGAGGTGGATCAAGGACGCCGCCGGCTTTCCCGACGCCGACCCCAGCGGCGCCGGGACGCTCGGATCTTTTCGAGCTCTGCGTCCACTTCGGCGCCCGATCGGGTGGGCGGCTCCTGGACCATGCGATCCACGAGCGCCAGCATCCGCGCGCGCTCCTCGTCGCTCAGCTTGGTGGACCGAGCCTCGTACTCCTTGATGGCTTCGCGGACCACGTAGCTCTGCGGCTTTGCCAGGCGAGATGCCGTCCTGCGCAGGCGCTCGACGGTCTGGTCATCGAGGGTGAACGTGACCTTTACCATAGGCAACCATACTACCGTACCTGACCATACCAACTTCGCTGAACTGCTCCCGGGGCGTGGAAGCGGACCAGGAGCTCGAAGGGCCCGCGAGGTCTCGACCGCGCGCCAAGAGCACTTGACGCCGCTCCTCTTTCGGTCGACTCTCGGGCGCATTGAGCGACTCGCGTAGCCTCCTGATCGAGCGCCGCCCGCGCGGGGCGGCCGGGGATGAGCCGGAGGGAATCATGGACTCACAGGGGAGATCCTGGCTGCTACCGTCCCATCGAAACCTGGCCGTCATGCTCGTAGCCGCTCTCTTGACCCTGGGGGTAGCCCAGGCGGCAGTCGCGCAGACGCCGCCGGGAGAGGCCATCGCCGCCTGGCACGTCACCATCGCCCCGAGCTGGTTCGACCCGTCGACGGCCCCGCCTCAGGTCACCCCCTTCGGGCTGCTCTATGCCATGCACGACGCGTTGCTCCGCCCTCTCCCTGGGCAGAAGATGGGCAACAGCTTGGCGGAGTCGTGGAAAGAGAGCCCGGACGGGCTCACCTACGAGTTCAAGCTGCGCCGTGGGCTCAAGTTCCACAACGGTGACCCCCTCACCGCCGAGGACGTGAAGTTCAGCTTCGAGCGCTACAAGGGGGCGGGGGCCAAGGCCTTCCAGGAGCGGGTCCGCGAGGTGGAGATCGTCGATCCCCTGACCGTGCGCTTCCACCTCAAAGAGCCCTGGCCGGACTTCCTGACCTTCTACGGAACCTCGGCCACGGCCGCCGGCATCGTCGTGCCCAAGAAGTACCTGACGCAGGTGGGGGACGACGGCTTCAAGAAGCATCCGATCGGCGTCGGTCCCTACAAGTTCGTGAGCCACAAGCCCGGCGTCGAGGTGGTGCTGGAAGCCTATCCCGGATACTGGCGGCACGCGCCCCACGTCAAGCGGCTCACCATGAAGAGCGTCCCCGAAGGCACGACGCGCGTGGCGATGCTGAAGAACGGCGAGGCGGACATCGGCTTTGCCCTCGACGGGGAAGACGCCGCAAACGTGAAGCGGGATGCGCGCCTGCAGCTCGTGGCCTCGCGGCACGCGTCCATCTTCTGGATCGAGTTCGCCGACCAGTGGGACCCCAAGTCCCCGTGGGCCGACAAGCGGATGCGGCAGGCCGTCAACTACGCGCTGGATCGCAAGGCGCTCAACGAGTCCGCCTGCCTGGGCTACTGCCCGCCTGCCGGGGTCATCGTGCCGCGCGTCATGGACTTCGCCCTGCAGGTCGAGCCGCCGGCCTACGACCCGCAGAAGGCGAAGCAGCTGCTCGCCGAGGCCGGCTATCCCAACGGCCTCGATGCTGGAGAGTTCGTGCCGATTCCCCCGTTTTTCCCGGTATCGGAAGGCGCGGTGAACTATCTGGGCGCGGTGGGGGTCCGGGTGAAGATGCGGACAGTGGAGCGCGCCGCCTTCTACGCCGCCTGGCGCGAGAAGAAGCTACGTGGATTGTTTCTCACCGCCGTGGGGAACTCGGGCAACGCGGCCAGCCGCGTGGCGGAGTTCATCTACTCGAAGGGGGCGTATGCCTACGGAGGCTATCCCGACATCGACGACCTGTTCCACCAACAGGCGCGGGAGCGAGATCCGCGGAAGCGCGAAGCCGTGCTGTTCAAGATCCAGCAGCTCACCATCGACCGGGCGATGTTCGCGCCGATCATGGACCTGCGCGCCCTGATGGGCGTCGGGCCCCGGGTGGCCGACCACACGATCAACTCACTTGCACTGGTGCCG
>JBKPAK010000054.1:0-48136 GCA_046726415.1 Candidatus Methylomirabilota bacterium
CGCTCGTGAGACCGTTCGTGGCCGCGAAGTGGATGGCCGACCGCTACACGGCCATGCTCGGCCAGGAGGCCCTCACGGACTTCATTGCCAGCGGTCATTTCGAGCGGTACCTGCGTCGGGCCTGCACGCGAAACGCGGGGCGCCGCCGGGTCCTCATCGACGCGCTCAAGCAGCGTCTCAGAGACCGGGTCGAGATCGCCGGGGAAAACGCAGGGGTGCATCTGCTCGTCTGGCTGAACGACGTCAGGCCACCGGAGCTCGAGTCGCTCATCGCGCGGGCGGCCGGCGTCGGAGTCGGCCTCTATCCGATCAGCGCGTATTACCTCCGCCCTCCGGACCGGGCCGGCCTTCTCTTTGGCTATGCCTCGCGGTCGGAAGCTGAGATCCGGGCGGGAATCGACCGGTTCGCGACGGTGGTCGCCGACGTCGCGTCGGCCCGCGCGGACCGCCCGCGTCACATCCGCCGAGCGGGTATGCTCGCGGCGATTCGCCCGTGAGGCTGGCGGTATCGGGAGTCCGATCGGGCTCGGATGAAGAGCACCTTCGGTCATCGTGGACGACGGCGTTCGCGTATGTGCTCCGTCGAACATGTTGCTGATGCCCAGATCCGCCGACTGGTGTAGCGTTTCCCCGGCAAGCCGAGCTGATGGGTGAAGGAGGAGGCCATGGGCAAGGACATCTCCCGTCGAGACATGATGCAGGCCATGGGGTTGGGCGCCGCGGCAATCGCGGCCGCCGAGCTGGGCCGGGCGCGGGCAGCCTGGGCCGAGGATGCGTTCACCATCGCCTCCACCGGAGGCTCGTGGGGTGAGGGCCTCAAGCAAGCGTACGTCGTGAACGCGGGCTTCGAGAAGCGCTTCAACACCCAGGTCAACTATGCCCACATGATCGATTCGGTGATCGCGACGAAGGCCATCGCGCAGTGCGGGAATCCGCCGTTCACCGTGCCCGCGCTCCTGAACGCGGAAGCGGTGATGTTGGCCGAGGGCAACTGCCTTCAGGACTACGATCTGGGCGTCATCACCAACTACAAGGATCTGTGCCCGGTACCTTCGAGCCGCCGCGAGCCGGACTCAAGTCCTACTGGGCGGCCCACACGCAGATCGTCATGGGCCTCGTCTACAACACCAAGCGAGTGACCGCCAAGCCGACCTCGTTCATGGACCTGGCGAGCGCCAAGTACAAGGGTAAGATCGGCATCCCGGCCTATGGCTGGGTCGGCATCCAGTGGCTGCACGCGCTGAACCAGTCTCTCGGCGGCACGCCCGACAACATCGACCCGGGGATGAAGGCGATCGCCGAGCTGGCCAAGAAGAACGACGCGATCATCATGGAGAACACCGACGTGACGCTCAAGGCGTTCACGCGGGAGGAGATCTGGATGATGCCGTTCTGGAACGGCCGCTGCTTCTCGCTGCAGGCGGAGGGCGTGCCAGTGGACATCGTCTACCCCAAGGGCAGCCTGCAGGTCGGCAACGGGTTTCCCATACTCAAGGGCACGAAGTTCGAGCGGCCGGCCCAGCAGTTCGTCAACATCACCCTGGATGCCGAGTACCAGATCGAGATGACCCGGCGCTTCCGGTATCCGCCGTCCAACCGCAAGGCCAAGCTGCCGCCGGAGATGGCCCACTATGCGGTGAAGGAGGCCGACCTCAAGAACATGATGCCGCTGGACTTTCAGAAGATGAACCAGTACCGCGCGGCCTATCTGGCCCGCTGGAACAAGGAGGTGCTGGGCTAGGTGTCAGCGCGAGCGCGGGCTGAGCGCATTGGTCCCGACTGGTCGACGCGCGGGACCAAGCTCGAGCTCGAGGTCCGGGGGCTGACCAAGCGATTTTCGCCTCAGGCCACCATCGGCCCCCTGTCGTTCGAGGTGAGGGAGGGCGAGTTCTTCTCGCTGCTCGGCCCGAGTGGCTGCGGCAAGACCACGACGCTCCGCTGCATCGCTGGGTTCGAGACGCTCTCCGAGGGGTCGATTTTCCTCGATGGCCAGCGGCTCGACCACCGGCCCCCGCACCGCCGTGATGTCGGACTCGTGTTTCAGAACTATGCGCTGTTCCCCCACCTGACGGTGTTCGACAACATCGCGTTCGGCTTGCGGCTGCGCAAGGTCGAGAAGGCGGACATCGAGCGCCGGGTCGGCCACATTCTGGAGCTCGTCGAACTGCCGAACCTGGGCGAACGCTACCCGGCCCAGCTCTCGGGCGGGCAGCAGCAACGCGTGGCCATCGCCCGTTCGCTGGTGCTTGAGCCTCGCCTCCTCCTGTTCGACGAGCCGCTCTCCAACCTGGACTTCAGGCTGCGCATTCAGATGCGGTACGAACTGCGCGATCTCCAGAAGCGACTCGGCAAGACGGCGGTCTACGTCACCCACGATCAAACGGAGGCGCTCGCCCTGTCCGACCGCATCGCCGTCCTGTCACAGGGCCGGATCGAGCAGATCGGCACGCCGAGCGAGATCTACGAGCGGCCGGAGAGCGCCTTCGTCGCCGATTTCATCGGAAGCTCGAACCTCGTGAAGGCGCGCGTGCGCGGCCCGGGCGGTGACGTCGACACCGCGGTGGAGACCGAGCACGGTCTCGCCCTCACCATCCCGCGCGTGGCTGACGCCGTGGGAACGCCGGTCACCTTGCTGTTGCGCCCGGAACGGTTCCAGATGACGTCCGGCCGCGATGGCGACACGACCGTGGCCAATCGCTTCACGGCCCGCGTGCGCGACGTCACCTATCTGGGAGAGGACCTGCACCTGCGCGTGCTCGCCTCGGAGAGCCAGCCGTTGCTGGTGTCGATCAAGAACAGCAAGGGGTCGCGCGCGATCATCTCGGGCGCGGTCATCCAGCTGGCCATCGATCCCGAGGACATCCACGTGCTGCGGCGCTAGCGCGGGGATGACACCACGGCGGGCGGCGTCATCCTGGGCCCTGTTCGTCGGGCCGTACGGGGTCTATCTCCTGGTCTTCTTGGTCCTGCCCTTCGTCAACGTGGCCCTCCTGAGCGTGTATCTGCACTCACCGACCAAAATCGCCGTGCCCGAATTCACCGCCGCCAACTATGCCAAGCTCTGGGAGCCGTACTACGCCACCCTGTTCCTGCGCACCCTGCGGCTGTCGCTCATCGTCACTGGCCTCTGCGCGGTACTCGGCTACCCGCTGGCGTATTTCCTCGCCCGCTCGACGTCGCGGCTCATGACCCTGGGTCTCTTCCTGCTCATCATGCCCCTCATGGTGAGCACGGTGATCCGCGTGTTCGGCTGGGTGGTCATCCTGGGCCGCGAAGGGCTGGTCAACCACGGACTCCGACTGCTCGGCGCCCCGGAGCCCGTACGGCTGCTCTATACCGAAGGGGCGGTCATCATCGGACTCGCTCAGCAGAGCATGCCCTTCATGGTCCTACCGATCATGGCGGCCATCGAGCGCATCTCGCCGAGCCTCGAGGAAGCGGCGCAGAACCTCGGAGCGAGCTGGGGCCAGATGTTCGTGCGCACCATCTTGCCCTTGAGCATGCCCGGTCTCATCTCCGGCTCGCTGCTCGTCTTCAGCGTGTCGATGAGCGCGTTCATCACGCCGGCCCTGATGGGCGGCCGCCGCGTCCGCATGGTGGGGCAACAGATCTATGAAGAGGTGCTCACGGCCTACGACTGGCCGGGTGCGGCGAGCTTGACCATCGTCCTCTCGGTGCTGATGCTGGCCCTGGTCTGCCTGGCCCTGTGGGCCACCGGGCGCAAGGCCCGGCTGGAGATCGCGCGATGACCGGTCGCCCGCCGCGGTATCTCTGGCCGTTTGTGGTCGCCGTCTACGCGCTCCTGCTGGCGCCTCTGGTGGTGGTCGCCGTGGTGTCGTTCGGCTCTACCTCGACCTTCGACTTTCCGCCCAAGGGCCTGTCCCTGCGCTGGTACCGGGCGTTCTTCGCCAGCGAGATGTTCGTGCGCTCGTTCTTCCGGGTGAGCCAGGTGGTAGGACTCCTGACCGCGCTCGTCGCCACGGTCGTCGGCACGCTGTCGGCGATCGGCCTCGTGCGGATCCAGTTCCGCGGTCGCCAAGCCGTGGAGACGTTCTTCCTTTCGCCGCTGCTGGTGCCGCACATCCTGCTCGGCGCCGCCGTGTACCTGTACCTGGCGCGGCTCGCCTGGCCGACCTCGTCGATGACGTTGCTGGTCGGTCACATCGTCATCGCCACGCCCTACGTCATCCGCTGCGTGACGGCCGGCCTGGCCGGGATGGACCGGAGCCTGGAAGAGGCGGCCATGAGCCTCGGCGCCAGCCGGGCGCAGGCGTTCTTCAAGGTGACCGTACCGCTGCTGCGCTCCAGCATGGTGACCGGCGCGGTGTTCGCCTTCATCATCTCGTTCAGCGACATCAACCTCGCGCTGTTCCTGGCCGGGGCCAACTCGCCCAGCCTCCCCGTGCATATCTTTTCGCAGATTCAGTTCGAGGCCGACCCTTCGATCGCTGCCGCATCGGCCGTGCAGATCGTCATCGTCGGCGGGCTCATCCTGCTGGTGCAGCGGGTATTCCGCCTTCGGCTGATGGTTTGACCACGCGCCCCCACCGCCCCGCCCCAATCCTAGGGAATGCCATGCTCAGCGCGGTATTCGTCCCAGTGCTCCTTCAGCCACACAAAGTCCTTGAAATTCGTGCGCTGGAGGAACGGGTTGTGGGCGCGCTCGTGACCAATCGTGGAGAAGCGGGTGGGACCGTAGTCATGCCCGGGATAGACTTCGACGCCATCCTCGAGTTTGAGGATCACCTGGAACAAGCTGTGAAACTGCTTTTCGGTGTTGCTGCCCGGGAAGCCGGAGCCGCCGATACAGCCGACAAACAGGGTATCGCCGGTGATCAGTTTTTGGCGGTTGACCAGCAAGCACACCGAATCCAGGTAATGGCCAGGGGTGAAGAGGACTTCAATGCGCTGCTGGCCAACCTCAATCACGCTGCCGTGGTCGAGAGGGATGTCTGGGTTGACTCGCGCCCCTCGATACGCGGCAAGTTTTGCGTCGCCCTTGTGGAAGACGCGGTTGCCCGCCACGTGGTCATGATGAGTATGGGTATTGAGAATGTACGCGACGTGCAGGCCTAAGGCCTGCACGCGGGCCTCCACCTTGCTCGTGTCATAGCCCGGATCGACGACGGCGCACCCGCGGCTGCCTTCGTCGGCAATCAGGTAGCTGAAATTGCGGTCTCCACCGGCGTCGATCTGTTCAAACATCGCGAGTCCTCGCTTTCTTCGTCGCCCTCCGCCGCGCCGCTTCCGCGTATGCCGCCACGCCCCACCGACTCCCGTGGCCACCGCGGCGACGCGGCCGCAGCTCCAGTATGGCATCCTATGCGGGCTGGCCGGCGTCCCGGCTCGCGGCAGCGCCAAACGGTCCCTCGCCGGCGCTCAACTGTGTACGGTGCGCGAGCGCGATGAAAGGAGAGGCCATGATCCCACTCACCGTCGAGGACGTACGTGTGCTTGCGCGGGTCGCCGGACTCACCATCGAGGAGGACGAGATCGGCTCGCTGACCGAACGCTTCAACGCGGCGCGCGCCCAGCTGGCCGCGGTCCCCGACGAATTGCTGGCCGCGAGCGAACCCGCGTTCGTGTTGCCTCTGCCCGGTGGGACGTCATGAGCCCGGCCGGCCTTCTCGATCTCTCGATCGCCGAGCTGGCGCCGCTGCTGCGCGACCGAAAGGCGTCTCCGGTCGACGTCGCGCAGGCCGCTCTCGACCGCATCGCCAAGGTCGACGGACGCCTCAACTCCTTCATCACCGTCACCGGCGATCGGGCCATGGCCGCGGCGCGCCGTGCCGAGGCCGAGATCGCGGCCGGACGCTGGCGTGGCCCGCTCCACGGTGTGCCGATCGGATTGAAGGATCTGTTCGACACCGCGGGCGTGGTGACGACGAACGGCTCGCGCATCTTCAAGGACGCCGTACCCGCGGCCGATGCCGTCGTCACCGCGAAGCTGACAGAGGCCGGGGCGGTGGTCGTCGGCAAGAACAACATGCACGAGTTTGCGTTCGGCTCGACGACAAACAACCCGCACTTCGGGACCTGCCGCAACGCCTGGAACCAGGAGCACATTCCCGGCGGCTCGAGCGGCGGCTCAGGAGCCGCGGTGGCCGCGGGTCTCTGCTTCATGTCGATGGGCTCGGACACCGGCGGCTCCATCCGCTCGCCCGCGTGCCTGAACGGCATCGTCGGCCACAAGCCGACGTACGGTCTGGTGAGCCGTCGCGGCGTGTTTCCCCTCTCGTGGTCGCTCGATCACGCCGGCCCGCTGGCCCGCACCGTGCGCGATGCAGCGCTGACGCTTCAGGTGATCGCCGGCCATGATCCCGGCGACGCGTCGTCGGCGTCGTCGCCGGTCCCCGACTACGGCGCCGCCCTCGATGGCCGGGTGCGCGGGCTGCGCGTGGGCGTCCCCCGGGAGTACTTCTTCGAGCGCTCCTCCGAGGAGGTCGAGGGGCATGTGCGGACCGCGATCCGAACGCTCGAAGGCCTGGGGGCCACGATCGTGGAGGTGTCACTGCCTCACGTCGAGCTGGCGCCGACGGCGGGGATGACGATCATCTCCGTCGAGGCCGCCGCCGTCCACGCGGCGTGGCTTCGCACGCGGTCCGCCGACTACGGTCCCGACGTCCGTCCTCGCCTGCAGACCGGCGCCCTCTTTTCCGGCGAGGACTACGCGCGCGCGCAGCGCATCCGCGCGCTGATGCAGAAGGAGTTCCGCGACGCCATGACGCGCGCCGACGTGCTGGTGATGCCGAACAACGCGGTCCCCGCGCCGCGCATCGATCAGGCGATGATCCCGGTGCGGGGCCGAGAGGTCTGGGTGATGGCGCTCATGCCAAGCCTCACCATCCCGCACAACCTGACGGGCGCGCCGGCGCTGACGGTGCCGTGCGGGTTCGCGGCGTCGGGGCTGCCAGTCGGGCTGCAGATCGTCGGCCGCCCATTCGACGACGCCACCGTGCTGCGCGTGGGCCATGCCTACGAGCAGGCCACCGACTGGCACCGGCGCCGGCCGGCCATCTGACGCGGAGGCAGCGCTCATGGATATCAGCGGCGTGGCACCCCACCGCGGGTCTCTCGACCGAGGGCTGGCGCATCAGAAGCCGCCGCCCGGCGTCATCTTCATGCGCGCCGTGGAGATCCTCGACGGGTCCCGGACGGTCGCGACGCCGACGAACGCCTCGATCTGACGCCGATGCCCATCCCCAAACAGCCGTTCGAGCCGGATCGCGAGGGACCGCTGCGCGGGGTCCGCGTGCTCGATTTCTCTCGGCTGGTGGCCGGCAACATGCTGAGTCTCCAGCTCGCCGACTTCGGCGCCGAAGTGGTGAAGGTCGAATCCCCCGGCCGGGGCGATACCCTGCGCGACTGGCGCGAGGCCGGCGTGAGCGTCCACTGGAAGGTGTACGCCCGGAACAAGAAGAGCATCACCCTCGATCTGAAGACGCCGGAGGCGCCCGGCATCATTCGCGACCTCGCCGCGCACTTCGACGTCATGATCGAGAGCTTCCGGTTCCGCTATCTGGAGCGCCTGGGCGTGGGCCCCGACGCGCTGCTCGCGCGCAATCCGAGGCTCGTCCTCGTTCGGGTGTCGGGATTCGGCCAGACCGGACCGTACGCGAAGCGCCCGGGCTTCGGCACCCTCGTCGAAGCCATGTCCGGCTTCGCCTCGCGCAACGGATTCGCCGACCGCGAGCCCGTGCTCCCGCCGCTCGCCATGGCCGACATGATCGCGGGGCTGTCCGGCGCCATGGCCACGGTGATCGCCGTGCGCAACGTCGAGGTCAACGGCGGTCACGGCCAGGTCATCGACGTCAGCTTGCTCGAGTCAATCTTCTCGATCCTCGGCCCCGAGTCCGCCATCTACAAACTCACGGGCAAGATTCGCAAGCGCGTGGGCAGCGCGTCGGAGGGCACCTCGCCTCGCAACGTGTACGCCACGAGCGACGGCCGCTGGGTGGCCATCTCCGCGTCGACGCAGACCATGACGGAGCGGCTCTTCCGCGCCATCGGCCGGGACGATCTCAACCAGAATCCCGCCTTCAAGACCAATGCCGAACGCGTGAAGCGCCGGGCGGAGGTCGATGCCATCGTCGGCGGGTTCATCGCGCAACGCACGCTGGCCGAGGCCATTCGGTTCTTCGAGGAAGCCGAGGTGACGGCGGCGCCCGTCTATGACATCGGGCAGTTTCTCGACGACCCGCACGTCCAGGAGCGCGGGATTGTGGTCGAGGCGCCAGATGATGACATGGGCGAGGTGCCGATGCACGCCGTCGTACCGCGTCTCAGCGACACCCCCGGCCGGCTGCGCAGCCCGGCCCCGGCGATTGGCCAGCACAACCGCGAGATCTTCTCCCGGATCGGCTACTCCGAGGAGCGCATCGCCGCGCTCGCGCAGAAAGGGGTCATCTGACGATGGCCGTCCCGCACGCTCGTCGCTCGTCACTGATTCTTCCCGTCAACGTGAGGCACTTCGTGGAGAAGGCGTATACCCGCGGCGCGGATGCCATCGTCCTCGACCTCGAGGACTCGGTGCCCACCCAGGAGAAGGCGAGCGCCCGAACGCTCGTTCGCGAGTCGCTCGCCCTCGCCGGCCGGGGCGGCGCCGAAGTGCTGGTCCGCGTGAACAACGACTCGAGCCTGCTCGCCGACGACATCGACGCCGCGGTCCACGCCGGCCTCGATGGCCTGGCGATCCCCAAAGCGGAATCGGCCGCCCAGATCCGCGACATTGTCGCCCGGATCGATCGCCTTGAACGCGCGCGGGGCCTCACGCCCGGACACCTGCGCCTCTCCCTCGCCATCGAGACGCCCCGGGGGCTCCTCGCGGTCGAAGAGATCGCCCGATCCAGCGATCGCATCGCCACCATGAGCATCGGCGTCGAGGATTACTGCCTGGAACTGGGCGTGGAACCCTCGGCCGACGGCATCGAGCTCCTCTACCCGGTCGCCCATCTGGTGACCATCTGCAAAGCCGTCGGCGTGCAGCCCACGGGTCTGGTCGGCAGCATCGCGGGATTCCGCGACCTCGTCACCTTCGAGCACGCCGCCCTGCGCGCTCGTCAGCTGGGTTGCGAAGGCGCGGGATGTATTCATCCCGACCAGGTGATCGTGCTGAACCAAGTGTTCACCCCTGATCCCGCGAGGGTGGCGGACGCGCGGAGGGTCGTCGAGGCGTTTGAGGAGGGAGTGCGCCACGGCACGGCGTCCGTCAGCCTCGACGGCAAGATGGTCGACGTCCCCGTGTACAAGCGTGCGCAGGTCGTCCTGGCGCGGGCTCGCGCCGTGGCCGACACCGAGCGCCGCAAGGCCGAGGCCCTCAGGCGGAGCGCGTGACGTCGACGACCGCGCGGCGGGCCCGTACGGCATGCTCTGCTGAATTTCCCGACGCAGTCCCCGGCCCCGGTGCCCCCTCACCGCGCATCGCGGTCAAGGTCGCGCGGGGAGGGGCGGAGTGCTCGCGGGCGGGCGGCGGTGCCGCGTGGCCTGCTCGTACGCGTATGCGATCCTGATCAACGTCGGCTCGCTCCACGCGCGGCCGAATACTTGCAGCCCGACGGGCAGGGTGTCGCGCACGAACCCCATCGGCACCGTGATCGACGGGAAGCCCGTCGGCGGCGACAGCCTGGGACTGTTGTTGCCGTGGGGCGTGTTCAGGTCCCCGATCATGCGTGGTGGGAAGGTCCACGTCGGATAGACGAGCGCGTCGACGTTGGCGTCGTCCATCGCCTTCTGCACGGCGTCGCGGAGCCGACGCCCATTCTCCGCGGCCCGCTGGCAGCGCTGGTTCTCGGGCAGGGGGGGCTCGGCCTGCCGGTCGATCAGTCGCTTCTCGATGGAGGGATGGAATTTCGTGGACTTGATGATCTCTTCCAGGCTCTTCACGGGCGCGGTGGGCCCGAGCCGCGCCAGGTAGTCGTTGATGTCGAACTTGAAGCGGATGCAGAAGAGCGTCGGTGGAGCGATGTCGTCGATCTCCGCCACGCGGATCGGATCGACGATCTGGGCCCCCTGTCGCTGCAGGTCAGCCAGGGCCTGCTCCATGCGCTTCATCACCTCGGGGTCGGTGTTCTGCGGCGTGAAGAGCTGCCGCACCACCCCGAGCCGCGCGCCCTTCAGGCCGTCCTTGACGAGGAACTTCATGTAACTGTCCGGCCGCTTGCCCTGGCTGGCCGCGGTGACCGGATCGGCCGGATCGTAACCGGCGATCACCTCGAAGATCGCCACGGCGTCTGTCACCGTTCTGGCCATGGGGCCGCCGATGTCCTTGTCCAGGAAGAGCGGAACGATCCCGTCGCGACTGGTGAGGCCCATCGTGGAGCGGATCCCGACCAGGCTGGTGTGGGATGACGGCCCGCGGATGGAATTCCCCGTGTCGGTCCCCAGCCCGACGGCGCCGAAGTTTGCCGCAACCGCGGCCGCCGTGCCTCCGCTGGAGCCGGCGGTGACGCGGTCGAGCGCGTAGGGGTTCCGCGTGTAGCCGGGGAGCAGTGAGCCAACGGTCTCGAACGGATCGAAGGCGAACTCCGCCATGTTGGTCTTCACGAGCATGATGGCGCCGGCCTCCCGCAGCTTCTTGATCTGAAAGGCGTCTCGCGGGGGAATCGATCCCTTCAGCGAGAGCGAGCCGGCGGAGGTCGGCATGTCCACCGTGTCGTAGTTGTCTTTCACGAGGATCGGCACGCAGTGCAGGGGGCCAGTGGGTCCGGACTGGGCGAACCTGGCGTCGAACGCGTCGGCGATGGTGAGCGCGTTGGCGTTGATTGCGGTGATCGAGTTCAGGGCCGGCCCCTTCTTGTCGTACGCCTCGATGCGGTCGAGGTACATCTGGACCAGCCCACGGCAGGTCAGCGTCCGCGCCGTCAGGGCCGCGTGGATGTCGGCGATGGTGGCCTCGTCAGTTCGAAAGAGCTCGAATGCGCTGGCCACGGGCGGCGCCGTCAGGAGAAGCTCCAGCGACAGAACGAGCAGCGAAGCGATCAGCCGTGGTCGCCGGTTCCTCATCTCGTGCCCTCTCTTCCCCGGACCTCACCGCCGTCCGGTCAGCCTCACACCCGCGGGCGGCGTGCTCTGGCATCTTCGCAACGATCAAGCGCGGACCGCCAGTAGCCGGTGCCAAGGTCGCCGTGGGCGCACTGGGCAGGCTCGCCGAGTCTACCTCACGCGATGCCGAGGCACCGCCTATCGCTGGCGTGGAAGATCGAAGCCCAGGGCCATCACGACCGCGAGCCAACCCGAGCGGCGCGGTTTGAAACCCCCGCCTCACCTGTCCAAACGCCTCGAACGGAGGGATGGTGTACGCTCGAGGGCGATCAGATGCTGCCCGGCGACCTCTGTCCGCGGCGGTGGCCAAGTGTGGGCGCGCGATAGGCGATAGAAGCACCATTCTCAACCGCTGGGGGTCCCTCGCACGATCGCGGCTTCGCCGACGAGCCGCGATCGAGCTCGGGTCCCTCGGTGGCGCGACCGCGCTGTTCCTCGCCCTGCTCCCGAACCGGCCCCTCTGGACGAACATGGGGTTGGCGCTCCTGGCGATGCTGCTGGTAGCTCTCTCGGCCCGGGAGACCCGCCGCTGCTTCTGGGGCCCGCTCGAAGAGACCTGGGCATGGCGCTTCCGTCGCTCCGCCGCGCTCGTGCTGGGGCTGAGCGCTCCCGTGGCCCTCGCGTTCGCCGCGTACGCCGCCCTAGGTGTCCAGGAACGGTCGATTGGGGTGATGCTCAGCCGGCTTTTCGGGCCCGGCTTCTGGGGGACGCTCGCCGTGTTCATCCCGTGGGCGCTCGTCCAGCAAACGCTATTTCAGTTCTATCTCTTGGGCCGGCTGCGGGCGCTCCTGCCAGGGGCAGCACCATACGCGCCCGTGGTCCTTACGGGGTTGGCGTACGGCGCAGTGCACCTGCCGGATTGGAAGGTCGCGCTCCTGACCGCGACGGCGGGCATCCTCTGGAGCTTCGCCTACCAGCGCGACCGCGTGCTGCTGCCCCTGGCGCTCTCCCATGCTCTCCTGGGCACGACTTACTTCGGCTGGGTGCGCGGACGCTGGCTCTCCCTGGCGGTGCCTCCGGCCCCGTGATCCGAGGTGACTCAGGGAGTATGCGACACGTCAGTGCGGATGACGGGGCGCAGCGAGGGTACCCGCTTCGGCGACGACGTGGTGCACTGGCAGGCGCAACTTCCGCTGTACCCGGCGTGGGAGGTCAAGACTCAGCCAACGCGAGATACCGGGCGGCAACGTACAGACGACAATCGCGTGATAACCGGGGTGCTCGCGCACTTCGTCGACGATTGCCACGAGCGGATCCGGCGCGCCGACCGCCGTGCGGACGACGGTCGCTCCAGCGGTTTCCAGCAGCGTTCTCGCTGCTTCCGCGCGATGCGCGGCCACGTCCACGGTTTCGCCCTCCCAGCTGAAGGTCGAACCCGGCGCGGTGGGCACCAGCACCGCGAACTCAGCGGCGGCGTCGTCGGCCAAGAGTGCTTTCACCTTGCGCTGGAGTTCGGGGCTCGTTGCCGTCTGGTGAGCGACGATCAGGTAGCGTGGCATCTTTCCGCCCTCCTGAAGTCTCTCGATGAGCAGGCCGTCGCACTAGGAAATGCTCCACAGCATGTAGCCCGCCATGGCGGTGCCCAGGAGAGCGGTGCCATAGCAGATCACGGCGATGAGCTCGGTTAGGTGTTTGAGCTGCAGTCCATCGTAGAGGGTGTAGCGAAAGCGGTGGGCCCAGTGGAAGAGGGGGAGGGAAATGAACACGAACAGGTAGAGGCGCGTCACGGGGTGCCGCACCAGACCGTGAACCGCTTCGTAGCTCGGAGCCTCCAGCCACCCGAGCGGGAAGGCCAGACCGGTGAGGAGAACATGGATCGGAAACAGAAGCGCGGCGACTGTCCCCCCCACGCTGAACAAGAACCACAGCAACGGCGTGATCGGTCTGGCCATCTATGCCAACCCCCGCAGCACCATCACCGCCACGATCGCGGAGAGCACAAACCAGGCCGCGTAGTTCACGCCGACGACGACCCAGTCGGGCACGCGCGTGCCCCGCACGCGCACCACGATGGCCTTGGGAGCCAGGTTGAACCAGGTGACGGAGTGGAGGAGGACGAAGAGGAATGTGACAGCATGGAGCGCGACGAAGAGGGGTGTCCCCATACGGGCGAGGAACTGGGCGTAGGCCTCGGGGCCCTGCGCGAGGGCCCGAACTTGCCAGAGAGAGACCCCGGCAAAGAGCGCCACGAAGACGCTGGTGAGCTCCCGCAGCACGAACCAAGCGTAGCGGCGGTTCTGGAGCCACCACCAGACCGACACACGGCGACGGAACCACCGGGGATGGTACAGGGTATAGCCGGGCTCCGCCCTCATCTCGCTCCTCGGGGCAGGAGCAAGGACTTGAACCAGTGGGCCACGCCCGCGAGCTTGTACTGCTGGATGGCCCCCGCGGGATCGACGCTCTTCGGGCACACCTTCGTGCACTCCCCCACGAAGGTGCACTCCCAGATCCCGTCCTTGCCCGAAAGAAGCTCGAGGCGCTCGGCCGCTCCCTGGTCCCTGGAATCCATGTTGTAGCGCTGCGCGAGGGCGATGGCGGCCGGGCCGACGAAGGTCGGCTCGAGCCCGTAAATGGGGCACGCGGAGTAGCACAGCATGCAGTTGATGCACATGCTGAACTGCTTGTAGGTGTCGAGCTGCGCGGGCGTCTGTAAGTATTCGCCTTCGGAGAGAGGTTTCTCCTCCGTCCGCATGATCCAGGGCTTCACCCCGTTGAGCTTGCGCATGAAGTCGGTCATGTCCACCACGAGGTCGCGGATGACAGGGAAATAGTCCAACGGCTCCACGCAGATGGGACCGGGCAGGAAGTCCCCGAGGAAGGCCGCGCACGTGAGCTTCGGTATGCGGTTCACCTTCATGCCGCAACTGCCGCAGACGCCCATCCGGCAGGACCACCGGAACGACAGGGATCCGTCCAGCCGGTCCTTGATGTAGTTGAGGGCGTCGAGAATGACCCAATCCCTCCGAAAGGGCACCTCGTAGGTCTGGAAAGAGGGCTCGGACTCCTGCTCCGGTCGATAGCGCGCGACCGAGAGTGCGAGGGTGGTCTCCATCCGCGTCTACCTCCCGTACACGCGCTTTCCCGGTGGCCACCGGGTGATGCTCACCGGCAAATAGTCGACCCGAGGAGGGCCTGCCGCCGAGCGGTACGTCAGGGAGTGAGTCAAGAACTCGTGGTCGTCTCGCTCCGGGTAGTCGGTGCGCTGGTGCGAGCCCCGGGACTCCCGGCGTTGGAGGGCCGCCTGCACGATCGCTTCCGCGACGTCGAGCATGTAGGACAGCTCCAGGGCCGCCATCAGCTCCGTGTTGAAGGTGTAGCTGCTGTCGTCGAGCGTGACGTCGTGGAAGCGCTCCTGGAGGCTTTGCAGCTTCTCCACCGCTTTTTCGAGCGTGGCGCCCGTTCGATAGATGCTCGCGGCCTCCTCCATCGTCTGCTGCATCTCCGCCCGAAGGACGGCAATGCGTTCCCGACCGGCAGTCTTGCGCAGGAACTGCTCCTCGATCCGCTGCTGCTCGTCGTGACCCTGGGCCAGGATGGACGGACGCGGCGCCCGCTGTTCGCACGCGAAGGCCGCGGCCGCCTTGCCGGCCCGCGCCCCGAACACCAGGATTTCGGTGAGCGAGTTCGACCCCAGCCGGTTGGCGCCGTTGATGCTGACACACGCAGCTTCACCGGCCGCATAGAGCCCCGGCAGCGGCGTGGCGCCGTCGAGATCTGTCGAGATCCCGCCCATCATGTAGTGGACGACGGGGCGGACGGGGATCATCTCCCTCACCGGATCGATGTTCATGTACTTGAGGCACAGCTCGCGGACGAACGGGATTTGCCTGTCGATGAGCTTCTCGCCGAGGTGGCGAAGGTCGAGGTGCACGTAGTGACCGTACGGCCCCTCCAAGGTGCGCCCCTTCTCCTGCTCCTTGACGAACGCCTGGGAGAGCCGGTCGCGGGGGCCCAATTCCATCGAGCGCAGCACCGGCCTGGGCTCGGGCCTGCCTAGATCGTAGTCCTGGAGGTACCGGTAGCCGTCCTTGTTGAGGAGCCAGCCCCCCTCTGCGCGCGCCGCTTCGGTGATCAGGATTCCCGTAAACGGGAGCCCGGTGGGGTGGTACTGGACAAACTCCATGTCCTTGAGCGGCGCCCCCGCGCGATACGCGAGCGCCATGCCGTCACCATTCTTGATGTTCGCGTTGGTCGTGAAGGGGAAGACCTTGCCGCAGCCCCCGGTGCAGAGGACGACGGCTCTGGCCCTGATCGCTTCTATCCTCCCGCTCGCCAGCTCGATGGCCACCACCCCCTGGCAGCGCCCCTCGTCCACCAGGAGCTTCGTGACAAACCACTCGTCATATCGCTGGATGGCGTCGTACTTCAGGCTCGTCTGGAAGAGCGTGTGGAGCAAGTGGAAGCCGGTCTTGTCCGCGGCGAACCACGTCCGCTCGATCTTCATGCCGCCGAACGGACGCACGGCGATGCGGCCGTCAGGTTCCCGGCTCCAGGGACAGCCCCAGTGCTCGAGGCGCAGCATCTCCTCCGGGGCCTCCTTCACGAAGACCTCCACCGCGGCCTGATCGCAGAGCCAGTCGCCCCCCGAGATGGTGTCGTAGGCGTGCTCGTCGAGGCTGTCCCCCGACTTGATCACCGCCGCCGCGCCGCCCTCCGCCGAGACCGTGTGGCTGCGCATCGGATACACCTTGGAGATCACGGCCACGCGAAGCTCCGGGTGCGTCTCGGCGACGGCAATCGCCGCGCGAAGGCCAGCGCCTCCGCCACCCACCATGAGCACGTCGCACGTCAAGCGATCCATCGCTTGGATGGGCCGGATGCCACGGGGTTGAGCTGCCATGGAGCGGGCACCCAGCGCTGGAACCCGGCCTGGCCGACCAGCAGCGCGAGCACCGTGCGGTTCTCATTGTTGAACCCGACCAGCGCCTGCGCCAGGGCCGGCAACGAGACGATGGTTGCGACGACCGTCGCGAACAGCAACGGAGGGAGAGAACACCGGTGACGCATGGTCGGCACCTCCTGTCTAAGCGGGCACCGGAAGGTGGCCAGACTCTGCGCCCACTCCAAAGTGGAGTCAAGGCCGTTCTTGAGCACCGAAGAGCCGGGCCGCTAGGGACGGGACGATCACCCTTCGGGGCCCGGCGCGAAAGGCCACTTGAAGAGGCTATCCGCTATCCGCCCTCGCGGGCCGCGCGTCAGCGGCGGTAGCGGCGCCGGACGAGGACATTCGAGACGAGGCTCAGCGAGAGCGTCGCCGTCATCAGCACGAACGACAGCGCGGCGCCGAACGGCCAGTTGTTGAGGCTGGGCGAACTGGCCGTAGACGACCGGGCCCATCATCTGAAAGCGCGGCCCGCCGAGGAGGATCGGCGTGGCGTAGGCATTCATGCCAAGGATGAACACCAGAATGGCCCCCGCCAGCAGCCCCGGCATGGCCAGCGCCAGGATCACGCGCCGGAAGACCTGGAGCGGCCGTGGGCCACCCCGCCCGTGAGTTCGCCCGTCGCGGGATCGAGAAGCGTCGCGTTGCGGACTAGGATCATGGGCGGGGAACGTAGGATACTTCAGGGCGCTGACGCTTCCAGGTTGGAAGCGAGCGCAGCCGGAGGCCACGACGCCTATCACGTCCAGCGGGAGGAACCCATGAGTGCGATCGCGATTCACAAGGATATCGGCGTCACCATTGCGGGCCACATCGGTCAGATCGAGATCCAGCGGCCGCCCCACAACTACTTCGACAACGCGCTCATCAACGAGATCGCGGACGCCCTGGAGGCGTTCGACCGCGACCCCGCGTGCCGCGCCGTGGTGCTCTGCGCCCAGGGCAAGTCGTTCTGCGCAGGAGCCGACTTCGCGAATCGCCCGGCCACGGGAGCGAGCGCGGAGGGCGGCAGCAGCAAGCACCTCTACAAGGAAGCGACACGCATCTTCCGCACGAAGAAACCCATCGTGGCCGCCGTGCAGGGGGCGGCAATCGGCGGCGGCCTCGGCCTGGCGCTGGCCGCGGACTTCCGGGTGACCTGCAGCGAGGCGCGTTTCAGCGCCAACTTCAACCGGCTCGGGTTCCATCCCGGCTTCAGCCTCACCTACACGCTGCCGCGGCTCGTCGGTCAACAGAAGGCCAACCTGCTCTTCTATACGGGCCGGCGCGTCACTGGCGACGAGGCGGTGGCGATGGGCATGGCCGACGTGCTGGTGCCGCTGGCCGAGGTCCGCGACGCCGCCACCGCGCTGGCCACCGAGATCGCCCAGTCCGCGCCGCTCGCCGTGCAGTCCACCCGCGAGACGATGCGGCGCGGCTTCGCGGACGCTGCCGAGCAAGCCACGGAGCGGGAGCTCACCGAGCAGGACTGGACGCGCAAGACGGCCGACTTCAAGGAAGGGGTGAAGGCCTGGTCGGAGCGGCGCCTGCCGAACTTCGAGGGCCGTTGACGACATGGCACAATGACGTATGCCAGCTCATCAGGCTGTCCTCGTTCCCGAGTTCCTCTACGGCACCGCCTGGAAGGAAGATCGGACTCCGGCCCTCACCGAACTCGCGCTCCGGATGGGTTTCCGGGGCATCGATACCGCCAACCAGCGGCGGCATTACTTCGAGGCTGGAGTCGGTGAGGGACTGGCCGCGGCCTACCGCGCCGGCGTCGTCACGCGCGCGGAGCTTTTCCTACAAACGAAGTTCACCTATCGGCCAGGCCAGGATCACCGGCTCCCCTACGACCCGGCGGCCGACCTTTCCACGCAGGTCGCCCAGTCGATGGCAAGCTCGCTCGAGCACGTCGGGACAGACCATGTCGACAGCTACGTCCTGCATGGGCCGGCCTCCGGCCACGGCTGGACCGAGTACGATGCCGAGGTCTGGGCGGCGATGGGACGCGAGCGCGACGCCGGGCGCACGCGGTTCCTCGGCGTGAGCAACGTCTCCCTGCGGCACCTCGAGCAGATGACGGCCAGCGGCGCCGAGGCCCCAGCGTTCGTCCAGAACCGCTGCTTCGCCCGATTCGGCTGGGACCGCGATGTGCGAGCGTTCTGCATCGACCGGAAGATCGTCTATCAGGGCTTCTCCTTGCTCACCGCCAACCCTGAGGTGCTGGGGCACGCCCTGGTCGCCCGCATCGCCGCGCGCGGCAATGCCACGCAGGCCCAAGTGGTATTCCGCTTTGCGCAGGCCGTCGGGATGCTGCCGCTGACCGGCACCTCCAGCGCCGAGCACATGCAGCAGGATCTGGCCAGCCGCGACCTGGCGCTCTCCGCCGATGAGGTGCGGGCGCTCGAGTCGCTAGCCGGCTGACCGCACGGGTCGAGCCTGAGTCGCTAGCCGGCTGACCGCACGGGTCGAGCCTGAGTCGCTAGCCGGCTGACTGCACGGGTTCGAGCATAGGCCTCGAACCACGAGTTGCCGGGCCATTTTTGGCCTCTATCATCGACTGAAACCAGCGGTCAGCGCCCGCGCTGATCTCGCCGCCGCTGTCTACTCGTACATCGGCCGGTGGTCTTTCAGCTGGAGCCAACCGCGCGCCACCCGGTAGATGAACCAAAGCCCGACGACCCCGAGCGGCAGCCAGGCAATCAGCAGGCCGATGCCAAGCGTGGCCGCCACGAAAAGCAGGCAGAGCGTCACCCACAGTAGCCCAAACCAAAACGTGCGGATTTGCCAGCGGAAATGCGACTCGAGCCACGTCCCGCGCGCCTCGCTCCGCTTCACGTAGTTCAGGATGACGGCGATGATCGAGGGCCAGCCGGTGAGAAACGCACCCACGACGGTCGCGGTGCCGATGATCCCCGTGATCAGGCTGAGGGCGTGGAGGCCGTACACGACGTGGGTCACGGTGATCAGGGACGGAGCTGGCTCGGCGGTGGCGGTCTGGACACGCTCCTCACGCACGGGTGTCCTCCTGGTGTGGTGGTCTCCGGCACTGGCTTGCTCATTCAGTGATCTCGACGAGGGTACCCGCCTGGCAGATCGCGAAGAACACACCGGCGCGTCGCGGCGGATCGCCACGCGCCGGCGTCCTGGAGGCGGATACTCCCGGGGGCGGGAGTATAACTCATAGTGAGGACCGAGGTCATGAAACACACGCGTATCGCGATCCTGGGGGCGTCATTGGCGGGGGCGACCGCGGCGGCAACCCTGCGCGACGAAGGTTTTGACGGCGAGATCCACCTGATCGGTGCCGAGGCCCAGCTGCCCTACAATCGTCCACCCTTGTCCAAAGGCTATCTACGTCAGCAGGAAGGCTTCGAGGCTCTGCTGGTCAAGCCCGCCGGATACTACTCCGAGCAGCGCATCGAGCTCAAGCTCGGGGTGCGGGCGACGATGATCGACGCCAAGCAGAAGTTCGTGGAGCTGGCGGGCCGCGAGCGCGTCGGTTACGACCGCCTCCTCGTGGCCACCGGCGGGCGCAACCGAACGCTGTCTGTGCCCGGCGCAAATCTCGAGGGCATCTTCCAGCTACGCACCGTGGAGGACTGCGACCGGATTCGCGCGGTCACCCAGCGCGGCCGCCGCGCGGTGGTGGTGGGGCTTGGCTTCATCGGCTCTGAGGTGTCGGCGTCGCTGCGCCAGCTCGGGATTGAGGTGGCCGCGGTGGAGGGTGCCCCCGTGCCCCTGGCCCGAGTTCTCGGCGAGGAAGTCGGTCAGGTGCTGGCGAGTATCCATCGCGAGAACGGCGTGGAGCTGATCATGGAGGACTCCGTGGCGGCCTTCGAGGGCTCCGGCCGGGTCGGACGCGTGCGGACCAAGAAGGGGCGGGTCCTCGAGTGCGACATGGTGGTGACCGGAATCGGAATCGTCCCCAACACCGAGCTGCTGGCGGCGGGGGGAGCCCAGATCGACAACGGCGTGCTCGTCGATGCGCGATGCCGCACGTCGCTGCCGGACGTGTTCGCCGCGGGCGACGTGACGAATCACCTGCACCCGATCTTCGGCCGCCTGCGCGTGGAACACTGGAACAACGGATACCAGCAGGGGAGGGCGGCCGCCCGGTCACTGCTGGGCGGAGAGCAGCCCTACGACTACGTCCATTCCTTCTGGTCGGATCAGTACGAGCACGTCGTCGAGTACGTGGGGTTCGCGCCCAGCTGGGACCGCCTCGTGTTCCGGGGCCGGCCCGAGAGTCGAAAGTTTCTAGGCTTCTACCTCAAGGATGGTGTCGTCCACGCGGTGGTCGGCCTCAACCGCGGTGGCGATCCGGAGGACCCCAAAGGGGATGGTGAGCTGAAGGCCGCCGTGAGCTTGATCCGCAATCGCGCGGCCGTCGAGCCCGCGAAGCTGATCGACGAGGACGTCGATCTGCGCAGCTTGGTAGTTGCTCGAGCGTCCTGAGTTGCGAGCGCGCGTGCCCTGAACCCTTCACGCGGTCGGCGAACCCCAATCTCGCGCGCCTTGGGAATCACGTCATCGCGTCCGGTGTCACCGGGCGCCGGAGGCGGCTCGCCTCGTAAATCGCCAGTGGTACCTGAAGGACTTTCTTCGCCGTATGCACGTCCTGCGCCGGCTGCCGACCCTCCAGAAGCCCATCCACGAAATCCCGCGCCGCGCCGTCGAAGCCTGTGCGCCAGTCCATGGGCATCTGGTAGCTCGTCGTCTCGGCACCCTTGATGAGCACGACCGGTGGCAGATCGAGCATCTCGCCGGTGCACCGCGTGACCCAGAGGATCCCGCGCGAGCCGTGGATCTCGAAGAACTCGTCAGCGCGATAGTAGCGGCTCCGGATCGGCATCTCGGGGGCATAGGTATAGTCGATGATGCCGAGGCATTCGCGGTCCTTGAACCGCCAGGTGGCCACGCTCGGGACCTCTTGGAGGAAGTCCGACCCGTGGCTGACGATGGCCGAGATCTCGCCGATCTCCCCGATCCAGTACATGGCCGTGGCGTACTTGTGGACGCCGTCGTCGTAGAGGGCGCCGCCGGGGTTCCGGCCGGGATCGCGACGCCAGACCAGGGCCTCGGGGTCGAGGTCCACGGCCTGCCCGACGATGTCGCGCACCCGGGTGGTGTGGATGCGCACAAGAGAGGGCTCGCCGATGGCCCCGGCGTCGAGCAACTCCTTGGCCTTCACGATGGGCGGGTAATAGAGGAAGTTCTCGGTCACGCGGAAGATCGTCCGCGCTGTGGCCGCGGCCGCCACGATCCGATCGGCCTCGGCCACGCTGACGGCGATTGGCTTCTGACAGGAGACGTGCTTGCCGGCGGCGAGTGCGGCCACGATCTGGTCGGCGTGGAGATATGTGGGGGTCAGCAGCTCGATGGCGTCAACGCCGGGGTCGTGGAGGAGCTGAGCGTAGTCCGCGTAGATCTTGGGCGTGAGGCCCCATTCGCGAGCCCGCCGCTCGGCGCGGGTCCGATCGGTGTCACAGAGGGCGACCACGTCGCAGCGCGGGTGCTCCAAGTACCCAGGGGCGTTGAGCTGGCAGATGTTGCCGCAGCCGACGATGGCGAGGCGCACCCGATCCATGCCTCAGTCCGCCCGATTTGCCGTGCCGATGAAACAGGCGCCACAGCCAGTTTCGTGCGGCGCCCAGCCTCCGGCACTCCCGCTGATCGCGATATCTGTATCGATCCGATTTTCGGCCATGGTCCGCTCCTTGGTGTGCCGCCAGGTTCGTCTATCACTCTTTTCGCGGCCCGGTCAAACCGAGGTGCGCCGCTCACACGGTCTCGGTCGCGCCGCGCTTGACACGCGGCCGGTGCACGGGCTATTGGTCGGGCCGTCCGATGACTTCCCGGCTCGTCCGCGGCACGCTCTGAGCGCCATGCCCGGCCGCCTGCGCCGACGAGAACCTACCCCTCCGCGACCCGCAGCCCGCAGGAAGCCGGCGACTCCACGCGGAACGGGGCGGGGGTCCGGGGGCGCGCCCGTCGAACGGTTGCGTGCGATCTGTCTAGCCCTGCCCGAAACCACCGAGAAGCTGGCGTGGGGTGAGCCGACGTGGCGTGTGAGAGGACGACTGTTCGCCCAGCTCGACGATCACCATCACGGCGCCGACCACCTCGCGGTGTGGCTGCCCGCGCCGCTCGGGGAGCAGGAAGCGATGATCTTCACGGACCCCGCGCGCTTCTTCCGGCCGCCCTACGTCGGGCATCGAGGCTGGGTCGGCGTGCGGATCGACCGGCGGCCCGACTGGGCGCTGGTGGCGACCCTGGTCGAGCAAGCGTACCGTGAGGTCGCGCCACAGCGGCTGCGCGAGGCGGTCGGCGCAGCGGCCCGGGTCGCGACCGAGCGGGGGCGGCGCGCGCTCAGGCAAAGGAGCTCCGGATGCGAGTGATCGATATGGAGTGCAGCGTCCCGAAGCGCGTGCCCGGCGACGGTGGAGCCCCTGCCGCGGCACCTGGCGCGCCGGACGCCGCACCCGGCGTCCCGGAGGCGCAGCGCCCAGCCGGCTATGGCATGGCCAACTACCAGCGCATCTTTCGCTCCCGCCGGGACGGCGGCGACACCCGGCCGGCCACGGAGCTCTCCGCATACGTGGAGCAGCTCGTGCAGGCGGGCATCGTGCGTGCGCTGCCCTTCGGCACCTCCAACGACGAGGTGGCCGACCTGCTGCGCGACTATCCGGACCGCTTTCTCGGGCTCGCCCGCATCAGCGGGCTCGACGGTATGCGGGGCGTCCGCGAGCTGGAGCATCGGGTGCGCGAGCAGGGGTTCCACGCCCTCGGGGTCTCGGCCCTGGTCGATGGTATCCCGGCCGGCGATCGGCGCTACTACCCGCTCTACGCCAAAGCGGTCGAGCTGGACATCCCGGTGCGCATCTACTCTTCCATGAATTACGCGACCGATCGGCCGTACGACCTCGGCCACCCGCGGCATCTCGACCAGGTGGCCATCGACTTCCCGGAGCTGACGCTCATCGGCGGTCTCGGGGGCTGGCCGTGGGTGAACGAGATGGTTGCCCTCGTCCGGCGCCACCCGAAGCTGTATCTCGACACATCCGCCCACCGCGCGAAGTACCTCGGCCAACGCGGGTCGGGATGGGAGATGCTGATGCAGTTCGGCAACACGCTTATCCAGGACAAGGTCCTGGTGGGGCTCTCGGCGGGTCTTGTCGGGCAGCCTCACGAGACGCTGATCGGGGAGTACCTGGCGCTGCCGCTCAAGGACACCGTCAAGGAGAAGTGGCTCTACCGGAACGCCGCGCGGGTGTTCGCGCTCGAGTAAAGTTCACATCGCGGCGAGCAGCGCCGAAATGTCGGTGACCCGCTTCGCGACTTCGTACCGCCAGCGTCCATAGGTTCCATCCGAGTTCACCGCAGCCACCCAGCGTCTCGCCGCGGCCGTCTTGACTTCCTCGAGTGGATCGAACCCTTTCGTCTCGAGGATCAGGTGCAGATGAGGTTGCGACTTCAGACGCACGATGAAGTCGGGGACGTAGTCGTGCACCTGGTCGTTGTGCAGATAGGGGATGGCAAACCCCAGCCCCGCGTTCTTGACGAACGCCTCGACGAGCGGGTGGGTGTCAAGGACGTATGCCGCCGACTGCTCCCACTTCGCGGTATCGGCGACGACGTAGTTGAGATGGCTGCGGACAACCTCCCGGACATCACGGCTCGTCCAGAAGTCCACCTCGGCCGTCGAGCCTGGACCGCGTCGCGCCTCGTACCGGGGCAGCTCCGGCGCCTCACCCTCCGACGTGTCGGGTTTGATGGCGCCGACCAGTGCCTCGATCACCCAGCCGTAGTAGGGCGAGAGGGCGACGTCCAGGACGTCGGCCGGCGGAAGAGGCTGCACGTTCTTGTGCAGATAGCGTTCGACGATCTGCACGAGCTGTGGGAACAGCACGTGCGCGGGCACGTCGCAGCCCGGCTGGGCTGCGTAATCACGGGTGAGGTCGGCAGCGAGATCGAAGACCAGCTGCTGAAAGCGGTAGCCGGAGCGATACGGGTCGAGGTCGACTCGCTCGAGCTTGCCCGGCCCTGAGAGCGATGGGCGCCCCTTGTTGTTGGGCAGCGCCGCTTTCACCTCGACCTCGGGGGGGATCTTCATCGGATCCAGCGTGATCGTCGGCGCGCTCGACCAGTCGATCGTCACGTGGTTGCGGATCGCCTGGCGGTATCCCTCCACGCGCGGGAAGCGAATCTCGTAGGCGGCCTTGGCCGGTACGGCGTGGACGTGATGGCGCTTCGGTGCCGGCGGCCGCGTACCACCCTTGTTCGCTTTGAACGGGATCACCTGGAACGGCACGCCGAACACCTTGGCGACCTCTTCCTGCAGCATGCCGTCCTCGCCGACCTCGTAGCTGGACCGGCGCAGCCCGCGGCCGACCACCTGCTCGCACAGGAGCTGCGACATGAAGGGCCGTAACCCCACGATATGCGTGACCGTGCTGCAATCCCAGCCTTCGGTCAGCATGCCCACGCTGACGATGCAGCGGACGTCGCGGCCCGGCGGGTGCAGCGGCTTGCCGAGCTTCTTCGCCAGGTCCTCGAACCCCTCCGGATAGATCGGCCGGCCCTGGCGGTCCATGGGCCACGCGACCTTCCCCACGGTGTCCAGGGTCAGCCGCATCCAGGTCGACTCGTCGCTCTTGGCTCGGTCGCTGTCCGTCTCCTGGACGACCTTGGAATCGACACGGATCGTGTTCTGACGTTCGGGCGTATTGCGGAAGCCCGCGATGTTCGCCGGCGGAATGCCGGCCGGCGGGCGGTCGAGGGCGAGCCACTCGTATACGACCTTGGCGATCGCAGTGTCGCGGCAGACGATGATGAAGACGGGTGGTCGCGGGTCCTCCGCGTTCTGCTCCCACGCCTCGCGGAGCTCCTCCCACAATCCACCCAGCATGGCGGTGGGCGTGGCCGCCCACTTGACCACGGCCTCCGGCTTGGGGCTCCCGCGGGAGCCGCCGCGCTCCGCCGCGGTGAGGCGGGGCATGATCCACCGCCAGATGTTGAAGTAGCCCGGGATGTCGGCGCCGGTCGTGTCGCGCACGGCGAGCTGCGGGATCTTCACCAGCCCGGACTCGATGGCGTCGGTGAGACCGAAATCGCTCACCATCCAGGGAAAGATGCGGTTCGTGTCCGACCCCATGCGGCCGAGGTAGTACGGCGTCGCCGAGAGATCCACGCAGAAGTTGATGCCGCGGAGCTTGTGGATGCGATCGAGCCCTTCGACCCAGACCGTTGCTTCCTTGTAGAACTCGTCCTGCGCTTCCGGCTCGCTGTATAGCTCCTCGACCTCACCGTCGGGGGAGTCACGGCGGATCCGGTAAGCGTGATGGGCCTCGTCGTTGAACACGAGGATGTTCTGCTTTCCCCCGACCTCACGGCCCAGCACCCGCTCGACGACGGCGGTCTCGGATTCAAGATATCGAACCGACTCGACCCGGACCTTGAGCAGGTGGCCCTGCCGATCGCGGTCCTCTTCGATCACGCTGATGAGGTTGGCGGCGACCTGCCGCTCTAGCTCCTCCGGCGTGAGATAGCGCCGGCCTCGGGCCGTGGTCGTCCTGGCGCCGATGGTGATCGTCTCCACCGTCCGCACCGGGACGCCGGCGCGCGTCACCTTCGCACTGACCCCGCCCGGATTCACGCTCTGCGGCTCGAAGACGTGCCAGTTCGTGACGAGGACGCGCCCTTTGACCAGGTCCGACATGAGGTGCGGCGCCACCAGGTCGCGCGTCCGATAGAGGCTGGCCTCGCCTTCGCGCGGGTCCAGCTCCCGAAGGCGATTTCTGATCGTGACGTTGGGGCAGACCACAAGGACCACGTCGGAGAACCGGGCGTCGCCGCGGTTGTTGACCTTGTTGAGGATGCTCCAGGCCGCCAGCATGCCCATGACGGTCGTCTTGCCGGTCCCCGTGGCCATCTTGCACGCGACCCGGTCGAAGCCGGCGTAGCCCTCGGCCTTGCGGTCTTCGCTCGGCTCGTCGGAGGGAACGTCGATTCCCTGGAGAAAGTCGGCCCGCGCCTCGGTCAGGAAGATGACCGTCTCCACGGCCTCACGCTGGGCGAAGAAGAGCCGATGCTGGCGCCCTTCGCGCGTCCAGTAGGCGAGCAGCTCCTGCGTCGTCCGCGTCACCCCGGGCCGACCCGCCGCCTGCCACGCCCTCAGGCGCTCGCGGACCCGCTTGACGAGCTTCAGCTCGATCAGCGTTCCGGGGTCGTCGCCCGCGATCTCGCTCACGGGCCCGGGCGGACGGTAGTAGTACATTGCCGGCCGCCGCCCGGGCAGGCGGCGCGGGGTCTCGCCCTCGACGATGTGCCAGTGCTCGCTCGGCTCGTCGTAGGGTCCGGAGATGATCGGCTCGGCGACTTCGAAGCCGCTCACAACCCGAACGCTCTCCTGATGCCGTCGAGCTTCTCGACGACTTCGGGGTGAATTTCCTGATGCCTCATCACCGCCCCGATCTCATGGTAGCGAGTGTAGGGCAGTCCGGGGAGCCCCGCTGCGGAGAGCGCCGGCGGTAGCAACTGCGTGCGCGCCTTCGTGCCGTTCAAGAACGCGTGGTCGCCCAGCGGATCGCGCAGCACCGCGGGCGGGAAGTTCCTCTCGAGATAGCGTCGAAGGTCGGCCAGATGAGGTGGCGCGGCGGCCGGCCCGACGGTCTGCTCCACGAAGCGGGCGAGAGCGTCGGGATGGAGAAGATAGCTCTCGATCTCGTATCGCCGCCAGCGCAGGCGCTGGAAGCCCTCTCCGGTGATCGGGGTCGGCTGGATCTCCGGCCGCGCGTCTCCATCGACCAGCTCGATGGCCGGGAGGTCCTCCCGCACGAGCCGCAGCGCCTCGTAGTGCTCACGAGCTTGCACGCCCGGGGCGCCCGGCCGCGTCTCGACCACGGTGCGCTTCCAGAAGAGGCGGGTGGTCAGAAGCTCGCGCGCCGGATGGTCGAGCACTCTGGCCCACGCTCGCAAGATGTCCAGGTCGGTGTAGTCCTCGAGGTAGAGGACGCCCGGCGCGTCGCGCGCCAGCATCACGTCGGTGTGAGACAGGATCCGCAGCGAGTCGATGAGGCGCGCCCGCTCCTCCGTCATCGCCAGCATGCGGGGCTGGTCGAAAACGACGCACAGCTCCCGCGGCTCGACGGCGTTGACGATGACCTCCGAGTGCGTGGCGATCACGAGCTGGGAGCGCTGGCGCGCCGCCACCGCGCGGAGCTCGGTGTAGATCGCGTCCTGCAGGATCACGTGCAGGTGCGCGTCGGGCTCGTCCAGCAGCAGCACGGATCCCGGGCGGGTCTGCAAGAACGTGAGCAGCATCAGGACTTGCTGAAACCCACTGCCGGCGCTGGCGATGTCGAGCCGCGGTCCGTCCGGGCGCTCTCGATACTCCGCGAGGATATTGTTGGGACCGGCGAGAACCACATGCCCGGGCAGGACGAACTCGACGTCGCCGAACCGCTTGAAGCGGCGCAGGCGAACGCGGTGGATCACGCGGTGGCGTCTCGCAGGCTCTTCACGACCAGCAGTTCATTGCCGCGATCGTCGATGACCTTGACCGCGACCTGCCCGTGGTCGCCGGCCTCGAAGGGCGCGCTGGTCGTACCAGCGAGATGGTCCCACACCGTGTCGTCGTACTCGCCGCGGAGCGCGCGCCGCAGATCGTCCCAGGCCGCCGTGCGGGGAAAGAACGCCTGGCTCACGTGGAAACAGAGCCCGTTGTAGTCCATGTCGAGGAACCAGGCCGGCACGGTGCCGCCCTCGTGGTGGTCGGCCTTCATCGTGACCGGGTCGAACACGTCCAGGCCGATCAGTTCGGCCTGGTACTTGCCGTCGCCAACTCGCCGCAACTGCACCTCGGGCAGACCGCAGACGCTGAAGATCTGGCTCGACCGCATGTTCTTCAAGAGGTCACCCATCATGAGGTCCGGCGTGGCCTGCACGTATGTGGCCGGCGGCAGCCCCATCTCAGCCGCCTTCTCGATCAGCAGCCGCGCATCGGGCTGGATCGCGAAGCCGATGGCATAGAGATGCGCGTAGCCCTTGAGGCTGGCCTCCTTCAGCGCCTCATGGACGCCGAGCTGAGTGAGGGCACCGTTCTCGGGACCGAAGACAAGAGCAACCGGACGCTCACTCCCGTTGGCCACCAGCGCCTCGCCTGAGAGCGAGAGCGTTCGTGCAGGTGGCCGAATGTTACGCAAGGCGACTGTTTTCCCCGCCCCGACATGAAGTACCGGCGATTTCCTGAGCACCTCCAGCATGCGGTCGACGAACGAGCCGTGCGCCTCAGCGCCGGCTTCGCCAGTGTCGGGCCTGCCGTCCCCTTCCCAGTCGACTGGTGTGGGAATGGTCGCCTCAACGGTAAACGCTCCGGTCACGCGGACGATGTTGTCGTCACGCTCCGGACGATCAACCAGCACTTCCTCGGGGACCGGCTCATCGTTCGCAATACTTGCGAGAGTGACATGCGGAACGATTCCCCCACTTTCCTTTCCACGCTTGCGGGCGTAGGCGAAACCACCTACCGGGCCCCGCGATTGATCCTGAAGCTGGTAGTAGAGAAACGTGGCTGTGAGTAAACGTTGTCGAGTGAGTGCCAGAGGAACCCGGCTCGCATCGATAGCAATCCATCGACGTCCCCACTGTTCCGCCGCGTAAGCTGTTGTGCCGGAGCCGCACGTCGGATCGACAACCAGATCGCCGGGTGACGTCGTCATCAGAATGCAGCGCTGAACAATCTCGGTATTTGTTTGTACGACATAGATCGGATCTGATGCTCCGCCCAGGCCATCCCACCAATTGGACAACGTCTTGAAAGGAAAGTCGTCGAGATATCGTTTGGCATCCAAGGACTTACCTGAGGCAATGAGGCGCCCCGCACGTTTGAGCCTCTCCATCCCGGGCAGCGTACTGTCGGCTGACCTTGATGTGTGCGACCAGCAGCGTCCCTCCGGAGGTGTAAAGACCGAGCCATTCAACTCGATCGGATCCAGTTGGTTGGGCCGTCGCCCTCCATTCGTTATAGGCCAAGGACGGAACAGCCGGGCGCCAGGATGATCTCTGAATAGCTGCCTGGGATTAAGACGGTAGTCACGCGGAGTGCCAGTTGGATCCGGAAGGGCCGCGATTGAGTATTCGCGGCCATCTGCGAGTTCGAGCATCTTGAACTCTGCGAGCGTCTCGCCGTCCAACTCGCGTTTTTCAAACAAGGGGTAGAAAGTAACGTGCCGTTCGTCGCGAGGGCTACGGCTGTACCAGACTAAGTAGTCGTTAACTGGGTCTAGCAGACTGCTCTTCTGGCTGCCCTTCTTCTTGATTGGAATCGTGACAACAAAGCACTGTGCACCATAAACCTCATCTAGCAGGGCGCGAACCACATGAAGATTGGCGTCGCCGATCTGCACGAAGATGCTGCCCCGACGGCGCCAACAGCTCGCGGGAGAGGAGTAGGCGATCGCGCATGTACGTCAAGTAGGAGTGCAGCCCGAGCTCCCACGTGTCCCGGTACGCCTTGACCATCTCAGGCTCACGGGTCATGTCGGCGTCGTCGTTGTGGCTGACGTCGCGGCGGCGCACGAAGGGCTGAAAGTTGGAGCCGAACTTCACGCCATACGGCGGGTCCATGTAGATCATCTGGACCTGGCCGCCGAGGCCCTCGTAGTGCAGCAGGGAATTCATGACCACCAGGGAATCGCCAAGGACCAGGCGGTTCACCCAGTTGTCCGGGTACTCGTACGCGCGCAGGACCTGGTCGGCGACCGAGTGCTGCGGGTCGCCGAACAGCTCGAACATGGTCTGCTGCTTGTCGCGGCGGTGGCCGGTCAGCGTCTCCACGATGGCCTTGGTGGAGAGGCGCTCGTGGATGAACAGGGGCAGCGTCGGGACGTCGAACGACAGGCGCTCGGCCTTGCCGGTCCAGTCGAGGAACGGCCGGCCGAGCCGCCGGAGCAGCTCGACGGCCTCGGTCAGCGTTCTGACGGTGGCCACCACCGCGCCGTTGGCCGTCCTGAACTCTTGCGGCCGGTCGAAGGCGTGCGGTGCGTCGAGAGCAGCAGCCCGGCCAATCAGCTCCAGGAGCCACTCGCCCAGCTCGCGGGCCGGGTTCTGGCCGTCCCAGTTCAGTGCGGGCGAGAGCGACGAGTCGTACCGATAGGTCGCCGGCGGCTTCTTCTTCCGGAACTGCGGCTGCGTTCCCACCTCGGGACGCATCGGGCTCTTAGCGTCGTAGTGGGCGTAGCTCTCAGCAACCCGTCCGGGCCGGGCCGCCGCTCTCTTTCCGCGAGGTTTGCTGCTCACCGCTGCGAGTCTACAGCACCCTCGCACAAACGGTCACTATCTCCTTGGTGTATCGAAGAAAATCCGCTTCGTCAGGTGTGATTTTCGCGCGGAGGAAACCGTGGCGAAGCGGCTGCACGGCACATGGCGTCTATGAGCAGATGGCCGGTCGCGCGGCGGCCGCCAGGGGGTGAAGCACGTCGATCGCCCAGACCACATTCAGGGGTTCCCCAAGCCAGCCCGGGCAGGTCGTGCGTGCGTGGAGGCGAAGGCCTCGCGTAGCATGGGCCGCCCGGAAGACCTCCACCGGATCGCGAGGCACCGCTGGCGGCGGTGGAGCCTCGGGCAAGGGCCAACCGTCCGGTCGCCGGAAGCGAAGCGTGCCGTCAGGTTCTCGATCGACCTGGAAACCCTCCTCGTGGACCGCGCGGTGGTGCCGGCGACAGAGGAGAGCGAGATTCGAGAGCGTGGTCGGGCCGCCTTGGGCCCAGTGGCGGAGGTGATGCCCCTGCCCGAACGCCAATCCGCAACCCGGAAAGCGACAGCCCCGATCCCGGTGCTGCAGCGCGCGCCGTAGTGCCGGGGGAATCGTCCTGGTCCGGGCCCCGATCTCCACCACGCGCCCGTCGTCATCGTGGCGCATGACCACCCGGCTCGCGTCGCATGCCAGGCGCTGGGACGTTTCTGCAGAAACGTGCGTCCCGTCCTCCAGGACGGACTGGCCCGGCTGATCCGGGTCGGCCAGCACCGAGGCATCGACGTGGACCACCACCTGGTAGCGTTCGCCCGGGGCGCCGGGATCGAGCCCGTGGTGAAGGGCCGTCTCCGCGAGCAGGGCGAGCGCGTCGGCCTGCTGCTGGGCGAAGGTCGGGGCGTCCTCCACGCGATCCTCACAGGCAACCCGGCGATGGAGCGTCTCGCGCGCGGCCTCGAGCGCCCGCAGGAGCAATGCCCCCACTTCCGGCTCCAGCCGTCCCCGGAGGACGACCGTGCCGTCCTCTTCCTGGCGGACGTGAAGCGCGCGGCTCGCGTGCCGCTGCGCGGACTCTCGGGCCTCGGCCTGGCGGTCCACGCGCCGCCAGCCACGCACGATTCGCTCCACGTGGTCGGCCGTCCCCGCGCGCGCCACGTTCAGCAGCCGCTCTTCGGTCTCGGGAGTGGCGACGCGGGTCACCGCGCGGACCTTGGCGTACGAGACTTCTCCGCGAGCGAGGGCCTGAGCCAGGCTGGGCAGCGCGCCCAGGGCGCGGGCGACCCGGACGCGCTCGCGGGCCGCGCCCAGGTCGAGCCCCACCCGCCAGCTCAGCCAGGAGGCACAGGAGCGGAAGCCGTTGTTCCAGCCGCCCCTGGTGTCGAATTCGCGGATGAGGTCGAGGAGGCGCGCTGTGGCCGCCTCGAGGTGCGCCGACAGCTCGGCGATCTCGTCGCCCAGCCGGTCCAGTTCTGCAGCGGGGTTCAGCGTGGCGGGGATGGTCGGCGAATGAATCTCCATGGCGAGCTCCCTTCAACTGGGGCGACTCTACACTCGGAGTTCGGGGCCACCTGCGAGGCTCCCCGAGCGGCGATTCCGGGACGAGCGATGATTTTTCGTTCCGCCAACGCCGGCCGTCCACCGCCGCGCCTGTACGGACCGCTGAGCTGGCATCTGCCGGGCACCGCCGATAGGTCGCCAGGGGACTGGCCGTGGCTGTCAAGCGGAAATCTCAAGGGGCGTCCCGCCAGCCCGGGCGCGAGTGTGTCAGGGAGAAGAAGATCCCCTGACAGGGACTTTGTCGTAGCTGCTTGCGGCAGCATTGAGGCTTGCATGACCATGACGGTATGGCCGCCCAGGCTCAATCGCCCCGCGACATGACGCGCGGCTTCGGTCAAGCGACCCCGGCCCCATGCAACTCCTGAACGGCCGACTGGTCCTCTCGCCCTCGGATCTGAACGACTACATCGAATGCCCGCATCTCACGGGGCTGTCGCTCGACGTCGCTCGGGGCGCGCGCCCGCGCCCACACGTCCCCAGCGAGCAGAACGAGCTACTGCGCCGCAAAGGGCAGGAGCACGAGGCGGCGTACCTGGCCCGACTCCGGCAGGAGGGGCGAGAGGTCGTCGAGATCGTCACGCCGGACCCCTGGGACTTCGAGGCGGGCGCGCGCGCGACCGTGGAGGCCATGCGCGGCGGCGCCGAGATCATCTACCAGGCGACGTTCGTGGACGGCGACTGGCGCGGCCGGGCCGATTTCCTCGAGCGGGTCGATCGCCCGACCGCGCTCGGCGCCTGGGGTTACGAGGCGGTGGACGCCAAGCTTGCACGGGCCGAGAAGCCGACCTACGTGGTGCAGCTCTGCTTCTACGGCGAGGCGATCGGCCAACTCCAGGGTGTCGCCCCCGAGCAGATGCACGTGCTCCTCGGCATCGGCGAGCGGCGCACGCTGCGCCACGCGGACTTCGTGGCCTACTACCGCCGGCTGCGCCGCGGGTTCGAGGCCGCCATCGGCAGGCCGGGCGCGACCGAGCCGTATCGCGTCGAGCACTGCGCTCTGTGCGAGTTCCGCGAGGTGTGCGACGCGCGCTGGCGGGCCGAAGACCACCTGATCCTGGTGGCGGGAATGCGCCGGGACCAGGTACCCCGGCGCAGGAGCGCAGGACTGCCCACGCTGGCGGGGCTCGCGGCGGCGGCGCCCGTCACCGAGGTCGAGCGCATGGCGGCGCGCACGTTCGAGACACTCCGCGACCAGGCCGGGCTCCAGGTGATTCGCCGCACCACGGGTCGTCTGGAGTGGCACCTCTTGCCCGCGGAGCCCGGCTGTGGCTTCGAGTTGCTCCCGCGGCCGTCGGTGGGCGACATCGTGTTCGACATCGAAGGCGATCCGTTCTGGGAGCCGGCGCGCGGGCTGCACTTCCTGCTCGGGTTGCTTTTCGCGGACGGCGAGCAATGGACCTATCGGCCGGCGTGGGCCCACACGCGCGACGAAGAGCGGTGCGGCTTCGAGGCGCTCATCGATCTCTTCCACGAGCGCCTTGCTCGCCACCCCGACATGCACGTCTACCACTATGGCGCCTACGAGACGACCGCCATCACGCAGCTCATGGGCGTGTACGCGACGCGTGAGGATGCCGTGGACGGGTTGCTGCGCCGGAAGGTCTTCGTCGACCTGCACCGGGTCGTCCGCCAGGGCCTGCGCGCCGGGGTGCCGAGATACTCGCTGAAGGAGGTCGAGGCGCTCGCCGGCTTCCACCGGAGCGCGGGCGTGCGAAGCGTACGCTGGCCGTGCTCGAGTACGAGCGCTGGATGGAGTCGCGCGACGGCACACGGCTGGACGCGATCGGCGCCTACAACCAGGAGGACTGCCACGCCACCCTCGCGCTTCGCGACTGGCTCCGGCGCCAGCGGCCGGACGCCACGCCGTGGCCCGACGCCGTCGCGCCGACCGACGTCGACGGAGACAAGGCCGCCGCCGACCGGGAACGCGAGGCACTGCGCCAGGCGCTGGTCGAAGGGATGGCGACCGGAACGCCGCGGTGGCTGGCTGGAGAGCTGCTCGAATACCACCGGCGCGAGGCGAGGCCGGCCTGGTAGTGGTTCTTCGAGCGGCGCGATCAGATGTCGCTCGACGATCTCGTCGACGACGCCGAGTCGATCGGCAAGCTTAGAGCCGACCAGCGCGCCGCCGATACGGGTCAAGCAGTCGCTCGCCCATCGGCTGCGGTTCCCCGCGCAGGAGCACAAGCTCGTGCCGGGCGACACCGCCGGTCGATCCAGCCACGCAGGGGCCGGCCGGGACGATCCACGAGCTCGACGACGTGGCTGGCGTACTTGCGCTTCGGCGGGGACCCAGCCTCCAGCGTGTGCCGCTCCCGAACGCCCTGATTCCCAGCGGTCCGTATGACACGCGCGAGCAACGGGCGGCCCTCGCCCGACTGGCCTCGTCCATCCTGGCCGGTGACGCCGGTTACCCGGCGCTGCGCGACATCCTCGGGCGAGCTCGACCGCGGATCGCGCGTTCAGCCCGGCGCGATGTGATCCAGACGACGGACCCCGGGGAGTTGCGCGACCTGGCCGCATCGCTCGACGGCAGCTATCTCTTCATCCAGGGACCGCCGGGGACTGGCAAGACCTGGACGGGGGCGCGGATCGCGATCGAGCTGATGCGCCGGGGCCGCCGCGTCGGTATCGCCGCGACGAGTCACAAGGCCATCCACAACCTGCTGGACGAGATCGAACGCGCCGCCGCGGGGGAAGGCTTGGCGTTCCAAGGGCTCAAGAAAGCGAGCAAGAGCGCCGAGGAATCCCTCTACGCCGGGCGGTTCATCGGTAGCAGCGTCGAGAGGAAGATAGCTCCGTTCGTGGGCGCCGGCCGCGAAGTCCTCCTCTTCGCAGGAACAGCCTGGCTGTTCGCGCACCGGGATCTCGACGGCGAGCGGCCTGGCGGCCCGCTCATCGACACGCTCGTGATCGACGAAGCGGGCCAGGTGGCGCTTGCCGACGCGCTCGGCCATGGGGACTTCGGCCCGCAACGTCATCCTCCTCGGCGACCCGCTGCAGCTCGCCCAGGTCTCGCAGGGTACGCATCCACCGGGGACCGAGAAATCCGTGCTCGAGCATCTGCTCGGCGAGCACGCGACCGTGCCCACTGACATGGGCGTGTTCCTGGAACGCACGCGCCGCATGCACCCCGACGTCTGCCGCTTCATCTCGGAAGTGGTCTACGACGGCCGGCTGGAGGGAACGCCGAGAGTCGCGCGGCAGACCGCCTTCGGCACCGGCCTGCGCTATCTGCCCGTGCCGCATGCCGGCAACACCGCCGTCTCATCGGAGGAGTCCGTTCGGGTCGCCGCTCAGATCCGCGACATGCTGGGCGCGTCTTGGACGAACGCCAGCGCGGAGACGCGAGCACTGAGCGAGAGCGATTTCATGGTCGTGGCGCCCTACAACGCCCAGGTGCGCCGTCTGCGTCAGGCGCTCGGCGAGGCCGGATTGACCAACGTGCTGGTCGGCACCGTCGACAAGTTCCAGGGCCGCGAGGCGGCGGTCGTGTTCTACTCGATGGCCACGTCGAGCGCGGAGGACGTGCCCCGCAGCCTCGACTTCCTCTTCTCGCGTAACCGGCTCAACGTCGCCGTCTCACGCGCGATGTGCCTGGCCTACCTGGTCGCCAGTCCTCGCCTCCTCGAATCGAGGGCGCGCTCGATCGAGCAGATGCGACTCATCAACGCGCTGTGCCGGTTCGTTGAGATGACGGAAGCCCGAAGCGCCGGCGTCGTATGAGAGTCCCTCATGATGGGTTCTCCTCAACGGGCCTTGCAAGCGGCCCCGAAACTGATGATGCCGCGCAGTCGCGGGAGGAGGCCACGCCTTCAGCGGCGTCACGCAGGCAGGGCTGAGCCCGGCTACGACTCACTCGGCCGGGCTCGAGTAGCCCGAGGATCTCAGCGCGTCGAACGCGCGCTCCCGGGCCCGAGCAGAATTATGGCAGCAGCAATCGCCTGAAGCACCGTGCAGGCTCCGAGCGCCAGTCCGTAGGTGCCGGCCCAATCGCGGATGACGCCCACGAGCGACGGCCCGAAGGCGAACGTGAACTGATTGATGCCGACCACCAGGCCGACGAGCGTCGGGAAACGCTCGCGCGGCCACTCGACGGCGAGGATGAGGCCGGGGAGCGTCGTCAAATTCCCGACGCCCAGACCGAAGAGCGCGCAACCAACGTACACGGCCTTCGCCGACGGCGCCTACGCCAACAGGACGACGCCGATGATCTGGATGGCGAGCCGCGCTCGCGACGAGCCGTCGATTCAGGCGATCGACGACAAAGCCTGTCACCACCCGCCCGATCACCGCCGCCGCCGTGGTCGTACTTACGGCACGCGCGGCGCCGCCCGCTCCGAGCGCCGGCGTCACCAGCGAAACCAGGTGCGTGAGCACCCCGACCTGCGCCGCGAGGCCGAGCGCGAAGGCCCCCGACACGCTCCAGAAGCGCCACGTCCGTAGTGCATCGCCTCGCCGACCACTCACCGACGGTCCGCCGAGTGGGCAGGCACGGGGATCGCCGTCGGGACCAAGGCCGAGCTCGGCGGGGCCCGACCGCAGGACGGCACCCGCGACGGCGAGCAGCACGACGAGGAGCACGAGGGCGGCGGTGGCCAGCGCGCGTGTGAACCCGACCACCTGGATGAGCGGGATGAGCGCGGGCGTGATGATCACACCGCCCAGGGTCGCTCCGTTGAACGCGATGCTGACGGCCAGCGTTTCAACGCCGCGTTTCGCGCGGTGTATCACAAGCCCCCCACCGCGGGCGCCGCGCGCGGCGCCCACGCGGGTTCGCCCGGAAAGGCGCCGAGCCGTAGGCCGGGTCGAGCCGGTCGCGGGCCAGGCCAGCTGCGATAGAATCGCGTCCGCGATTCTGAGCCTGAACACCACAGCCGGCCAGGAGGGCGCAATGGATCTGGGGCTCCAAGGCAAGCGTGCGATCGTGACCGGAGGCAGCCTGGGCATCGGGAAAGCCATTGCGCGGGAGCTGGCCCGCGAAGGGGTAGACGTCGCGATCGCGGCGCGCACGAAGGATCAACTCGAAGCGACGGCGCGGGAACTGGCCGCCGAGACCGGGCGGCGCATCGTCCCGCTGGTCGCTGATGTCACCAGCAGGGCGCAGGTGGACGCGATGGTGGCCCAGGCGGCCGCGCAGCTGGGCGGGCTGCACATTCTGGTGAACAGCGGTTCTCCGCCGGGGGGCTCGGCCACCGCCACCGGCCCCATCGAAACCGTCGTCGACGAGGATCTGCTGCACGACTTCGACGTGAAGTACGTGGGCGCGTTGCGCTGCGCGCGGGCCGCCATCCCCTACCTGAAGGAGCAGGGGTGGGGTCGCATCATCAACATCAGCGGGACCAACGCCCGCAACGCCGGGAATCTCAGCGGTGGCGCGCGCAATACCTCTCTGGTGCACTTCACCAAGACGTTGGCCGTCCAGCTGGGACGCTTCGGGATCACGGTCAACTGCATTCACCCTGGCACGACGCGCACGGAGCGCACTCCGCGCCTGCTGACCGCCCGGGCCGCCGAGCTGCAGATCCCCCCCGAGGAAGTCGAGCGACGCGACTTTGCCCACGATTCCCCGCGGGGCAACGCCATCGGCCGCATGGTCGACGCGGCGGAGATCGCCTACGTCACGGTCTTCCTGGCTTCGGACAAAGCCTGGGCCGTCAGCGGCGAGCTCGTCGTGGCCACGGGGGGCGCCGGCCGGGCGGTGTACTACTGACCACGCCGGGCGCGCGAGCCTCTGCGGTACGCAGTGAAGCGCCGATCCCGAAAGAACTCGACGTAGCCTTCCGGCGCCGATCCATTCTCCTCCGACGGCCGCACGATCACGTCCGCCGGCGGAGCGTCGCGGGCATCCTCAGGCATCGTCCATTGCCCCCGACTCCGCAACAGATCGCGGTAGCGAGCCTGATAGGTGCTGGTGGTCTGGTGGCCGCGGGCGGTCACGATGACCGAGCGCCGGTTCAACAGGTAGTCGGTGCCGGGGCTATAGCAGCGTTCGCAGCGGACCGGCGGCGCCCCGCCCAGCGCCGCGATGGCGCGCGCGAGCGCCGCCCGAGTCCCCATCCGCGTGCAGATACAACCGCGAATGACCGGCGACGAGCAGGGCGGGCGTGAAGAGGAGTATCAGCGCGATGGTGCTTCGCGCCCGACCCCTCACAGTGCTCCACGCCAGCGCCGCGAGCAGCGCGAGCGGCGGCAGGGCCGGCACGAGATAGGTGATGAGCTTGGATCGCGACAGCGAGAAGAAGACGAGCGGGAACACGACGAAGCCGAGGGCGACCGGCACGGCCACGCCGCCGAGTGGATCGCCGGAATCGGCCGCGCGGCGCAGTCGCCCCGCGCTCCACGGAGTGCTGAGCGACCAGGGCAGCGCCCCCACGACCAGGGTGACCAGCGCGAACCACCACGGCTGCTGACGGCGAAACCCGCCGGTGGCCAAGCGCTGGAGGGACTCCTCGAGCAACGCGTAGCGCAGATACTCGGGATGGCGAGCGCAGGCCAGCGCGAACCAGCCGCCGGCCAGCGCGATAACGATGGCCCAGCCCGGGAGCCAGCCAAGCCAGCGCATCGGCGCACGTGAGCGCAAGAAGAGGGCAGCGGCGAGGCTGCCCCCTGCGGCCCACGCGAGCATCACCGGCCCCTTGATGAGCACGCCGAGCGCCACGGCCACGAACATCGCCGCGCGCCGCCAGCCATTGGCGCCGAAGGCCAGTTCGCGGGCGAGCAGCGTCCACACCAAGGTCACGCACAGGGCGAGCGGCATGTCGAAGATCACGTAGGCCCCGACGAACGCAAAGAGCGGCGCGGCGACGAGCAGGGCGGCGGCGCACCAGGCGAGCCGGGGTCCGCCCATGCGGTGGGCCAGCGCGGCGAGCGCGAGCAGGGTGGCCAGGGCCGAGATGATGGCCGGCACGCGGGGGGCCCAGCGCGTCGGCCCGAAGGCGTGGATGCTCAACGCAGCCGACCAGAACAGTCCGGGCGGCTTGTCGAGGTATGGCATTCCGGCGAGATGCGGAATGACCCAGTCGCCGGTCGCGAACATCTCGCTCGCCACCTGGGCGTTTCTTCCCTCGTCGGGATCGACCAACGGGAAGGAGGTGGCGAGGAAGAGCGAGAAACCCAGGCTCGTCGCGAGGGTCACGAGAAGCGCGACGTAATGCGCGCGCGGGGCGAGGGAAGCCACGAGCTAGGGGTAGCCGTGGCGCGGCGGCTCATGGACCGCTATTCGGTCCAGTCCCGCCTCGCTTCCCGTCCAAACCTTCTCGTGAGCCGGCGCCGCATCTTCTGATCTTATCTGCCGATACGCCGCCAGCGGAAAGTTCCCAGTGCCTCTCGACCATCTGCGTGGTCTTCGCGTGCTGAGGGCATTGCCTCGACCGGCATCAAAAGGAGCGTCATGGCCACGGCGGCCCGGCCGGTTCCTCGGGCTACGACTCGGGCGGCCGCCGCGCGGCCCAGGGGCGGAGCACTTCGAACGTTGCGGCGGCGCGGAGCACCAGCGCATCTTCCAGGCGGCGGCCGACGATCTGCAGGCCCACGGGCAGTCCGCTCGCCGTCCAGCCGGCCGGAACGGAGACGGCCGGCTGGCCGCTGTAGTTGAACGGGTAGCAGAGCGTCCAGCCGAGGTGGGTCACCTCGCGGCCGGCCACCTCGGACGGGCCGACCACGCCAAGCGGGAAGGCCGGCAGGCAGACAGTGGGAGTGAGCAGCAGATCGTATCGATCGAAGAACCGCCGCAGCGCGTCCACCAGCGCCTGGCGGGCGATCACTGCCTTGACGTACTCGACCGCGGTCAGCCCGGCGTGGGCCTTGGCGTACGCCACCAGCGCAGGGTCCATCTGGGCCTTCTCCTCCGGCGACCGCGCAGCGTGAGCGCCAGCCTGGGCGCCGCCGTAGAGCGTCTGCAAGATCGGGCTCGGATCGTCCAGATCCGGACTCGCCTCCTCAACCCCCACGCCGACCTCCGCGAAGGCGCGGGCGGCGGCCGCGGCGATCTCCCGCGTCTCGCGCTCGACTGGGGCGAAACCGAGATCCGCCGACCAGGCGACCCGGACGGGCGCTCCACCGCGAGTACCGACGATCTGTTCGTCGCAGGCGGCCAGATAGTCCGTGTCGTCGTCGGGCAGGGCGAACGCATCGCGCCGGTCGTGACGGGCGATTGCGTTCATCATCAGCGCCACGTCGCGTACTGTCCGGGCGAGCGGACAGACGTGAGCGACAAGCTCGTGGCCACCCGCCGGCGGGTACATGGGCACTCGCCCGAAGCTTGGCTTCAGGCCAACGAGCCCGCAGAAGCTGGCCGGGATGCGGATCGAACCCGCTCCATCGGAGCCGAGCGCCAGCGGGCCCAGCCCGGCCGCCACCGCGGCCGCTCCCCCGCCGCTCGACCCTCCGGGCGTGCGGGTCAGATCCCAGGGGTTGCGGGACTCGCCGAACAGCCGATTGTCGGTCGACCCGCGCCAGGCGAACTCCGGGAGGTTGGTCCGGCCGATGAAGGTCGCTCCGGCCGCGCGTAGGCCAGCCACTGCCGGAGCGTCCTCGGGCGCGACGAACTCCGCCAGCAGGCGCGAGCCGAAGGTCGTGCGGTCGCCAGCCGTCCACTGGTTGTCCTTGATGGAGACGGGGACCCCGTGGAGAGGTCCCAGCGGCCTGCCGGCCATCACCGCCTTTTCGGCCTGGCGGGCTTCACCCAGTGCTCGCTCGGCGTGGACCATGACGTAAGCGCCGAGGCGCCCGTTGAGCCGGTCGATCCGATCGAGCGCGGCGCGGGTGATCTCGACGGGCGACAGGGCGCGGCGGCGGATCAGTTCCGTCAGCTCGACGGCGGGGGTGAAGCAGAGGTCGGTCGCGTCCACGGGGACTCCTTATCCTCTCCTCTACTGCGTGATGCGGCGGGGCTCCGCCGGCCCGCGGCCGCGTCAAGTAGCCCGTCAGCGGGGTGCGGAGCGCAGTGCTTCGGCGAGCCGCCGGGCGGTGAACGGCTGACGGCCGGCGTCGACGCCGAGCGGCGCCAGCGCGTCGGCGACGGCGTTCGAGACCGCCGCCGCGGCGCCCATCACGCCGCCCTCGGCCATTCCCTTGATGCCGAGTGGCGTGCTGGGGTCGGGCCGCTCGATGTGTTCGACCTCGAACGGCGGCATCCGCGAGGCGGTCGGTATCGCGTAGTCGAGGAACGTCGCGCTCCGATTCTGCCCGTCCGCGTCGTAGACGACCTCTTCCAGGAGGACGCCCCCGAGGCCCTGGGTGGTCCCGCCATGAAGCTGCCCCTCGACGACGCGGGGGTTCAGCATCCTTCCGCAATCCTCGACGATCGTGTAACGCGGGATCGTCAGGGCGCCGGTCTCGCCGTCGATCTCGACCTGGCAGATGTGGGTCCCGCTCGAGAAGGTCAGGGGAGGCGGATCGAATGCGTGCGTCGCCTCCAGTCCCGGCTCCATCCCCGACGGCAGCTCTGTCGGGGCGAGGTACGCCTTCTGGGCGAGCTGCGAGATCGTCATGCCCGACCCGGGCGTCCCCCGCACACCAATCCGCCCGTCGACGAGTTCCAGATCTTCGAGCGGCGCCTCCAGGAGATGCGCGGCGATCCGCACCAGCTTCTGTTTCAGGATGCGGGCCGCCCCGAGCGCGGCGCCGGCGCTCACGACGCCGCCCCGAGCGCCGCGCGTCCCCATGCCGTACGGCGCGGCGGCCGTGTCCCCAGCCTGGACGCGCACCTTCTCGATCGGCACTCCTAGCTCATCGGCCATCGCCTGGGCGACGGTCGTCAGATGCCCCTGACCCTGACTGACGATGCCGATCTGGGCCGAGACGGCGCCGCTCGGTTCGATCCGAACGATCGCGGCGTCGTGCCCCGATCCGGGAATGCCGGCCGTCTTGTAGAACTCGGAGCCGTAGGTGTTCGGCTCGACGTACGTGGCCAGGCCGATTCCCGCGATCCGTCCGGCCGCGCGCGTTGTGGCCTGCTCGCGTCGGCGATCCGCGTAGCCGAATGTCGCGAGTGCCCGCTCCAGGGTGTCGCGCGGGTAGACCGACCGGTAGGTCAGCTCGGTCGCCGTCGCGTAAGGCAGATCGGCCTCCGAGAGCATGTTTCGGCGCCGAACCTCGACCGGGTCCAGCCCGAGCGCTCGAGCCACCGCGTCGATCGTCCCCTCGGTCACCCAGCTGCAGATCAGCATCGGCGCGCGGTACGGACCGGCCGGGCACTTGTTGGTCAGGACGGCCGTGATCGCGTACCGGTAGTCGCGCAGCCGGTAGGCGCCGGGGATCATCATCCCGATGACGCGCGCCATGTAGTTGGCCGGGAAGTAGGCGTAGGCCCCGAAGTCGGTGAGGATCTTCGCGTCAAGGCCGACGATCGTGCCGTCGGACTTCACGGCAGCCCGGACGTCGACGATGTCCTCGCGGGCGTGGAGCGAGGCGAGCAGGTTCTCGCGGCGCGTCTCGATCCAGCGCACCGGGCGGCCGAGCAGCCGCGAGGCCGCAGCCGTCGTCAGCTCTTCGCGGTAGAGCGGGATCTTCTGGCCGAAGCCACCGCCGACGTCGGGCGTGATCACCCGAACCGCGCTCTCCGCAATCCCGAGCCGGGCGGCCAGCGCCGAGCGCATCGGATGCGGGATCTGGGTCGAGTGCCAGAACGTCAGCGTCTCGTCGCCCGGCAGCCAGCTCGCCAGACAACCGCGCGGCTCCATCGGCGCGTGCGTCTGGCGGCCCTGGTGAAAGCGCACCTCGATCACCCGGTCGGCGGCGCCCAGCGCTGCCTCGACGTCGCCGTGGGCGAAGGCGCCGTGGTACGCGCGATTCAGGGGGATCGCCTCATCGACCCGTGGCAGGTCAGGATCCTGCGCGTGCTCCGGATCGACGACGGCCGGGATCGGCGCGTACTCGACATCGACGAGCGCGCAGGCATCCTCGACCTGGTAGCGGTCCTCGCCGATCACACAGGCGACGAGATCACCGACGAAGCGGACCTTGTCCGTCGGGAGGGTCGCCATCTCCATCGGCAAGAGCCCCTCGATCGGCGGCGCGATCCGCAGCGGTGCTGTCGCTTGGGCCAGGTCGTGACCTGTCAGCACTACCGCGATGCCGGGCGCCCGCCGCGCGGCGTCGATGCCGATGCGGCAAAGCTTGGCATGGGCGTGCGGGCTGCGCACGAAGGCGGCGTGAAGCAGGCCCGGCGCCGTCAGGTCGCCGACGTAGCTGCCGCGCCCGAGGACCAGCTTGCGCGTCTCGCGCGGGCTCAGCGACGCGCCGACGTACGCCTGTGGCCGCTCGCTCACCTGGGACCTCCCTGTCCGGGCCGTCGCGCCGGGGCGCTCGGCCCGCGGCCGGCGCGATTGTACCGAGCGGCGGCCCGTACCTCAATGGAACGCACTCCTCGGAGCGGCGTCGCCGCGCGGGGGAATGTACTCACGGCGGCGCCGTCTGGCGCAACCGGGTGTGAATGAACTGCAGCGCCATGCTGTAGCCCTGGGTCCCGAAGCCGCACAACACCGCTTCGGCCACATCCGACAGATACGAGTGGTGGCGGAAGTTCTCGCGCTTGTAGATGTTCGAGATGTGAACCTCGACGAAGGGAATGCCGACGCCCGAGAACGCATCGCGGATCGCCACGCTGGTGTGAGTGAAGGCCCCCGGGTTGATCATCATGAACTTCACGCCTTCGGTGCGAGCAGCGTGGATGCGATCGACGATGGCGCCTTCGTGGTTGCTCTGGAAGCAGTCGAGCTCGATGCCAAGTTCCTTCGCCTGGGCGCGCAGGCTCGCCTCGACCTCGGCCAGCGTGGTCGAGCCATAAATCTTGGGCTCGCGGGTGCCGAGCAGGTTCAGGTTGGGACCATTGAGGACGACGACCTTCATCGCGGAGCCTCCCCGTTGACTTGGACGCGAGACGCGTGCGCCTCCTGGGTCATGCTCAGTAGGAAGAGGCCGCCCCCCGGGCTGACGGCGCCACGGGGCGTTGGTCATGGTCGTCGGGCTTGTCCAACATCGCGCGGCCCATCACGGCAACCAGTGTACCGAGCACGCCCCCTGCGACGACCTCTTTCGCGCGCGCTGCGATCCGCCGGATCCTCCTGATCTTAGCCGCTCGAGGCGCGCCTGGAGGCCCTCGCCACCGGGGTACGGCCTCGATCCCTCGCGGGCCCCGCACCCGGGGCAGACGAGAACGCCACGAGACGTGTACTCTCAAGGCTCAGCCTTCCACGAGCGTGACCGCGTGACGAGGTGCGGGGCGAGGAGCCCCTGGCGGAGGATCGATCATGAGCGGCATCGCGGTACTGAGCCCGGTGGGAATCAACCAGGTGACGTCGCAATCCATTGCGGGGCGACTCGCCTCGCTGGAGCGCGTCATCCTGGGAATCCTCAACAACGGCAAACCCAACTCGCGGTCACTGCAGGAGCGGATCGTGCAGTTGCTGGGCAAGCGACACACGTTCGCGGGCGTCGTCACCAAGCAAAAGCCCAGCGCGGCGGTGGGCGCCGAGCAGCTCGACGTCTACGCTCAGGAGGTCGGCGCGGTCATCACCGCGATCGGCGACTGAGGGTCGTGCACGTCGTGGTGTATCCACGACTCGGTCGAGCTCGAGAAGAAGGGTATCCCAACCGCGACCATCTGCACCGATGCCTTCGAGGGCCTGGCGCGGGAAGAGGCGAAGAACCTCGGTATGCCGGACCTCCCGCTGGTGATTATCAAGCATCCGATCGGGGGCGAATCGCCTGAGGTCATTCAGCGACGGGCCGAGGACGCGGCGACGCACGTGCTCCGAGCCTTGACCGGAGGGCTCGACCTTGGAAACGGCGCCCGGGTCTCGCGGAGCGAACCGGCTCGGGGACACCTCAGCTTCGCCAGGGACGATGAGGTGATGGAGGCCTACCACGCGCGGCGCTGGACGGATGGCCTGCCGTTCGTGTTGCCGACCGTGGAGCGCGTGCAGGCGATGGTCGCCGACTCGGGCCGGAGCGGCGCCGAGGTCATCGCCGTGGTGCCGCCGCGCTGGGCCGAGGCGACGGTGGAGAATGTTGCGATCAACGCGGTGATGGCGGGATGCGTGCCGTCGCACATGCCGCTGGTGATCGCCGCGGTGCAAGCGGCCTGCGATCCCGCGTTCGGGCTCTACAGTGTCCAGGCCACCACGCACCCGTGCGCAGTGCTCATGCTCGTCTCGGGACCCATCATTGGCGAGCTGGGCTTGAACTTCGCCCATGGCGCGCTGGGCCCGGGCTTCCGCGCCAACGCCGCCGCCGGCCGGGCCATCCGGCTGGTGTTGATGAACGTGGGCGGCGGCATTCCGGGTCACGGCGACCAGGCCACGCACGGCTCGCCGGCCAAGTTCAGCTATTGCGTCGCGGAGAACGAGTCGGCCACGCCCTGGGAGCCGTTCCGGGTCACCCGCGGATTCGGCCTCGGCGACAGCACGGTCACGGTGTTCTCGGGCGAAGGCCCCCACAACATCAACGACCACGTCTGCACCTCCGCGGTGACCACCCTCACCGTGGTCGCCGATACCATGACGACGGTCGGACACAACAACGCGGGCTCGGTCATCCGCGGCGACGTCCTGGTGGCCTTCGGCCCCGAGCACGCGCACACGATTGCCTCGGGCGGCCTCTCCAAGCTCGACGTCCAGAAATTCCTTTTCGAGCGCGCCCGCAACAAGGTCGGTACCTTGAAGCTCCGGGCCATGTACAAGGCGGGCAACTGGCCCGACTGGGTGGACTCCGAGGACGACGAGGCACTCTGTCCCATCGTCGGCGCGCCCGAAGACATCCACATCGTGGTGACCGGAGGCCCGGGCAAGCACTCGGCCTTCATCCCGACTTTCGGCACCTCGAAGTCGGTCACGCGCAGGATTGAGCAGGTCGAGCGCTGACAACGTCGGCCGCTCAGGCGACGCCGTCCTCGAGGGCGCCGCTCGACGAACACGACACAGAAGAAAAGGCAGGACACCCGTGGGCATCACGCGCTTGTACACCGGCTCGGATGGTCGATCGCACCTGGAAAATCTGGATCCGGCCGCACATCCGGAGTTGACGACACTGCAGGCCACCAAGGGGGTCGTCTTCCGGGCGACGGAGCCCGGCCATTTTCACGACTGGCACAATGCGCCGCGCCGGCAGTACGTCATCACGCTGGAGGGCGAGGTCGAGATCGGCCTGGGCGACGGCACGGTGCACCGGTTCGGTCCGGGTCACGTGACCCTGGCGGAAGACCTGACGGGCCAGGGCCACACGACGCGCGTCGTGGGAAACTCGCGACGCCTCACGGCCACGATTCACCTGGCTTGAGTACAGGGAGCCTCGAGGGCCCTCCTTTATATTGGAGGACCTGGACCGGGGCGTTCCTCGATGCTCTCGCAGCTCGTGAGGCCGCCAAGGAGGAAGGGATGCAAGCAATCGTCTTCGCGCAGACCGGTGGTCCCGAAGTGCTGACGCTCTCCGAGGCGCCGAAGCCCGACGTGCGCCCCGGGATGGTCCTCATCAAGGTCCACGCGATCGGCGTGAACTTCGCGGACACGCGCTTTCGCCAGGGGACGTACGTCGCAAAGCCGAAGCTTCCGGACATCCCGGGAATGGAGGCGGCCGGCGTGATCGAGGCCGTTGGCGACGGCGTGACGGACTTCCGGCCGGGTGCCCGCGTGGCGGCCTTCACCGTCAAGTCGTACGCGGAGTACTGTCAGGCTCCGGTGCCCATGGTCGTCCCGCTTCCCGATTTCGTGAGCTTTGTGGACGGCGCGGCGTTTCCGATCCAGGTGCTGACGGCCTATCACATGCTCCACACGGCGGACTCGACTGGCCCGGGCCGAACCGTCCTCGTCCACTCGGCGGCGGGCGGGGTGGGGCTCGCCGCGGTGCAGCTGGCCAAGGTTGCCGGCGCCCGTGTCTTCGGGACGGTGTCGAGCGATGGCAAGGCGCAGCTCGCGAAGGATCACGGCGCCGACGCCGTCATCAACTACGCCACGGTGAAGTTCGCCGACGAGGTGTTGCGGTTGACCGAGGGCCGTGGCGTCGATCTGATTCTGGACGCGGTGGGGAAGCCGACGTTCGAGGAAGGACTGCGCTGTCTCGCCCCCTTCGGCCACCTCATCCTGTACGGGCGCGCCGGCGGGCCGACAGATCCCTTCAACCTCGCCGCGCTGTCCCCGAAATCTCAGAAGGTCAGTGGCTTCATGGTGCCCACGGTGACCAGAGGCTTCCCCGAGAAGACGCGCGAGAGCGCCAACCGTTGCTTCACCCTCATGCGCGAGGGTCGGCTGAGACTGCACATCGGAAAGACGTTCCCCCTCGCCCAAGCGGCCGAGGCGCATCGCTACCTCGAATCCCGACAATCGACGGGAAAGCTGATCCTGATCCCCTGAGCGCGAGAGGCGAAGCATTCGCGAGAGAGTTCGGTAGAGTCAGGATTCGCGACGTAGGCAAGCTCTCGCGTTGACCGTTGCCGACGACTCGCGCCGCGGTGCAGCCAACGCCGGGCGCTTCCTCGGCCTTTGGACGACGAAATTCCGAGGGTCCGCTCACGTGTCCTTGAGCTTGCGCAGGAGCGCCGTCCGTGGCTAATCCATAGCCGCGGACGCGCAGTGCGTGATACCATCATTGGCGCCGGCTCCCTCCTGTCCCTGACGATGAGTCAGGTTGCAAGAGTTTTCGCGTTCGGCGCTATGCCTCCCGTCATCGCGTCGCGTATCCCACGGGCTTCCGCACAGATTCTGATGAAGGGCGAGGACGAAAACCATGAGCAAGGAAGACGCAATCGAGGTGGAGGGCAAAGTCGTCGAGCCGCTTCCCAACGCGATGTTCCGGGTGGAGATGGACAACGGCCACCGAGTACTCGCCCATGTTTCAGGCAAGATGCGGCTGCACCACATCCGGATCCTGCCTGGCGACAAAGTTACAATTGAGCTGTCCCCGTATGACCTGACCCGAGGGCGGATCACGTACAGGTTCAGGTAGAGAGCAGACCGGCCCCGGACGGTCGAGCAGACGCCGAAGCTCGACGCCCACTCCTGAGGTACTGGCGCCGTCCACTTTTCCTTCGAAGCGTGCCCTTCGCGGCTATCGGCGGGGCGCCAGATGCGGTATTCTGTCGCTCGGGCTCGAAGCTGCCGCGGTCAGCGATCGCCAGCGGCCGATCGCTGGTGCTTGGTTCTGCTCCGTAACCCCGTGGTAAACTTGGGCATTCCCCGGTAGCTCAGTCGGTAGAGCGCCTGACTGTTAATCAGGATGTCGCAGGTTCGAGACCTGCCCGGGGAGCCAACACTCACGCCCGCTTGGCGCTCGCCATATTTCGAAGATTCTGAAAATGGTGCCAAATTGGTGCCACGTGGCCGGCTGTCCTTCGCCAAAAGCCCGGCCGGCCAGCATCGCGACTGTCCGGGACGCTGAACGGGCGGCGCGTCGCTGACCGATCGAGCTGAGCTTCAGCGAAC
>JBKPAK010000055.1:0-6143 GCA_046726415.1 Candidatus Methylomirabilota bacterium
GGCGGCGCTGGTGGATTCGTTGAGCACGATGCTGCCGGTGCTCGCGGTGCCGGTCGCGCGCAGGGCGGCGCTGGTACTGCTCTTCGCAGGGCTGGCCGTGGTCAACATCCGGGGAGTCGTCGCCGGCACCCGGCTCGCCTCAGCCGCGGCGATCGCCAAGTCCGCCGGCCTCCTCCTGTTCGTGCTGCTCGCCGCCCGCTACGTCCGGGCCGACAACCTCGACTTCAGCTGGCCGGCCGACGCCAGCGGTCTCGGGCGGGCCACGGTGCTGGCGATGTTCGCGCTGGCGGGCATGGAGGTGCCGCTCTGCGCGGGTGGCGAGATCCGCGATCCTGCCCGCACTGTGCCTCGCGCCCTGGCTGGCGCCCTGGCGTTCGTCGTGCTGCTGTACGTCACCATCCACCTCGTCGCGCAGGGAGCGCTGGGGGCGGGTCTCGCGGATTCACAGGCGCCGCTGGCCGACGCACTCGCGAAGGGAGGCGCCGGCGGTCGCGCGCTCCTGCTCACCGTCGGTGCCATCTCCATGTTCGGCTACCTGGCCGGTGACACGCTGGGGGCCTCCCGCATCCTGTTCGCGTTCGGCCGGGACGGTCTCCTCCCGCGACGGCTGGCCGCCGTTCACCCGGACACTCGCGCGCCCTACGTAGCGATTTTCGTGCACGCTCTGGCCGCGGCGCTCCTGGCCATGACCGGTTCCTTCGCAGTGCTGGCCCCGATCGCCAGCGTCGCTATCATCGTGGTCTATCTCGGTTGCTGTGCGGCGGCGTGGGCGCTGAGTGACCGGACCGGGCGCCTCGCCGCGGTTGTCCCCCTGCTGTCGATTGCTGCGCTATTCTGGGTGGCCTCTCACAGCACGGGCACCGAGTTTGTGGCCGTGGGAACGGTGCTGCTGGTGGGAAGTCTGATATACCTCGTAGGTCGCCGCATCACGGCAGTGACCGAGAGATCCTCTCCACCCTAGCCCATTGGCCTTACCCGTTGCCCGATCCGTAACTCCCGCCCCTCGTGCGACAGGGAGCACTTCCGCCACCCGGCGCGCGTCCGCCGGTGGAGGCTGGTGCAGCGCCCACTGGCGCTCCGCTCGCTCGACGGTCCAGGCCGATTTCCAGGGAGACGGCGTCGAGTCGGGTGCCCACCGCTTCCGCGCTGGTCGGACGGCGCGCCGGATCCTTCGGGCCCTACCTACCCAAGCCTGCCCAGTTCCAGCGCTGTAGCGGCACGATGCCGCTGAAGATGCAGTGACGAGTGCGGTCTTTCACCCGGATTCAAGGACCTTTTGCCACTTGATTCCTGCTTGTCGAGGCGTGGCTACCCTGCACGTGATCGATGGAGCCGGCCGGCACTGAAGAAAACCGGCCGGGCATTTGACAGTGGGGAGGGTAGCATGAGTCGCAGGACCTGGAAGTCCGCGGTAAATGGAGCGCACCTGAGCCTCTGGTTGGCAGGCGTACTGCTCAACGCAACATCGTGTCGCGATGATCGCCTCACGGCACCTAGCGATCCCGAGCCCGCCGAGCCGCGCCCGGCATCGTTCGCGGCCGCCAGTGCCAGTCTGGTCTTCAACCAGGTGAGCTTGGGAGACTACCACAGCTGCGGCGTGACTAGCGGACGGCTGGCCTACTGCTGGGGATACAACCCCGGAGGTCAGCTCGGCGATGGCACGAATGCCAATCACAATCAGCCGGTGGCGGTCGGAGGTGGGCTGCAATTTCGCCAGATAACAGCCGGCTATGCTCAAACCTGCGGGGTGGCCGCAGACTCTACCGCCTACTGCTGGGGAAGCAATTACAGCGGCCAGCTCGGCGACAACACGACCACCGAACACTCGATGCCGGCCCCAGTTGCCGGCGGCCTGCGGTTTCGCCAACTGAGCGCTGGAGACGCCCACGTCTGTGGTGTGACCTATCCGGACGGGCAGGCTTACTGCTGGGGATGGAACGGTAATGGCCAGCTGGGCGACGGGACCACCTCCATGCGCGTCAAGCCGGCCGCGGTGCTGGGCGGGCTTCGCTTCCGCCAGGTGGGTGCGGGATACCAGCACACCTGCGGCGTAACCACTACGAACCGGCTGTTCTGCTGGGGCTGGAACAGCTTCGGCCAAATCGGGGACAGCACCACCGTGGACCGGCGACTGGTTCCCTCGCGGGTGGCGAGCGCTCGCTCCTTCCGCCAGGTGGACGCGGGCCGATATCACAGCTGCGCAGTGACCACGGACGACCGAGCCTTTTGCTGGGGCAACGGCCGTAACGGACAGCTAGGCGACGGCAAGACGATTCTACGCTTCTCGCCACGCGCGGTGGCGGGTAAACTCAGCTTCAAACGGGTGAGCACCGGTTACCAACACACCTGTGGCGAGACCACCGATAGTCGTGCGTACTGCTGGGGCACGAGTTATTACGGTCAGCTCGGCGACGGTACGACGGGTACCCTCCGCCTCACACCAGTGGCGGTCACCGGCGGACTGGTCTTCAGCCAGGTGAGCGCGGGACTGGAGCATAACTGCGGCAGGACTCCCGCGGGCGTGGCCTACTGCTGGGGATCCAATGCCGTGGGTCAGCTGGGCGATGGCACGGCCGCGGAGCAGTCGTCGACGCCAGTTGCGCTCGCGGATCCGATGTAAACGCCGAAATACACGAACGGCGGTCGTACAACCCCGAGCTTGGGACGTCCTGGTCACCGTCATGGCCATCTGGTGACACCTCAGCGAAAACCGTGAGGTTGTTCCTCGAGTATGCTGACAGTCTTCGCCCGGAAGAGTCCCTGACACGCCACCGCCGCTGACAGTCCGGACTATCGGCGGCGTTCGGGCCGCTACGCCGTTGGCCTTACCCGTGGCCCGATCCGCAACTCCCGCCCCTCCTGGGACAGGAGCACTTCCGCCACCCGGCGCGCGTCCGCTGGTAGCGGCCGGTGCATCGCCCACCAGCGCTCCGCTCGCTCGACGGTCCAGGCCGACTCCAGGGAGACGGCGCCGAGCCGGGTGCCCACCGCTTCCGCGCTTGTGGGACGTCGCGCCGGGTCCTTCTCCAGGCACTCCATGACGAGGTCCTCGAGTGAAATCGGGATGGGCAGCTCGGATCTGGTCGAGGGCCGGGGCGGCGGCGTGTGGGCGTGATGGAACATCACCTCCACCGCGCTCCTTCCCTCGAAGATCAGCTTGCCGGTAAGTAGCCAGTACGCGACGCACCCCAGCGCATACAGGTCCACCCGATGATCGGTGTCGGCGACGCCGAGCACGGTCTCCGGCGCCATGAACGCCGGCGTGCCGCTGGTGCTGCCGTCGGTGCTGAGTTTGACGGCATCGTCCTCGGCCTTCCGCGCAGCATCGAGTTTGACCAGGCCGAAGTCGAGCACCTTGGCAAAATCAAACGTGGTTCCTGCCCGACTGACTACGACGTTCGCCGGCTTGATGTCGCGATGCACCAGCCCGTTGCCATGCGCGTCCTGGAGCGAGGAGCAGACCTGGCGCAGGACGTGGACAACCCGCTCCGCGGGCAGCGGCCCGTACTGTCGGACCAGGGTATCGAGATCCAGGCCGTCGAGCAGCTCCATCACGTAGTACAACCTGCCGTCTTCGGTGGCGCCGAAGTCGTAGAGCTGCACCGTGTGGGGGGACTTGAGCGCGGCGGTAGCGCGGGCTTCGCGCTCGAAGCGCCGGAGGAGCAGCTCGGGATCGCCGGACATCTGCGGACGGATGAGCTTGATCGCCGCCGGCCGGATCAGCAGGCGGTGGCGCGCCCGCCAGACCTCGCCCATCCCGCCGCCACCGATCTTCTCCTCGAGGATGTACTGACCGAGCTCATTGGCTTCGGCGACCTGCCGGCGCAGTCCGTAGGTGACGCGGGAAATAATGGTGGCCAGCGTGGTCCCCAGGACGCTCCAGAGGACAGTGTTGAGGGTCATGTACTGCTTCTGGTAGCCCGCGGTGAAACCGGGCAGCAGCGCCGTGGGGTGATGCCGCGCGATGCAGACGACCACAGTGGGCAGGAAAGCCAGCGCCGAGAGCACCAGGGTTCGGCCCGGCCGTGACGGCACCAGGATCGCCCGGATCATGACGGTCACGGTGAGGGCCAGTAGCACCTGGAGGATCTGCCCCTCGTCATTCACTGTCATGATGGAGAGGAAACCGCAGGCCACGACGATGCTGATGGCATCGAGCGTCCCCAGGCTCCGCACCGAGAGCCTGGCGCGCCGGGCCAGGAGCCAGAGCAGGCCCATCGTCCAGCTGGCAGCGAGGTGGCCGGACGCGACCGGTCCCTTCACCACAGCGAGGAACGGGGCGCCGCCGACCAGCACCATGCTGGCGAGGAGGAAGAGGTAGAATCCGAACGACACGAGGAAGAGCGTCTTGCCCACCAGCGCCAGGCGCTCACGCACGAAGTCCAACCCGTTAGAGGTGTCGAGTCCCCGCTCGAGGACGGCACCACTCCCGGACTCGGCTGGACCAGTCGGCGATACAGACCGGCGGAGCGGGTTCGTCGTCATCGTTGCGGCTAGTTCAGGCTAAACCGCACGAACCGCACAGCCCCATCGGGTGGGTTCTCCGGCATTAGGTTGTCATTGCTGAGTAAAATCCGCTTGGTTGGCTGACCAGCCAACGTGATCCAGACCAGGTGATGCTGAAGATGGTGGCGAGTCGGGCCGACCAGAACCTGGCTGCCGCTGTGATCGCGAGGCCGTCCTGGCCTTGAGCTGGGGATTAGCTGGGTACCTGTGCTTGATTCAACGGTTCTCAGACTTCAATACGGTGCGATCTCGCCCCTGGGCCAACAATCGTTCAGCAAAGTCGAGGCGTTCCTGAAGCTCAGCCATCTGAGACGACTGGGCAGCCAGGCTATGCTGGACGTCTTCTAGCGCTGCGGCGTGGTCCTTCAGTTCGTCACCGAGTCGGGAGACCTCGGATTTCGAGGACCCCCGCCCGCGTATCGCCCCAGCTATGGCCCCCGCAACCAGCACGAGTGTGGTGCCCGCGATCGCGAGTGCAATGAGGAAAACGGGCTCGCTCATATCTCATGTCTCCGGAGTGCACGATGGTTCGCTCAGAGTCACCAAGGCGGCCTAGCTCCAACATATCATGCAGCCGTGGCCGCTGTTAGGCTGTGAGCTGGTTTCCTCGAAGCTCCACAGCAGCTGCGGTCAACCTTCCACGAACCCACCCGACCGAGCTCGCCTCATGCTGCGGGCCTCACCTCCCCGTCTGCTGCGGAGGACGCCACTCGGACCCGAGGTTGAGGCGATCGCGTCGGAGGACCACGCTCACGCATCTTCGGGTACCGCTGCCGTCCGGCCGTCCGGCCGACCCCTGTCGATTCTTACGCTCCTGGTTCGACGTGTAGGTAGAGGCGCACATTTGGGCAGTTACCCTGACCGGAGACCGGACCCGTGAAATACCTTATGCTGATCAAGCACTCGGAGAGCAACCGCAACGAGGCCATCCCCCAGGCGTTAATGAACGCGATGGGCGAGTTCGTCGGCGAAAGCATGAAGAGTGGTGTATTAAAGGATACGGCGGGGCTCAAGCCGACGGCTCAAGGTTTCCGGATTCGCTCCAGCAAGAACCGGCTCAAGGTGACCGATGGACCGTTCACCGAGACCAAGGAGGTCGTTGGCGGCTACGCGCTGGTCGAGGTCGCCTCCAGGGAGGAGGCGATGAAGCTGGCCCAGCAGTTCATGGAACTGCACCGGGTGCACTGGCCGGAGTTCGAGTGCGAGTGCGAGGTGCGGCCGCTCGAGGACATGTAGCGCCTTCGAGCGGCGGCTGTTACGGTGCCACCGTGAGGGTGCCGACCATGGTGGGATGAATCGCGCAGTGGTAGTGGTGAGTGCCCGGCTTTGTGAGCACGATCGAGTACGTGCTGCCAACGGCCAGCGGCTCGGATGTGGCGAAGCCGCCGTCGTCGGAGGCGATCTGATGGGTTACCCCGGTTCCACCCCCATAGGCTCCGCCGCCGCCGTCAGTGTTGACCCAGCGCACGCTGACAGTGCCTGGGCTGCCGAGGGTGAGTGCATCGGGGTTGGGGTCAAACGCGGTGGTCGTGAGCGCCGAGGCGCCCTTTACGATGATCAGGTCCCTGGGCGCAGGGCTCGGCGCGGTTGAGGTGTCGGAACCGCAACCGGCAGCGAGCCCGAGAGCTAGCATGGTG
>JBKPAK010000056.1:0-22495 GCA_046726415.1 Candidatus Methylomirabilota bacterium
CGCCACGTTCTCGAGGGCGATGGCCGTCGACCCGAAGAGCAACGCACGGAGGAACGTCGAGAGAGACGAACAGTGGGATCATTGTGGCTCCCGGCCCAGCGGTCGCGTCGGTGCCTCGACTCTACGCGGCCTAGAGGGAGGCGTGCGTAAGTTCAAGCGAGGTGGGCCGAACGGAGTTTTTGACCAGGACAGGGCGGGCGCGCTTGGCGCGGCCAGGGACGAGATTTTTCCCGGAGGCCGGCCGCCGCTGACGATGAGCACGATCGCCCGCGTCTGTTCGAGCCGCGGGTCGCCTGCCGCCGGCGGCCATGGAGCCGCTCGCCTGGCAAGACCTCGGCGCCGCGGTTTCGTCGCGGCCGCGGTATGATGCGGTGCTTCACCGGGGCGGGGAGGGCGCATCGCCGTCCCCGGCGTGCTTCGCGGTTCCGCCCACTAGCTAAGCGAGGACGGCCATGCCAGACGCCGACGCCCGGATCATCGCCAACGTCCCGCGCCTCCACGACTTCATGGACCGCCACCAGCTCGCCGCGGTGGTAGCGCGTTCGGGACAGAACTTCACCTACCTCTCGGGGCTCGCCTATCCGGGTACGCTGGCCCGTCACCTCGACCTGTCCGACTCCATGCGCGGCGTGCTGCTGTTGTGGCCCCGCCACGGAGAGCCGGTCATCGTGCTCAACAGGATCGCCGAGGGCCTCACCCGCCGGGACTCCTGGGTCGAACGGATCGAGGTCTACGACGCCTACACGGAGTCGCCGTACCGGCGGCTGGCCGAGGCGCTCGATGCGGCGGGGCTGGCCCACGAGCGCGTCGGCTTCGAGAAGCGCTACGTGAGCGCGGCCCACTGGGACGAAGTCCAGCGCCATCTCCCGCACCTCCGGATGGTCGACTGCACCCGGATGATGGACGAGGTGCGCTGGGTGAAAACGGCGGGAGAAATCGTGCGCCTGAAGGTCGGCGCCGACCTCCTCGACGACGCGTACCTCGAGGTGTTTCCGACCATCCGCGCCGGCGAGACCGAGCGCGCAGTGCACAGCCGGATCATCGGGAGCTGCCTGCGCCGGGGGGCTAACTGGGCCCACGGGATCCTGAACGCTTCGACCAACCTGGTCCCGTACGCGGGTGAGAGCGACACGGTGTTCCGGCGCGGCGACGTCGTCCGCACCGACTACGTGGCCTATGTCGCCGGCTATCCCGGGCACCAGTCGCGCAACGCGGTCCTGGGCCGGCCGAGCCCCGAGCAGCAGCGGGAGTACGACATCACGCGCGACATCTATCGCACGACCATCGACCGGTGCCGCGCGGGCGTGCGCGCGGGCGACGTCTACGAATTCGTGGTGGAACAGTTCGTCAAGCACGGCTGGACCTACACCAGCGCGCTGGTCGGGCACGGGGTGGGATGCTGGTGGCATCAGCAGGAGCCGGTGCTCGCCCGGGGCAGCGAGATCGTGCTCGAGGCGGGCATGGTGCTGGCCCTCGAGCCCCATCTCCACTACTGGCACCTCCAGGACATGGTGGTCGTGCGTCAGAGCGGTCCTCCCGAGCTGATCTCTGACAAGTTCTCGACTGATCAGATGTTCGTCATCGAGTAGGAGAGCCGGGGGGGGGCCCGGGCTCGGCCACCTGGCCCGCCCTGTACGCCGTGTATCTGGCGTGACCTCCAGGCGCTTGCCGAATACGACGGGCGCGTCGTCCACGATGAGTCGGGCCGCCTTCTCGCGCGCCGCCACCGCTTCGTCGATCAGCGTGTCAACCTCGGGATTGCCATAGAACATGAAGTTCCATGCTCGTTCGCGTGCGCAGCGTCCTCGCCGAGGGTCGTCAGAGTGCCTGGGGCGTTGCGACCACCGTTCGCGCGTACGAGCGCGGCCAGCTTGACATGGCTGGGTGGTAGGTACACAGTTTCCAGCGCGAAAAGAACAGGGTGAAGTTCCTGCGCTACGGGGAATGCTCGGATCGGTCGACGAGGGGCTATCTATGCCGGAGATCATCGGCGAGAATGTGGATCGGCTGTGCACGGTGGAGATGCGGCCGCAAGGGATGCCTCGCGGCAAGATCCATCGCCTCTACGAGGCGGCCCGTCGCAAGCAGAACGGTCGTCCGCTGACGCTGCTCGCCGCAGAAAAGCTCCGCGCCGCGGTGAAGCCGGGCGACTACGTGATCCTGGCCACCGGCGCGGGCGTGTCGCCGTGGATGCCGGCGGGCGAGACCGACGGCCCGGTCGGCATCGCCGCGCTCGGCCGCGCGCTTCTCCTGGGCCTCGGGGCACGTCCAATCTTTGTGACCGAATCCCACAGCCTTCGAGCGTTGAGTGCGCCCGTGATCGCCGCGGGCATGTCCGTGGTGAGCCCGGAGATTGCCGCGGCACGAACGGGGGCGGCGGTCGTCATGGAATTCTCGAAGGACGATCGCGAAGCCCAGGCGCAGGCGACGCACATGGTGGAGCAGTTCCGTCCGGCTGCGATCATCGCCTCGGAGAAGCTCGCTCCGAACGCCAAGGGGGAGATTCACAGCGTGCGGGGCACGAACATGACGGCAGACCACGCGAAGATCCACCACCTCTTTGAGCTGGCGGGGAAGAGTGGGATTCCGACGATTGGCATCGCCGACGGCGGGAACGAGGTGGGATGCGGGCTCATCTACGATGACACGCGCACCATCATGGAGTACGGCGCCCGGTGCCAGTGCCCGTGTGGCGACGGCATGGCCACCACGGTCCGGACCGATGTCCTGGTGCTCGCGGCGGTGTCCAACTTCGGCGCGTACGGCATCTGCGCCATGCTCGGATACCTGCTCGGGAATCCCGATCTCGTCCACGATCCGGATACGCACTACCGCTTGCTGGAGGCCAACGTCCGCGAGGGGGCGTCGGACGGGATGAGCGGGCGCCCACTCATGAAGGAAGACGGCATCAGCGTCGCGGTCTGCCAGGGTCTGGTCCGTCAGCTCCACGAGCTGGTCGCGACGGGTCTCCAAACAGTGAATCGCCCCTTCTAGAAGGAGAGGCGTGATGCGCGACAAGAAGACGAACCCCCGCCGAGAGAGTCGCCGCCGCTTTCTGAAACTGTCGACCGCCGCGGGCGCACTGAGCGCGCTCTCTGGAGGCGCCGCTGGGCTGGCCGCCGCACCGGCGAAAGGCGGCGGCAAAAAGGAACTGGTCTACGGGGCATTCGGAGGGGATCCCGGGAATCTGAGTCCGGTGATTCGCTGGGACATCTCCGCCGGCATCGTGATGAACAACATCTTCGACAATCTCATCCAGGTGAACTACACGACCCGCCGGCTCGAGCCGCTCCTGGCCGAGTCGTGGAAGTCCATCGATCCGCTGACCTGGCAGATCAAGCTGCGGGAAGGTGTGAAGTGGCACAAGGGGTACGGCGAGGTGACGGCCGAAGATCTCGTCTACACCTGGAACTACCACGCGGCTACGAAGAGCTGGCAAACCACGGCGGCGCTCTTCGCGGTGGAGGGGGTCAAGGCGCTCGGGAAGTACCTGGCCGAGGTAAAGCTGAAGCAGCCCTTCGGCGCCTTCCCGGGCGTGGTCATGGGCTATGGCGGGCTCCTGGTGTCCAAGAAGGCCCACGAGGAGATGGGCCCCGAGAAATACAGTCGCAACCCCGTCGGCAACGGCCCCTTCGTCTTCGAGTCGATCGTCGGCGGGAAGGAGATCGTGGTCAAGAAGAATCCCGACTACTGGAAGAAGGGCCTCCCGCACCTCGAGCAGATCGTGTTCCGGACCATTCCGGATTCGCACGTCCGTCTCCAGTCACTCGAGAAAGGCGAGCTGGACTTCATGTGCCACCCGGACGAGAAGGACGTGGCCCGGGCGCGACGCAACCCCAACCTGGTCTATCTGAGCACGCCCGGCTGGAACTGGGACTACCAGTCGTTCACCTTCCCGCCCTTCCAGAAACCGGAGTTCCCTAACCAGAACAAGCTCGTCCGCCAGGCCATCTCCTACGCGATCGACCGCGAGGCGATCAGGCGGGAGATCTATTTCGGCGAGGCCACCGTCACCGACAGCCCGGTCCCGGAGGGGTTCCTCGGCTACCGACCGGTGCCTCTTCGGTATCCGAAGGCGAGCGACCTCAAGAAGGCCAGCGAGCTGATGGCTCAGGCCGGCGTGAAGGGCTACGAGGTCGAGGTCATCACCAGCGACAAGGACTGGCTCCGTCGCGAGCTCGAGCTGGTCGCCGGCATGGTCAGCCAGATCGGCATCACCTACAAGATCCGGCACCTCGACATGGGGAGCTACAACAACCTTTGGCTGAACAGCAAGTACCAGCAGCTCCTGGAAGACATCACCATCGTGTCGCCGGATCCCGACTCCACGGTCTGGTGGTTCCTGCACAGCAAGGGCAGCGCGACGTCGGGCTACAACGTGCCCGAGATGGACACGATGCTGGACGACGCCCGCGCTGAGCTGGATCCGAAGAAGCGCGAGGCCCTGTACCACAGGATCGTCGATCGGGACTTGGAGGATTGCCCCAAGGTCTACCACGTCAACGTGAACTACGTGCGGCTCCACAAGAAGGGCCTGGCGGGCTTCAGCCCTAGCCCCCAGGAGTACATCGAGCTGTTCACGAACGTGCGGTGGGAGGCCTGAGCCTCCGACAGGGTCGGTGAGGCCGTCGCGATGAGCCCCAGGTTGGCGTACCTGTTGCGCCGCCTCGCCCAGATTCCGCTCGTGCTCCTCGTCGTCACGCTCAGCGTCTTCGCGCTCCTCCACGTCACCCCAGGCGATCCCATCCAGATCATGCTGGGCATGCAGACCTCGCCGGAGGCGGTGGCGGCGCTGCAGAAGCGCTACCACTTCGATCGGTCCCTGCCCGAGCAGTACCTCCTCTGGGTCACGGCCGCGCTCCGCGGCGATCTCGGCAGCTCGATCCGACAGAGCCAGCCCGTCGCCCACATGATCGCCGAGCGGTTCCCCGTCAGCCTGCGACTGTCGCTGGCGGCAATGCTCTTTGCCCTAGCGGTGGCGATCCCGGCAGGGATCCTGTCGGCGGTCCGACGCAACAGCTGGGTCGACTACCTCCTGACGGGGCTGTCGATCGGTGGCCTCTCGATCCCGAACTTCACGCTGGCCCTGCTCCTCATCTATGCCTTCGCCGTGAAGCTCGAATGGTTTCCGATCACGGGGATCGGCTCCTCGACCCGCGCCGGTGGAACGCTCTGGAGCGCGCTCGGGCCCTTCGTGCTGCCGGCGGTCGCGCTGGGGACCCAGCAGACGGCCATTGTCGCGCGGCTCCTGCGCTCGAGCCTGCTCGACGTGCTGAGCCAGGACTACATCCGCACAGGGTATGCGAAAGGGCTCCCGGGGCGGTCGGTCGTGTTGATCCATGCCTTGCGGAACGCCCTGATCCCGCTGGTGACGATGACCGCCATCCAGTTCGGCTACCTAATCGGCATCACCATCACCATCGAGTTCATCTTCGCCATTCCGGGGATGGGCTCGGCCCTGCTCGACGCCGTGCTCCATCGCGACGTTCCCGTGATCCAGGGGTTCACCTTGTTCATGGCCCTCGTGTTCATCGTGACGAACCTCGTCGCCGACCTCGTGTACACGCTCCTGGATCCGCGGATCAGCTACTCGTGACGGCGCACCGGAGTCCCCTCGACCTGGCGCGGCGGCAGTTCGTACACAATCGGGCGGCGATGGCTGGGCTGGTCACGCTGGCGGTGCTCGTCGTGGCCTCTCTCCTCGCGCCCCTCGTCGCCCCCTACGATCCGGTGACGATCAAGCTGGCGGAGAAGCTCCAGCCGCCGAACCGCGTCCACCTCCTGGGTACCGACTACTTCGGCCGTGACGTGCTCAGCCGAGTCCTGTACGGCGGCCGGATCTCGCTCACCGTCGGCGTGCTCGTGGTGGCGGTGGCCGCGCTGATCGGCGTGCCTCTGGCGCTGCTGGCCGGTTTCCTGGGCGGCCGGGTCGACAATCTCCTGATGCGGCTGATGGACGCATTCCTGACCTTTCCTCCACTCCTTCTGGCGGTGGCCATCGTGGGGAGCCTCGGCCCGGACATCCGGAACGTGATGCTGGCCCTCGGAATCGTGAACGTGCCGGTCTTCGCCCGGCTCGTCCGCGGCGCCACTCTGGCGGTCCGCGAGGATGTGTTCGTGACGGCGGCCCGGGCTCTCGGTGCCAGCTCGCTCCGCATCGTGTTCGCTCACATCCTCCCCAACGTCGCCGCCCCCATCGTGGTCCAGATGAGCGTGACCTTTGCCGGGGCGATCATCGCTGAAGCCTCGCTGAGCTTCCTTGGTCTGGGGGCCCAGCCCCCGCTGCCGAGCTGGGGGCGCGATCTGAACGAGGCCCGCCGCTACCTCGAGGACGGCTTCTGGCTGCTCGCGGTGCCGACGACGGCGATCATGATCGGCGTACTCAGCGTGAACTTCATCGGCGATGGGCTGCGCGACGCCACCGATCCGCGCTCCTGGCGCACATAGACAGGTTCGGAGGAGAGCACGTGGAGAGGCGATTCCTCACTAAGCAGGCGCCCCACAAGTGGCCGTTCTCGCACGGTGTCATCATCACCAGGCCGGAGAAGTTCATCGTTTTGGCCGGGCAGGTCGCGTACGACCGCAGGGGCCGGGCCGTCAGCTCGTCGGCCCGGGCGACATCGAGGTCCAGACGCGGCAGGTCTTCGAGAACATCAAGACACTGCTCACCCAGGCCGGGGCCACCTTCCAGGACGTCATCGAGCTCACCGTGTACCTCGTCGACATGAACCACTTCCCGATCTGCGGGCAGGTGGCCCAGGAGTACGTCGGTGATCCGCCGCCGGCCATGAACCTGATCGGCGTGAACGCCCTGGGCTTCCCCGAGCTCATGGTGGAGATCACGGCGCTCGCGGTGCAGTGAAGGGGCGGCGGCGAGTAATCGGCTGCGATCACTGCCCCAGCCCTTCCAAGCAGCGCGCCACACGCCACGTGGGCGGCTTGGGGGTATGGCCTCGATGCGGCTGATGCTCTTGTAGGCGTCGAGGATGGCGACAGCGGTAAGGGCGGGATCGTTCGTCAGGAGGGGGAAGAGGCCATCGGTCCGGGCATCGTAGGCGATCTCGGCTTCGCGGCGCTCCCACGTGAGGCGGAAGCGCCGCTTGAGGCGGCGCCGCCAGCGAGTGTTCTTCCCGGGCTGCCCACGCGTTTCTTGACGGACCCGCGGCCGCGCCATCCGGAAACACTGACGAGCGACGAGTTCATCTACGCCTAGGCCCGTTGTCTCGACGTGTTCCAGCGGGAGGTGCGGAAGAAATAGCCGCCGGCAGGGGCGGATTCGGGTTTGCGCGGAATATCGGATGGTCGGGGCTGGGCTCCTCGGGTACATGCGCGTGTCGGCGACGTGCTGAAGCGTCAGGTGCTGGCCCTGGTCAGGGACGAGAGTCTGCGGGCGGCGGCGGAACGGTAGGACCGACTATCACTCGCGGGTCGGCGGGGAGGTCGGTCTGCGCGATTGCCGAGCAGGCGTGCGCCGCTGCCGACCGCCGCTCACTGCTGAGCCGCGAACGCGTCGAGGATCTCGGCTCCCGTCGCCGACCAAACGCCCGCGAGGCGGGTGATGTGGTCGAGGATCGCCTCGAGCGCGCGGATCCGGTGGGGGACGCCGATGAGCCAGGGATGGAGCGACAGCGCCATGATGCGCCCGCCCGATCTCTCGGCCTCGCGGTAGATCACGCGGAAGTAGTCGCAGACCTGCTCGGCGAACTCGGCGGCATCGTGCCGGTAGTTCAGGACGAGCTGGAGATCGCTCACCTCCCAGGCGTGCGGCAGCGCGTGGATCTGGCCGCTCGACGTTCGGACCGGAACCGGCAGGTCGTCCATCACCCAGTCGCACACATAGCGCACGCCTTCGGCTGCGATCAGGTCGAGCGTGTTCATGGACTCCGAGTAAGCCGGCGAGAGCCAGCCCGTCACCTGCTGATTCGAGAGCGTGCGGAGCGCCGAGAGCGCGCTCTGCACGAGCTCGCGCTCCTCGTCGATGGGCTGCCCGCCGTAGTGGAGCCGCCCCATGTCCACGCCGTGGCCGACGATCTCCCAATCGCGCCGGGTGACCTCGTCGACCAGGAACGGGTAGCGCTCGGCCACACGCGAGTTGACGGCGACGGACGCCTTGAGCCCGCGAGCGTCGAGCGCCTTGAAGATCCGGAAGACACCCACGCGGTTGCCGTAGTCGCGCAGCGTGTAGTTCCAGTAGTCGGGGTAGCCGCGCCCCATCCCGCCCGGCGCGGTGAACGGCTTGCCCGCCATGTCGAGCGGGAAGAACTCCAGCGCAGGCACGATCCAGGGGGCCACCCGCGCCCTGCCCGGCCACTCGACCGGCTTCCGCTTGAACAGGTTCGAGCAGGCGTAGCGGTCGTGGTCCATGCCGGGCCGGCGGTATGGATAGACGAGGTAGTCTGCGGGCAGGGTCATCGGCCGCCTCCGCGCCGCGCGGCAATGGCCGCGGCAAACGTGTCGCAATAATTCGCGTCGTAGTGCTCAGCGATCTCGCGGGCGGTCGTCACCCACACGTCGGCGTGGCCCGTGACGTAGTCCAGCATCTCGGCGAGCGCGTCCACGCGGTGGGGCTGGCCGATCAGGTAGGGATGGAGCGGCAGGCACATGACGGTGCCCGAGTCGGCCCCTTCCGCGTAGAGCCGGTCGAACTGCGCCCGCACCATCCGGACGTACTGGCTCGGCGTGGCGGCCCCCTGGTAGAGGACGGTGAAGTCGTTGATCTCAAGCGAGTACGGGAGGCTGATGAGCCGTCCCCGCGCGACCTTCACCGGCAGCGGCTGGTCGTCGTGAAAGAGGTCAAGGGTGTACTTGACGCCCTCCTCCGCCAGGAGGTCCATGGTGCGCTCGGTGTTGGTCAGGGCGGGCGCAAGCCACCCTGCCAGATCCTGGCCCGAGTACTTCTTGATGGTGGCCTTGACGTCGCGGATCATCGCCAGCTCCTGGTCCTCGTCCATCCCGTACGTGTAGCGGGTGTTGTAGACGCCGTGGGAGAACAGCTCCCAGTTGCGCTCGACGCAGGCGGCGATGATGTCGGGGAAGTGGTCGCAGAGGGCGACGTTCAGAGACACGCTGCCACGCACGCCATGGCGGTTCATCACGTCCATCATTCGCCAGACGCCGGAGCGGTTACCGTAGTCGCGCCCACTGTAGTTCAGCACGTCGGGGATCGGGCGGAGCCACGCAGTGCGGCCGGGGTTCGGCGGGGGCTGAAGCTCGTAGAACTCGATGTTGGGCGCGCACCAGAACGCCAGGCGCGCGCCGCCAGGCCAGACGATCTTCGGGCGGTCGACGTAGGGGAAGTAGTCGTAGAGCTCGGGGTCGGCCTTGGCCATGCCCTACTCCGGCCGCCGGTACTTGCGCAAGGAGTCGATCACCTCCGCCACCGGGACGACGTCGGCGTACTTCAGCGCCATGTCGTAGAGGTTCGCGAAGTGCGGGCTCTCGTGCTTGTCGGCCACGCACTCCTCGGGAACGATCGGCCGGTAGCCGTGGGAGAGGCTGTCCACCACCGTCGCCCGCACGCAGCCGGACGTCGAGCCGCCGGTGACGATCACGGTGTCCACCTTGTGCCAGACCAGGAGCGACGCCAGGTGGGTCTCGAAAAATGCCGAGGCCATTCGCTTGTTGATGATCACGTCGCGCTTCCGGTCCACGACCAGCCGGTCGTCCAGCTCGGCGCGGCGCGACCCGACCTTGATGTTCTGGAGCGAGTCCGGCGTGTTGGTCCGCGTCCCCCAGACGCCGCAGTCCTCGCCCGAGTCCATGTAGGCGACGTAGGTCCACACCACGGGGAGACCGTGCTCGCGGCAGAGCGCTGCGAGCTCGTTCACGTACTTGAGCTGCCGGGGGTCGGTCTCGTAGGCGGTGACGAACTCGCCCACGCCAGTGTAGGCCTTCTGGAGGTCGACGTTCACGAGCGCGGGCTTAACGCCGAAGCCGAAGCGCGGCCGGGTCGGCCGGGCCTTGACCTCCTCGTAGAGGTGGCGGGCGGTCTTGTTCGAGAGCTCCATCGCAGTCCCTCCCCCCTCCTGGTTCAACTCGTCAGGAACTCGTTCCACTTGTCGGTGGTACACGAACTGCCGTGGTCGACAGTACTGCCTGCTCGCGACGGGGTCCTCGCCGGTGTGTCGCCTCACCCGGCCTGTCGTCGTCGATAGAATGTTGAGAAGCATGCCTGTAGCCCGCGAGCGGCTTGATGTTCCGGTCGATCCGGGTGGATTGCCGGCCTCGGGCGCCCAGGCGGCCGCGATTATGCCACGGGCGTGTTGCAAGCGCAGCCCCCGCATCTCGATCGGAAGATCGTCCGACGAGATGGACAAGTATGAGGACTCGGTGGGTTACCAGCCCTCGTGGCACTGAGCCGCGATAGGGCGGCGGGCCCTCTCGGGAAGGAGGTACACGTGAGCGCACCTCGGACCATGTTCGAGAAGATCTGGAACCGGCATGTGGTCGCGGCCGGGCCCGGCGACTGGAGCCTGCTCTACATCGATCGGCACCTGCTCCACGAAGGGGCGGGGGCGGCCTTCGAGCGGCTGGAGCGCGCCGGCCGGCGGCTGCGGCGGCCCGGCGCCTCGGTGGCGACTGCCGACCACTACACCTCGACCAGCCCGGCCGACGCCGCGTGCGGACCCGGAGATCCGCCATGGTTGAGCGCCTCGCCGAAAGCACGAGGCGCCTCGGCATCACGAACTTCCCGGTCGGCGACCCGTGTCGCGGCATCGTCCACATCATCGGGCCGGAGCAGGGAGTGACCCAGCCCGGGATCACCTTGGTCTGCGGCGACTCCCACACCTCGACCCACGGAGCCTTTGGGGCGCTGGCCTTCGGGATCGGGTCGTCCGAGGTCGAGCACGTCATGGCCGCGCAAGTGCCTGTGGCAGCGCAGGCCCAAGGTTATGCGCGTCACCGTGGACGGCGCGCGGCCCTTCGGCGTGACCGCCAAGGACGTGATCCTGGCAATCATCGCGCGGATCGGCGCGGCCGGCGGACCGGCCATGCCGTCGAGTACGGGGGCTCGAGCATCGCCAGCATAACCATGGACGAGCGGATGACCGTCTGCAAAATGTCCATCGAGGCGGGCGCCCGCGCGGGGATGGTGGCGCCCGACGAGACCACGTTCGCCTACCTGGAGGGGCGGCCCTACGCCCCGACCGTCGACCTCTGGGGACGCGCCCTCGCCTACTGGCGGACGCTCCCGTCCGACCCCGGCGCCGTCTTTGACAGGGAGGTCGCGCTCGACGCGGCCGCGCTGGCGCCCACGCTGACCTGGGGGACGCGCCCGCAGGAGGCGCTTCCCATCAACGGGCGCATCCCCCGACCCGACGGCGGTGGCCGACGCCGCGCGCCGGGCGGCCGTGGAGCGCATGCTGGCCTACGTGGGGCTCGTGCCGGGGGCCCTGCTCACCGACATCCGCGTCGACCGCGTTCTCATCGGCTCTTGCGCTCGTAGGACTTGAGCTTCAAGTCGATCCCATGCTTGAGGGAAGATCCCTTCTCCACGCCCACGAAGCTCGGCAGGTGGTTGAGGTTGGCCCCGACCGCCGCCACCAGCGTCACCGATTGCTGCGCCCACGCCGGCCCTGCCAATGTCGCCGCGAGCGTCGTGGAGCTCAGCTCGCTAGGAACTCGTTCCACTTGTCTGTGTAGTACTCCTGGTTCTTGGGCTTCGTGTTCCACACGAAGATCTTCGAGTTGCGGTCGGCGACCGAGCCGCCGTCGCGCCCGACGCCGCCGTACCACTCGCGCACCTGCTCGGGCTTCAGGTACTTCTCATAGGTGTCCACGGGCGAGTAGAAGCCGAGCTCCGACTGGCGCGCCCCCGCAAACCCTTCCAGCCAGAAGTTGAACCACTCGTAGGCGCCCTCGACGTTCTTCGCCGATGTGCTCAGGCAGGAGCCGACCGCCCACGCGCGGTAGCCCTCGACGGCCTCCGCATAGCGACAGGGCACGCCCTTCCTCCGGACCTCCACGACAACCGGCCACCAGGCGTCCGCGATCCACACCTCCTGCGCGGCCATCAGGTTCACCAGCTCGCCGAAGGCCTTCCAGAGGGCGCGGAAGTGCCCCTCCTTCTTCTTCTCCTTGAGAAACAGGATCACGGTGTCCACTTCCTTCTCGGTCAGGTTGGTCAGGTCCTGGGCCTTCAGCAGGCCGAGCGCGTGCATGCCCAGCGCCGCGTCGAGCATGCCGAGCCAGTCGATGCCGTAGAGCGCCGCCTTCCCGCGCCACTTCGGGTTGAAGAGCTCGCCCCACGACAGGACGTTGTTCCTGGCCGGAACCCGGTCGGGGTTATAGCCGACAGAGTCGAACTGGTACATGTATGGGATGTACTTCGCCTTGGTCTTCTCCTTGTCCACGTACATCATGCGCCCGGGGTTGTCCCCGAACCCCGCCGGCGAGGACGGCGACGCCTGTCCTTCCCAGAACAGGCGGGGCGCCCGCTTCCAGTTGGGGACGCGCGAGAGATCGATGGGCGCGATCAGCTTCTCGTCCCACGAGTACTTCACGAAGTCCATGCCGGACTCGAGGGTGTCGACGGGGGCGACCCGCAGCCGATCGGCCCGCGCCTGCGCCGACGGGTTGAGCCACGGCTTCACGGTGATGCCGGTGCGCCGGGTGAACTCCTGGAGGATGACGTCACGCAGGTTGAACGTGGCCCCGACCACGTTCAGCTCCTTCACCTGCGCGAACCCCGGGGGGATCGGGCCACCGAGAGCCATCGCGCCGGCGGCCAGGGCGCCCTGCTTCAACACTTCTCTCCGCGTCGTGCTCATGAACCGCATCTCCTCTCTCGCTGTTCCGGGTTTTCGAGCGAGCGTGCTGTCCTTGCCAACTCCCGTCAGGCGGCGTCCGCCCGGCGCGTGCGCGTCCGGTGCTGGACGGTCCGGAAAAAAACGCTGAAGAGGGCGACCGCCGCCAGCGAGAAGACGGTGGTCACCGTGCCGATCGCGTACAGTGTCGGCTGAAGCTGCCGATCAAACTGCGCGAAGACCACGAGCGGCAGCGTCTGCTCGGAGCCGGTGGAGAACAGGCTCCGCGCGAACTCGTCGTAGGAGAGCGTGAACCCGAAGAGGCCGGCGCCGATCACCCCGGGCAGCACCAGCGGGAAGGTGACCCGCCAGAACGTCCTCCAGCGGTTAGCGCCGAGCGTCAGGGCCGCCTCCTCGAGCCTGGCGTCGAAGCGGTTGAAGGCCGCCAGCAGGGTGAGGAAGCCGAACGGCAGCGTCCAGACGACGTGCACGGCGAAGGTCGTCGTGTACCAGGCGAGCGGGATCCCGAGGAGTCGCGCCACCACGGCGACGCCAAACCCGACGAGGAGGCCCGGGGCCATGATGCCGAGCAGGACCAGGTAGAAGAAGAGGCCGCTGCCGCGGAAGCGAGCGCGGATGGCCTGGGCCGCGGCGAGCGCCAGGGCCGCCGTCGTCGCGGAGCAGGCGAGCGCGAGCACGAGCGAGCGGAGCATCGGCGGCTTGAAGTCGTCCACCATCTGGACGCGCGCCAGTTCGCGGTACCAGTGGAGCGAGACGCCGCGCATCGGGAAGGTCGGGCCGCCATCCGGCCCGGTGAAGGACAGGAGCGCCATCACCAGCATGGGGAACCACTGGTAGACGAGGAAAAGGACGGTGACCGCCCCGAGGGCGCCCGTCACCAGCCGCTGCCGCGTCCGCCAGTGGATCACGTGAGCCCCAGGCGCCGGATGTCGACCATCTTCAGGAGCATCGCCACCCCGCCGAGCATGCCGAGCATGAGCAGCACCGCGATCACCGAGGCGAACGGGAGCTGGCCCGAATCGTACAGCAGGATGACGAGGTTGCCGAGGAACGCGTGCTTGTTGCCGCCGATAGCCGAGGCCGTCGCGAAGTCGGCCATTACGTTGAGGAACACGAGGATCTGGCCGATGACCACGCCAGGCAGCGTGAGCGGGAAGGTAATCCGCCAGAACACGCGGAGCGGCGTGGCCTTCAGGCACTGGGCGGCCTCGCGCAGCGAGGGCGGCACGTTGCGGAGTGTGTACACGACCGGCCCGGTCGCGAGCAGCGTGTAGAACGACACCTGCGCCAGCGTGATGCCGGTCCGCGAGTAGAGGAACACGCTCACCGGCTGGTCGACGACGCCCAGGAAGAGCAGCCCCTGGTTGATGACGCCGGTGACACCGAGGAACGGGATCCAGGCGATCGTGCGGATGAGGGCGCTCGTCCAGAACGGGATCACGAGCACGAGGAGGAGCCCGAGCTGGAGCTGCGGGCGGCGCTCCTTGACGACCACGAAGTAGGCGATGCAGTACCCGAGCGGCAGCGTGATCGCCATCAGCACGAGCGCCTGCTGGACGGTATCGACGAGGAGCTTCACGTACGTGGGGCTGTTGATGAACTTGACGTAGTTGACCAGCCCCAGCGGGCTCGCGAGCGAAAAGGTTCGCGTGGCCCAGAACGATACCCAGACGATGAACACGGTGGGGACGATGAGGGCCCCCAGCATCCAGAAGGCGGCCGGCAGCGCCAGCACGTAGCTCACGGGCGAGCGCGCGCGCAGCGTGCTCACGGCGTTCCGTCCTCGGGGAGATGGAGGACGCCGTCCTCCGGACGCCAGCCGAGCGTGACGTGCTCCCCTTCGCCGATCCGTGCCCTCGAGGCCGCGAACAGCTCGTACTTCAGCGTGATCCCGTCATCCAGCCGCATGTCATAGCGACGGATCGACCCCAGAAACTCGACCGCGTGGCACGTGGCGCGCACGCGGTTCGCGTGCTCCGGGCCGGGTTGGTCGGTCAGGACCTCGGCGCGGACCGAGAAGGACACGCGCGTCGCCGGCACCGGGGGCGGCCCGTCCCGCGCCGGCACGGCGAAGCTGCCGACGCCCGTCCGGACGCGGACGCGGTCGCCGTCGACTCCCTCCGCCACGCCGTCGAAGACGTTATGGCCCTGGACGAAGGTTGCCACGAAGCGCGTGCGCGGGCACTCGAAGATCTCCTCCGGCCGTCCCACCTGCTCGATCCGGGCGTGGTTCATCACCACCACCTTGTCACCGAGCGAGAACGCCTCGTTCTGGTCGTGGGTGACCCAGATGAACGAGATCCCCAGGCGGCGCTGGACGTCCTTCAGCTCGAGCATGACCGCCTCGCGGAGGCTGAAGTCGAGCGACACGATCGGCTCGTCGAGGAGCAGGATCCCGGGCTCGGTGACCAGCGCCCGCGCGAGGGCGACCCGCTGCTTCTGCCCGCCCGACAGCGTGTCGGGCTTGCGCTCGGCGAGCTGGCCGATCTCGAAGGTCGCCAGGATCTCCTGCACACGGTGCCGGATCTCGTCCTTCGGGCGGTGGAGCATCTCCAGGCCGAAGCCCACCTGGCGCGCGACCGTCATATGGGGAAAGAGCGCGAAGTCCTGGAACATCATCGCAATGTCCCGCTGCCAGGGTGGCGTGTCGTTCACCGGCCGGCCGGCGATCCAGATCTCCCCTTCGTCCGCCTCCTCGAGGCCCGCGATGAGGCGGAGCGTCGTCGTCTTCCCGCAGCCCGACGGGCCGAGGAGGCACACGAACTGGCCCGGCTCAACCACGAGCGAGACGTCCCGCACCGCGACGAACGCGCCGAAACGCTTCGTGACGCGCTTCAGCTCGAGATCGTGGTCGGCCATGAGGGCCGTCGGGGCTAGGGAGGGACGCATAGTCGAGAGCATCGACACCTCGCGCCCCAACCATCGGAGCGTGGGCTGACGAAATCTGCGGGTACTGCTAGCACGGGGACCTGAGCCTGTCAACGGACCGCTGGAACCGTGTGACCGAATGTCCTCCTCATGCTGCGACCAGTCACGTGGCCATCGAGCTCGGCATTACAGGGCCGTCCTTCACAATCTCGTCGAACTGCTGCACAGGCCTTGACGTCATCGGCCTCGGCCACGCCCAGATCTCTTCTGGTCTGTCGGACATCGTCATCGCCGGGGCCTGTGAGGCGCCCATCTCGCCCATGGTCGTGAGTACATTCTCAGCCCTCAAGCTCCTCTCGACAAGGAACGACGCTCCGACGCTTGCTTCTCGTCCGTATGATCGTGATCGCGACGGCCTCGTCTTGGGGGAAGGCGGCGGGGCCATCGTGCCCGAGGATCTGGACGGTGCCGTGAGCCGCGGTGCACCGATTTATGCCGAGGTCGGAGGCCATGCGACGGCGAACGAAGCCTCAGACATGAGGGACAGTGACCTCGATGGCGCCCTCCTGGCCACCGTCATCGATCAGGCGGTATCGAGAGCGGGGATTCACGGCTCGGACATCGACTACATCAACGCCCACGGCAGCGCCCTGCCCGACTACGACGTCTGCGACACCAACGCCTTCAAGGCTGCCTTTGGAGATAGGGCCTATCAGATTCCGATCACCTCCATCAAGTCGATGATCGGCCAGGCCATCTCGGCGAGCGGCGCGTTCCAGGTCATCTCCGCGTGCCTCAGCATGCGAGACCATGTTCTCCCGCCGACCATCAATCAGGATGTACGGGATCCCGACTGCGACCTCGACTACGTCCCGAACCACGCACGCCACTCTGTCGTCAACAACGTGCTCATCAATGCTCACGGCATTGGCGGCAGCTTGTCCGCTCTCGTGCTGAAGCGTTTCTGATCTGGCCGCCCAGGCCGGACACACAGCTCCTCGAGATTGAGGGCTTTTCGAGGTAGGTCTGAAATCCTGCAAGGCGAGCCCGGATGAGCTCTTCCTCGGCAGGATAGCCGCTCGCGGCGATCGCTCGCACGTAGCTCGCCGACGATATGGTCCGGGCGTGGTCCATAAAGGCATATGCATCCTCGCCCGGCAGGGAGACATCGCTGAGGCTGACGTCGGGAACGATCCGCTCGAGAGAGGCCAAGGCACTTGCCGTAGATGCGGCGACGGTGACGAACGCGCCGCAGAAGCTGAACATCTCGTTGAGCACCGCACGGGAGTCCGTGTCATCCTCGCCGAGGAGTACGTGGAACCCCTTCAGAAGAACTTCATCGAGTTGGCCAGCCCATGGTCCGTTCATTCTTGTCAGCGACGCCGATCCTCCGTCTCGAGGATCTCTGCCACGAGCGCCCCCAGGTTCTTCCCTTCGCGGAGAGCCCGAGCCGTCAGCCGTTCGGCCCGCTCACGCACCAAGACGAGCGTGACCACCAGCCGCACCCGATTGCGGATCATGGGTTTGCGGGCGACCGCGCGCCTAGCGATGGTCTCAGGCGTGCCCACGCCCAGAGGCTGCTAGGGAGAGGCGGCCGGCGGGACAGCCGTTCGGCGCGGCTTCTTCACGGCTGGCCAGTTTCGCACCGCCTGAGCGTATCCAGCGTCGCAAACCGAATCCCCCGTCCGGTCGTGGTGGTGTCGTGGCCCCGTCCGATCCACCTCCAGAGGGGACTCACGTGCGAGCGGCAGAATTCAGCCCGCCAACCGAACGGGGATTGACTGAGGCGCACGTTGTAGCCGTAGTCCGTCATCGCAGTGATGACTTCGCTCGCGCCGGACCGGGAGTCGAGCCAGGCACACAGCATGCGGCGCTCCGGGACGTCGTCGCGGAGTGAGGCGATCGCCAGGGCCGGCAGAAGCCAGCGGGGCGCGTCTCGATCGATGGCGCAGCTATCGGGCGCGATCGGTTCCGGTTGGTCCGGCATTCCCCGGATCTTAGCTGATAGGCGATCCGGTCCGCACGTGTCGCTCGCGGGCGAGCAAAGCAGCCGCCGGCGGCCCGTCGATATCGATAGGAACCTGGCTACAATGAGCGGTGCATGGCTGAGATTTCGGAGTGTAGCGCATCGTACATTCCCTTCCGACGCTCGGCCCGCTCCGCCACCTCAGAGGTGACCTTTCTGAAACTTCCGGATCACGTCGCCGATCTCGCTGGAGCGTGCTTCTTGAACGAGTCCGCGTCCTGACCGTGCAGGATGCGCAGCACTACTCCTCCGGTGGATCGAACAGCCCGTCGACGGACGGCATCGTGTCGAGTCGGCCGTCGTGATCTCGGCCGTCCAGCTCGTCTTCCCACTGGTAGCCCGGCATCGGCAGCTCGCCATTTGCCTCCACGTACTGTTCACTCCACCCGTGGGCATCGAGCCAGACCTGCAGCAGGCGCCGTTGCGCGATCGTCATTCCATCATGGGTGCTCTGCATACGTCTACTCCTGAGTCGTGGATTGTTTGCTGCGACAGGAGCCGGACTCTGAGCGCGTCCGCGTCCGGCTCCCTGCGCCTCCTATTGGAGGAGCCGCTTGACCAAGGGAGCGGGCGGTCCGTCGGCTCGCCTCAGCCCCACGCCCAGCACTTGCTCCGGAATGGACAGTCCTTGCACTGCCACCCCACGATCGGGTGGAAGGCGCCAGCCTCGATCGCCCGTAGCACCTCTGACGCCAGCCGGTAGAGTCGGACGTTGGCCGCCCGGTCGCGTGTCGTCCAGTGCCGGTGCAACTCCGGCTGCTTCGTCTTGGTCAGCACGTCGAAGCGAAGCTGGAGATCCTCCCTGCCGGCGTGCGGGCCGAGGGACATCGCGTAGCTGTAGATCGAAAGCTGTAGCGAGGCCTCCACTTGAAGATCGGAGTACTTGCGTGCCGAGGTCTTGAGATCGACGACGACCAACCCGCGCCGGGCGTCGCGCTCCAAGAGGTCCACCGTGCCCACGAGGTCGCGGTCCAGGACCTCACCCGTGTCGGAGTCGACCAGCGGAACCCGGAAGGGCTCTTCGACCGCGAGCACCTGGGTTCTTGGGTCGAACTCGCGGTGGAGAACAGCGAGCATCCGCATGACGAGGTCGCGGAGGCTCTCCTTCGTCTCCTTCTCCCCGAACCGGAGGGGCTGGGCCTGCGTCTCGAGGTTCCACAGGGCCTCGAAGTCGCCTTGCACGTCCTCGACCCCCGGCGGTTCCCCCTGCGCTACCCCACGGAAGAAGTAGGCCGCGGCGGCGTGGATCCCCGAGCCGAACGCCCGGGAGGCCGGCGCGAAGTCCGGCTCCAGGTGGTCGATGTAGATGAACCGGTACCTCGCCGGACAGCGGAGGTACTGATCGAGCTGCGTGAAGCTCACGTGCTCGCTGCGCTTCGTGGCCCTGGTGCCCGGTGCGATGGTGATGACGGTCGTCGTCATGGTGGACTCCTTGCAGAAACGGCACGGGGGAGAGAGCTCGTGCTCCCTCCCCGTGGCAGGTGTGTGAGTAGCTGGACGGCGCGGCTCAGGCGGTCTGGCGCCTGAGGTTCGTCAGTTCCTTGATCAGGTTCGAGGCCTCGCCGCGGGTGAGCTGGCCGGGCTTCCGCCCGAAGGCTCGCGTGCTCATCCCCTCGACGTCGGCTGGGCCGAGCCCCCGGGCGCGGCCAATCTTGAGGATCGTGTAGAGCTGCCGCTCGGTGGCCTGCTCCGGCCGGTGGCCGTTAGTCGGGCTTGGCCCGGCAGGAGTGGCAGCAGCGACCGGTCGCTCCGGGGCTGGCGGCCGGCCGTTGCCGGAGTGGCCAGGCCGTGGCGCGTGGCCGGCCAACGGCTTCTCAGCGTAGAGATGGAGTCCGACGCCGAGGAACGTAGCGCATTTCTTGAGGCAATCGGTCGCTGCCGACTTAAGGTCATCGCCAAGCGAGACCGGCTGGCCTGTGCTCTTCTCACGGGTGACTTGGCTCGCGCCGAAGCTCATCTTCGCGATGCTCTCGGCCGTGAGCTTCCCGAGGACGATGACCTCGTCCTCCCTAACCTCATGGTGGGTGATCTCGAAGGACCACCCCCCGTCCAGCGCGTCGTTCAGCCGCTGGATCACGCTGTGGCCCTTCACGTAGCCCAGCATTCCGTTCCGGCCCTGGCGCCGGCGGATTTGCTCGGGGTCGAACGGCTTCTCCAGAAGCGCTCGGTTCATGACCTGCCTCCTTCCTGGACGGTCTCGCGAGTGCGGAGCGCGGCGGCGACGAGACGGCGCAGCTCCTTGACCTCGCCCTCCACCAGCTCCGTCGTCAGTTCCTCGACCCGCTGGGTCAGGACCTGGACGGCGCCGGTAAGCTCGGCCGTCTCCTTCAGGGCCGTGCGCACCAGCGGGATCACGTCGAACCTCACCAGCTCTTCGAGCGACTGCGGCATGTGGCATCCCCCTTTCGGTGTGGTCACCGAGAGGACCAGACGAGATCAGATTCCTGGCTGGTGGGCTCGATCGCGGGTTGCGCGACGGTCGATCTCGCGCTCGAGGGCGGCGCGGTTGGCGACGCCGGAGGGACCGCCGGGGAGCGCTGCCGATGATGCGGTCGCCGGCGCGCTTCGCGATGCATTGTTTTCGGTGCCGTGCCCTACCGGGGGTGACCTCGGAGCGCAGAAGGAGGGCGAGCCTGACGTGGGACGATGGGCGCCGCGTCTTCTTCCTCACTCGTCATGTACGAGAGCTGAGCAGGGGCCGTCTGGCGGCAATCGCGTGTCATAGGGTCATCGGCGCTAGACTGACGCGAGCATGCCCGATAACGATCACTACATCCCGCAGTTCATCCTGAGAGGTTTCGCCAGCCGCATCACCCGAGGAAGGCATCAGGTGTTTCTGTTCCGTCGTGACCAACCGAGCAAGGTCAGCGAGCCGAACATTCGGAACGTCGCCACCGTGAGCGGGTTCTACGGGGCGCTGACCCGGCGCTGACGCGACGCGAGTCGGAGGTTCAAGGCGCCGCGGTGCAGGAAGCGTGTCTGTCTGGTGTGATCGCCGGCCATCGTCGAGCTGGTTACGACGCTGAACGCTCGTAGCCGGAACCTGCGAAGGACGCTGGTCGAGGTAGGCGATCAGGCCTATCGTTCGACCGCTTGGATGCTTGGAACCCGACGCGGTTGTGGCGAGCTGGTCGACCTGATGATCAAGACAATCGAAGAGGATTCGGCTTGGAGAGTCCAGCTCGCCAGCATAAGGCGCGGTATAAGGCGGAAGATGCTCGAAAGAGCCCTAGCCTCGGGGCTCGGCGATCGGGTCCTGGCAAGGATGCGTGAACAGCACGATCCGGAAAGGGCGGTGACGGCCTCCCACATCTCGGCCCTGTCGCAGGTCATCGGTGTACCGCGGCCCGACCCCATGCAACTCGACTGGACCGTTCACGCCGTCTTGGCGCCCCTGATCCTTGGAGACGCGGGGCCACTCGCCGTCCCCGTCGATGGGACCGCTATCGTGCCCCTTTTTCACATTGGCCAAGCGTATCGCGCGGTCGTGTTCCCCTTGTCGTCGCAACACCTGCTCGTGGGAGGGGGGACGCTGTCAATCGACGATGACACCGTCGAGTAGGTGAACCTCGCGGGTGTCGAGGTGAGCCGGGAGTTCTTCATCTCCTCGCAGAACACAGATCGGGAGAAGCGGTACGCCGCCGCCATAGGCAAGAGAGCAGAACCCTTCGACGAGGACCGGGCGCGGTCTATTATGCTGGAGGTTCTCAGGGGCTTGTTGTGAGGGTCCAGCCGGGCTGATCACGTAGTCCCCCGGTATGTGCGGCGAGGAGGCGCTTCATGACTGCGGGCGAACCTGTGGGAAGCGGCGCGTGTGCCGCAGGCCAGTCTCGGTCAGAGCGCCAGGACTCCCTGTCGGACTCCGCCACCTTTGCGAAATCAGGGGGTCCCTCGCGGCCGATAGCGGCGCGCGGCCGCCGCGCCCGGTAGGCCCGCCACACCCGCCGCCACTCCGCCGGCGTGATCGCCGCGCCCGCCCGCTGCGTGCGGTAGATCTCAGCACCCAGCCGCGGTAACGCGCGCTCCGACGCTGCCTCGATGCGGACGACCAGGGCGCGCGCGGCGGCGCCCAGCGCGACCGCCGCCTCGAGCGCCGCCTTGCGGAGTTGGTAGTGTGTCCAGGCGACTCCGGCCTGGTCGTGCGGCAACACGAGGGCGTAGAGTCGCTTGCCGAGCGCGGCGAGGTCGGTGAGCGAAGGGCAGCCGCTCGATCGTGACTATGAGTGCCCCGAAGCTGGCCCCCTGCCGGGCCTCCTACTCGTCGCGTGCACCGCACGCACGGCACCGGGGTAACTCCACCGCCTCGTCGTCAGGACAGTACGGTGCAGCGCAGTCCGCGCACACCGCCGTCTGCGCCTGCACGGAACCGAGGGCATGCCACGCGAGCAGGGCGCCGTCCGCGCCCTCATTCTGCACAGGCAACGCGGCAAGATGCCCATCCTCTGCGACGTGCTCCGCCCACTCGCCGAGGAATTCCGCGTCGGCTAGTGCATCGCTGTCAGGGCAGCCTACTTCGAGTTCGAGACTGGCGACCAGATGCACGAGATCCTCGACGACCGCCGCCACGCCCGACCGGCGCGCCTCCGCCTCGTAGTAAGCGACGATGTCGCGCCCGACGTCGAGTGCCAAGAACAACTCGGCAAGGCCGGCGGCCTCGCGCGCCGTGCACTGGAACCGACGCATCAGCCGCGGCACCGTCAGGAAGGCCGGCGTGTCGCTGAGCGCCTCGTGCGGGATCAGCACCGTGTCGCCGGCGACGATCCCCTGCTCGAACCACAGCCGCTCCCCCTGGCTCAGCGATGAGATGTGCTCCAGCAGCCCGTGGATTGGCTCG